>JAACPN010000033.1 GCA_009995425.1 Legionella sp. | reverse complement strand
CGTAATTTCCGGTCATATATCGATCATGCAGTGCATATTTCATTACGGACCTGTGTTTAAGCGAAGTCCACGCTTGTTAATGTACGTATTAAGTGCAATGTGGCTGGTATAACCCAATACTTTTGCCATTTTTCTAATAGATAATCCATAGCCAAGCAATTCCCTGATTTTCTCAACGTCTTTATCAAACTTGCTTTTTTGTAGCGTTCCTTTAGGCTTGCCCAGCTTAATACCTTGTGCTTTTTTTGCAAGCAACGCTTCTTTTGTCCGAATGCTTATCATATCTCTTTCAAGCTCGGCAAATAATGAAAATAGCGTGATAATAATTTTTGAGTTCATATCATGTTGTGATATGTCTAAATTTTGCTTGATAATAATCACGCGAATACTTTTTTTAACTAAATCATTTATCAATGCTATGATTTCTGCAGTGCTTCGACCTAAACGACTTAACTCTGTAACAATTAGTGTATCTGCATCATCAAGTATCTGTAGCAATTCATCAATGCGTCGTTGCTTACTCGTTTTTCGAGAAGAAATTGTAATTTCAATAAATGAATCGATCTTTAAAGATTTATTTCTAGCAAATTCGAGCAATTCCAATTTTTGATGACTCAAATCCTGCTTGTCGGTGGAAGCGCGTAAATAAGCAACAATTTTACCCATAAATTTAGCCTGTTATCTCTTAACGTATTTTTATAATTAAAATAATACAGATTGGCATTGCATTTCAATCTATTTCAATTGTATATTTGAAACATATCATAACGGTCGTTATTCAATACTCAAAATATAATGTCATATGCGCGCAAGTAATGAAAGACTTACCATTCTATCAGAAGCAGAACAAGCTGCCCTCTATGAATTACCTAATTTTGATGATGAGCAACGCTTGAACTATCTGAACCTTACGCCAGAAGAACAAGCGTTGATGCATAACCGATCGAATTTAGCGGCAAAAATTCACTGTGCACTGCAAATTGGTTATTTTAAAGCAGTACACTTCTTTTTTCGTTTTGATTGGGAAGAAGTTACAGAAGACGTGAACTTCATATTGGAGCAATATTTTCCTGAAGAAATCTTTAAGCCTCAAACCATTACGAAACATCAATACTACGCCCAATGTCAGATTGTTGCTAAGCATTTTAAGTATCAATTGTGGTCCAAAGATTTTGAGACTCTGTTGTTTCAACAAACTGAACTTGTCCTACGCAAAGACATTAGCCCTCAATTTATTGTCATGGAACTATTGGCATTCTTGCGGGAGAAAAAAATCCTGCGACCAGGCTACACCACGTTACAAACGATTATTAGCCAAGCATTAGTTACTGAAAGAAACCGTCTTGCTTCATTTATTAAAACATCATTATCTGAGGCAGATAAATTATCCTTGCACCATTTATTACAAGAGGAAGAGACATTATCCGATCTAGAAGAACTCAAGCGTGATGCAAAAGACTTTAAAGTCAGAATGATGGATAAAGAACGCGATAAACTCGTTACAATAAAACCGTTGTACTTAATAGCAAAGTTATTATTACCCATGCTTAAGTTATCTCAACAAAATATCACTTATTATGCAAGCCTTGTACATTACTACGGTATTTATGAGTTACGTGTAAAAATAAAGACGGAACAGTCTTACTTATATCTATTGTGCTATATCTGGCAACGCTATCGACAGTTGGATGATAATTTAATGGACGCTTTTTGCATCCGTCTCAAACAATTTGAAGACTCTCTAAAAACAAAATCCAGGGAAGCACATACTGAATATGTAATGGGCCAGCAAACAGAGTTGGGAGCCATGCGCCGCTTAGCTAAGTTTTTTGTTGCCGATGAGGTTGCAGACGACACGCGATTTGGTGACGTGCGACAAGAAGCTTTTACAAAAGTTATCTCCAAAGAAAAACTACAAGAGCAGATGAATAATCTTGATGAAAAAGAACTCACTGAAATCGATTTTTACTGGAAAACAATTGATCAACAGTTTCATCGCTACAAATTACACTTACGTCCCTTAGTGATGACGTTGGATTTTTCAAGTGTTATAGCGAACAATCCGTGGCTCATTGCTATAAATGGATTAAAAAAAACATTTAACGCCAAAAAACAGCTCCACCAGTGGCCGATAGAAGATTGTCCTGAAAAAACGTTACCTAAACGCCTAAAGGCTTACCTTATTAACACCAACTCAAAAGGGAAACAGCGATTAAATGCCGATCGTTATGAATTTTGGCTTTATCGGCAACTTAAAAAACGTATTAAATCGGGTAATCTTCATATTGAAGACAGCATCCACAACCGCTCATTACAACAAGAATTGCAGGCAGCCTTTGACAAAGGCGCATTGATAGCGCCGTTAGATATCCCTGCGTTAAAAAAACCGATCCAGTATTTACTAGATTTACGCTTTTCTGAATTACATAAACAGTGGATGAGCTTCAATGATGCTTTCACACAAGGCAAGCTTAAGCATCTTCATTATGATGAAAAAACCAAAACCTTACATTTTAAAAAAACAAATGATAATCAAGATGAAGAGCTTTACCATCAGTTTTATGAACAACTCCCATTGTGTGATGTTGCAGATGTACTCCGATTTGTTAATGACTCCAGTCGTTATTCACGAGCATTTACGCATATCCAGCCACGCTACAGTAAACTACTTGTTAATGAAAATGGTTTAATCGCAACCATTATCGCGCAAGCGTTAAATAACGGCAATCTCAACATGGCCAATATCTCGAATATCCCCTATGATACCTTGCTTGATACCTATCAATCGCGCTTACGTTTACGAACGCTAAAGCAAGCAAATGACATCATTAGTGATGATATTTCTAAAATGCCGATATTCCCTTTATATTCGTTGGATATGATTTTGCTCTATGCCTCACTTGACGGACAAAAATATGAAGTGACAAGACCCACTATCAAGGCACGATATTCAAAAAAATATTATGGAAAAGGTAAAGGAGTTGTGGCCTATACCATGCTTTATAACCACATTCCGCTTCAAAGCGATTTGATTGGTGCACATGATCACGAAAGCTATTATGCCTTTGATATTTGGTACAACAATACAAGCGGTATTACACCCAATGTGCTCACGGGCGATATGCATGTTATTAATAAAGGGAATTTTGCGATCATGGATTGGTTTGGTGGCAATCTTTACCCACGATTTACCAATCTTCAAACACAAACAAAGCATTTGTATTGTGGTGACGACCCAAAACAATACAGCGATTGGACTATCCATCCTGTGGGGCAAATTAATCGTCAACTAATTGAGGAAGAATGGCCTAATATCATGCGGATTATCGCGGCGCTTGGTTTGAAAGAAATAAGCCAAAGCGTCCTGATTAAAAAATTATGTACCTACACCACTGACAATCGCACGCGCAAAGCAATTTTTGAATATGATAAATTAATTCGGAGCATCTACACGCTTAAATATTTGCAAGATAGAAAAATGCAACGCGATATTCACCGTTCACAAAATCGAATTGAATCCTATCATCAATTGCGTGCTGCAATTGCATCTGTTTATGGAAAAAAACAACTGATTGGCAGAGGTGATCGTGAGCTTGAGATCAGTAACCAATGCGGCCGTCTGATTGCCAATGCCATTATTCACTATAATTCCGCAATACTATCCAAACTAAAAATTAAATATGAAACCGAAGGGAATCACAACGCGTTGACTCAACTAAGGAAAATTTCACCAGTAGCTTGGCGGCACATCCATTTCCAAGGACATTTTATCTTCTCGAATAATGCCAAGCTCATTGATCTGGATATGGTTGTAATGAATTTAATTTTACAAAGTAAAAAAGATAAAATAGCAACCAAAAATCAAAAGGATGTACATGCGCATTCAGCATAGAAAGAAAAATAATGTTACTTCTTGGATAATTTTATGAATAAGCATCTAACAAAAAAGTCCGATCACGTACCTTTATTGACCGACATTCAACAGCTTATTAGTCAGGCCAGACAAAAAGTAGCGTCGGTAGTAAATGCCGAATTAACAATGTTATATTGGAAAGTTGGTTATCGTATCAATATTGAAATACTGAAAGATGAGCGTGCGGAGTATGGAAAATCTATCATTGAAGATCTAGCACGTAGCTTAACAATAGAATATGGTCGCTCATTTGAGGAAAAAAACTTGCGCCGGATGATTCAATTTGCAGAACTGTTTCCCGATGAAAAAATTGTCGCTGCACTGCGGCGACAATTGAGCTGGACTCATTTTAAGTCATTAATTCCATTAAAAGACCCATTGAAGCGTGATTTTTATGCTGAAATGTGTCGTATTGAGCGATGGACTACACGTACTCTAGAAAAACAGATCAAGTCTATGTTATTTGAGCGTACAGCGCTTTCCAAAAAACCAGAAGAATTAATTCGTCATGAAATTGATGTCTTGCGTGAGTCGGATAAAGTCAGTACAGATTTAATTTTAAAGGATCCCTATATTTTAGATTTTCTTGGTATGAAAGATCGATATCTTGAAAAGGATTTGGAAGATGCTATATTGCGCGAGATTGAGTGCTTTTTACTGGAGTTAGGCACAGGGTTCAGCTTTATAGCTCGACAAAAACGCATACAAATAGATCATCGTGATTATTACATTGACCTATTATTTTATAATCGGCGTCTTCGGAGAATGTGCGCGTTGGATTTAAAAATCGGGGAGTTTGAGGCATCCTACAAAGGGCAAATGGAGCTTTATCTTCGTTGGTTGGCGAAATATGAACAAGAACCTGGCGAAAATCCGCCATTAGGTATCATATTGTGTACTGGAAAAACGCATGAGCAAATCGAATTATTAGAATTGGATAAAAGTGGCATTCATGTTGCTGAGTATATTACAACACTGCCATCTAAAGCCGAATTACAGAAAAAGTTACATCAATCTATTGAGTTTGCTCGTCAACGGTTCGTAAATAAGGATTGATGAACAAAAATTGTCCGGAAATTACGGCGGTTAGCGGCTACAACCCCTTTATCATTCAGTGAACCCTTGGTTGTCTTGAATAAATACAAGTAAATTATAGATAAAGAATTTATTTATGGCGCGAAACGTGGTTATCCTAAAGCAAGGTTTAGTGTTGCGAGAAAGTGCTTAAATGATTTTAAAAAAATATCTTCTAATCAGTTATTATTGGCTGAATTAACATTTCATTATGCTAAATGCATTGCTGATTTTAATAACGAATTTGGTCCTGACAGTGAGGACTTTTATACAAAATCTGAAACGTTATTTGAGCAATCATTAGAGTTAGCTAAAAAAAATAATGCACTCGATCATTTTAAACAACAAGCATGTATATTGGTTGAAGGGGCCTCTTGTGGTTGGGGGTTCAGAGATGGCTTATCCGGCATATATAATGAATATTATGGTGAGTTTACTGAGTAACATGAACAGCATAATTCTACGGGATATACCCAGAACCCTGTAAAAATATTGCCTGCATACTAGCTCAATCAAACCAAGATAACGAACGTGAATTAATTGGAGTTGTGTTGCACTTCACTTATGAAACGGCGTCCCAATATCTTATACGAATGGGGATCTTAAAATATGAAGGAGCCACGACAAATAGACGCTGGTTACTCGTTAGAAAATAAACTTCGGACGGACTTCGGGCACGGCTTGAAAGTCGACCTGGCTTTTTTCTGATGAGTTGGGCTGTATGTAGATTTAATCGGCTCCATTATTCCCAAGGCCGCAGGTCAATATTGTGGCAGTCGAGAGATGAATTAATAACGCCGAAGTAAACAAACAGGAATTTAAAAATGAGAGCATTCAAACCTAATGATTTTGATGATAACGAAGCCTGGATTATTTTTCGCCTTGATGCACGCGTAGCTAATGAGTACCTTGATATCTATATCACTATGCATCTTCCCAGTGAATTTATCTTGGGTCATGACATCGTTGAACGAGATATGTCTCAACAACAGTCTGACCGTTTGTTTAAGCAATGCGCGTCACATGGACGTCTTCCTTTACGTGTTTTACTAGCATCTGGGGATCCGGCTGAATCATTTTTTCGAAACTCTGCAGCCGCTTATTCAATGAAATTGGAGATGCATCCCGCTCCTTATCTTGAAAATTTAATTTCGACTGTAAAAAAAGAATTTGGAGAGAATTTTTTTTCTCCATCAACGATAGGTCATGCGCCTTCAGACGCATCAGAAGACGACATCGAAACACTTAAAAAATTCATTCCTGATAGCTATGATCAGTGCCCCTGTGTTTCTGGAAAAAAATATAAATTTTGTTGCAAAAAAATAATCACTGAAATTACCTTTGCCATGGTAGCAGCAGAAGATGGTAATCAAGCGGAGGCATTG
>JAACPN010000075.1 GCA_009995425.1 Legionella sp. | reverse complement strand
AACCCATTATGCCGAGTTTGTACGAGGTGGTCTTGTCGTTCCTGATGAAAACGAAGCAAAAAGCACCCTCAAGCGCGTAGCCTTGTTATGTGGAGGTGATGAAAATTTGATTCGAAAAACGTGGGCACGCGTCTATCCTGTCAATCTTGAAGATTTTCAAGAGCAAGTGCTCATGCATGAGATTGAAAGCTGCGAATTTTCTTATTTAGATAAAGACGGCACATGGGTCTCCGAATGGCCTATGACGGCCGAAGAATCTAAAGTAACCCCTACAAAAAAATCACCACCGTTTCCTCGCGCAATCAAGCTTACGTTGCGTCTTAAAAAGCTTGGTGAAATACCCCTGCTCTTTGTGATTCCGGGAGGCGCATGATAAAAATACGGGGCAGCGCGTTGTTATCCGCTTTATTTATTATGACTTTGGTTTCGATTGCAACGACAACCATGACAGTTCAACTGCAACACGCCATTGAACAAACACGCCTGGTGCTGAGTACAGACCAAGATACACTTACGGCCGAAGTGTTACGGTATTGGGCTATGGCCGCTTTAATTAACCCTAAAACAAGGGACTTTGGGCGTGATCCCACCATGCTGATTTTAACCGATGAAGAAAGCCCCATGCCTAAAATTCCTGGGGTCAAACTTTCGGCTCAACTTTTTGATTTACAAGCTGTGTTTAACCTCAACAACTTAGATAACCGCAAATTAAAAACCCCGGGTGTTCATTTGTTCAACGAAGTTCTTGAAAGCGCATCAAAAAACCAAGCTTTTCAATTAATAAATGCCATCAGTAATTGGGTATCCAACGACAAAAAAGATAGTAATTATAATAAATACAATAAATATTATGCTAAACAAAAACCAGCTTATATAACAGCGCATCAACCCATGGCCAGTCTTTCTGAGCTTAAACTTGTTCAAGGCGTCACACCAGAAATTTATCAAGCACTCTTTCCTTATGTCACGGTTTTACCGCCTCCGACCAAAATAAATATTAATACTGCGCCTGAAATGCTCCTAACCGCTTTAAGTGAAACCGATTCACAAGAAGAGCTCGCAAAACAAGTTCAAGCCCTCATCGATGCACGCGGTAAAAAAGGCATTCAATCACTCAATCAAGTAAGAAGTATTTTAAAATCTCTTTCAATTGATATGGACGATGTGACACTCGAAAGCGAGTATTTTTTAAGCATAGGCCAAATCAAAACAGCATCATTTGAGCGCGCCCTTTACAGTGTTTTGCATCGAAGCAAGGCACACGACGGGACTTATTCGGTTCAGCTTGTGCAGGAAACGTGGAATACAAACTAACACGCTAAACACCGGGGTTATTCACCGATTTTGTGGATTAAAACATAAGCACATTATGTTATGATACATTTTTTAACAATACTGTTTTAACGAATTATTAAAATTACTATGCCTTACTTACTCTCTGCGTCGTTGATATGGGCCTTTTCATATGGGCTGATTAAATCACAACTTACATCACTTGATCCGAACTTTGTTGCTGCTTGCCGCATGACGATCGCCTTTCTTGTATTTTTACCTTTCATTAAGTTAAAAAAATACAAGCCATTCATGCCTTATTTATTATGTGTAGGCGCACTACAGTACGGCATCATGTATTTACTCGTACTTCGAGCTTATCAATATTTAGATGCGTATCAAATTGTGCTTTTTACAGCGACCACACCTTTTTATGTGATGCTCTTTCATGCTTTATTGGAGCGTCGATTTACGGCTCATCATTTTATGATTGCCGGTCTAGCTATACTTGGTGGCGGGATAATTTACTACACCTCATCCGTGAGTTTAAACGCACTCACAGGCTTCTTTTTAGTGCAAGCCTCTGATGTTTGTTTTTCTTTAGGACAGGTTTATTACAGAAAAATTCGCCTTAAGTATTCTGATATTCACGATCAAGATATCTATGCATTCTTATTTTTAGGAGCAGTCATCACCACGACCCTATCCACCACATGGTTTAATGGCTGGCACAGCGTACACCAATTAACGATAAAACAAGGTTTGTTACTCGTCTATTTAGGAGCCATTCCTTCGGGGCTTTGTTTTTTTTGGTGGAACAAAGGCGCAACTCAAACGAATCCCGTCATACTCTCCGTGTTTAATAATTTAAAACTCCCGCTTGGTACCTTGGTATCTATATTATTTTTTCATGAACACGTCAAACAAGGTATGCACTTGGTCATTGGTTTGTGTATAATTCTTTTTGCATTATTTCTAGCCCATCTATCTCAACAAAAAAATCATAATGCATTATATGGAATGACTGATGGACCTCAATAAATTATTTCAACAATGGATCGGCGCGTGGCGTTTTCATCGAAAAATACACAGCCAAATAAAAGATGCTATCGACGGTACTGTCATAGGCTCCGTATCTATAAAAAAAATAGATGAAACCACACTTCATTACCAAGAACAAGGCGTTTTAACGACCAGCCTTGATGCAAAACTCAACATGCACCGGGAATATGTTTATAAATATTGTCCCATCAAAAATATAATAGAGAAATATTTTTCTATCAACAATAAACCAAGCACGTTGTTTTATCGTTTACACTTCAACTCAAATCAGATAAACACGATATTGACCGCCCATGCTGATCATCAATGTAACCAAGATTATTATGAAGCGGACTATAGCTTTTTTGGTTTTTTTGATAACAATTTATTTGACAATTTTTCATTAATCTATCAAGTTACTGGCCCTAAAAAAGCTTATACCTCAGAAACGCGCTATGAAAGGCTCTCAATACCATATTTCTAAAAAGTTTTAAATTGTACTTTTTTCTCTTCTTGGCGCGGAAGAAACAACCAATACACGCCTTTGTTTCTCATACGGCCGGCAATTTGTCCTGCTTTTTTGCCCGCTCCCCAAAAAACATCTCCTCGAATAGGACCACGAATTGCACCACCTGTATCTTGGGCAATAAACAATCGATTAAACGGCTCTGATTCTGCGACGGTTAGATCTTCCACCGGCTTAGTTGTATTTAACCAAAGCGGCATGCCCAGTGGAATCCACGCTCTATCTACCGCCATCGAATATCCAGGGGTTAAATAAACACCTTGAGCTCCCATAGCCATGGCTTTTTTCTGCTTACTAAAAAATACAAACGATTTATTATGCTCAATCACTTCTTGCATTTGTTCGGGGTGCTCTTCAAAGTAAGCCTTAATTTTTTGCATAGACGCCGTATCTCGGGTCATGACGCCACGTGCGATTAGTACGCTTGCAATCGAGCTATAAGCTGCACCGTTTTCGCCAGCATAACCAATAAACATGTTACTCCCATCAGGAAGCTTAATAAAACCCGAGCCTTGGATTTCTAAAAACAAACGATCAACTTCGCTATCTAACCAAACCAGTACGGGAGCGACTTTAGATATCGCGCCTTGATTAATCGCCGCTCGTGTATGAAACGGCACAATCGAATGACCTTCAATACGCCCTACAATTTTGCGATCAGGTAAATCCGGATCAAAATCTTTTAATCTAAACCGAACCCAATTACTGGGTAAACCATAAATAGGCACGTTATATTGCGCTGTTTTCTTTAAGCTGCCTTGATGAATCGGGACATAATAGCCGGTAAACATGCCTTCGAGTGGTTTATTGTCGACAAGCATCGCTGGTTGAAACCACCCCTCAAAAAATGCCTGTGCTTCTGCTTGTGTTGGATTAGAGAGTTTAAGCGCCGCACGGCAAGCAGGCCACCAGTCTTTTGCTTTTAAAGGCACGTGCTTACTTCCTACGTCTTTATCAGGAGCTTGCCTCAGAAAAACACGGCATGAGGTTTGAAACGTTGAAAGCGATGTACGTGAATCGCTCGCATCCCAACCGGGTAATGCATCAAAACTTACGGGTTTAATATGTATGATAGCGGTCTTGGGCACAGGCGGCTTGGGAGGTGGCGCAGGTAACTTCAAGCGTATAGCCCAAAGATACGCAAATAGCACAAACATGAGTACCATAAAAACACGTTTCAATCGAATCTTATTCATACACATCCCTATTGTTTTTTACATCGCCGTTGCAAGCAGTTTTTCAGTGAACGATGGCCTTAAATAAAATCCTCGCGGTAGCGTAGGAACTTTATTTCCCTCTGCATCAAAACCGTAACACAATGAACGCGCGTTTGCAGCTTTTGGCCGTACTTGCAAATAAACGCCCATCGTTGCATCTACATCTGCCATCTGTCCCGATCCCAACATAAAACTAAGCTCAGTCCAATCACGCTTCAGAATGTGTGCATCCTCGAGCGTGGGTGACCACAAAAATGCACGCCCAATACGTCGATGTGCAAATGAAATGCTGACATCACCTTCAATCGGCAACCAAAGCACATGCTTGAGTTTAGCGTAACATGGTGAAGTTTCCCACTGCTCATGATGAATCGTTAATAAATTAATACGCGTGACAAACGTTGATTCAACGGGTGTTCCTCGCGCACTGATGGGCAATGTTTTCAGCTCAATACCTAAATGATGAAAATCTGGCTTTGCTTCCGTGCCTGCGGTTGTGCCTAACACTTTTTCAACCAAGCCCCCAAGCCAACCTTTACGTTGCACAGGATTTGTAGGCACACAAACACCCCATTCTGATGCCAGTTGGGCGAAGCTTAAGCCTTCAATCATTCGGCAACGCACAAGTAATTCAGCTTGAGTATTAGGCATTGTTCACATAGCCTTCATCTTCATTTTCAGTGGTTAATTCAACACGCATAGGAGGAATGGGTGCTTTTATACCTGCTGCTTTAAACTGCGCCATGATGGCAAATAAAACTTTGGAGCGGATCGCAAAACGCGTATTTAATTGAATATTAATAAAGTAACGTACATCAAACTCAATCAATGCGTCATCAATTTTCTTTAAAAATACTTGCGTTTCTGGTGTGCTTAATACTTCAGGAATAATCTCTAACACATCTAATATGAGTTGTTGAACCAAGTTTGGATCATCCGCACGGCTCACTTTTATCGGTAACACGGTTCGTACAACGCCATCTTGGTGCGTCCAGTTGGTCACAGGCTTATTAAATGTTTCGGCATTGGGAATTAAAACATCCATATTATCCCACGATAAAATACGCATCGAGCGAATACCAATATGCGCAACACGTCCCTCGTATTCACCCAACGTGATTAAATCGCCTTCGCGTACGGGTCGCTCGATTAAAAGCATGAGTCCACCCACAATATTACTGGCAAAATCTCGCAAACCAAAACCCATACCGACAGCAAGTCCACCTAAAATCATGCCCATACCGGTGAGATCTAAACCTAAAACGCGTAACAGAACAAACGTACCTAATAAAATTACAGCATACTGCGTAAACACAGAAAAACTATTACGAATAGCGGCATCAAGCACACGCCGATACAGCCAACGATAACAAAGCTCACGTGTCCATCGTGATAGCCAAATCAGAACCATAAGCAAAACAATCGCTTCGATACTACTGAACAACGTAATTTGAATACCTGAACCATGAATAAAAGGATAATGTCCTACCGTATTCAGCAATGAAGGAAGTTCATGCACCCAATGTTCATGAAAGCCTCGAAAAAATACGACAATACCCAATATAGCCAACCCCACATGAAGCCATTTTTCAAGCGGCTTCACAATCGCCTCAATCCATAACCATCCGTTATTGAGCTTAGATACCATCCATTCAGATAGTAAATCAAGCATATCAGCCAGCAACTCACGGAGTAAAACATAGGCCGTTAAAATCAATAAAAAATAAGCCTGATAACGACTAAGAATCCAAGCAAAATTCACATAACCAACTAATCCAATCACAGCGGTTGTAAATAATGTAAACGGGATCAACATGCCAAGTAACGAACCTAAGTGTCGAATTGGCGGTTTATTGGTTCGAAACCAAGGGTGAAAAATATGAGGAAACACATCACGACTCTTCCAAAGCACAACGGACACACTCAGAATAAAAAGCATAAAAAAGCGGTTAAAAATATCTTGCAATAAAAAAGCCAACGGTAATTCATGACTCAAGACCATCAGTCCTGTGGACCAAGCACCCAATAAAAACAACCACTTTAAACGATGATATAAAATCATCTCATGACTTCCGGCAACGTCTGTTACGCGCTCCAACAATACCAAACGCGCCAAACCAATAAATTGTCTATAAATCAACCAAACAAGAACAATATTGAATAGCAATTTTGCTTGGAGCATAGGGATCTGAGTCATGGAAAAAGCCACCATGAAACATCCAGCAGCCGAAAATTGAAAAATATTTCGATAAAAGAGTAATAACGCCCCATCAAGCAAATGCCCTGAAAAACGTGAGCGGGCTTTATCTTGTGTAACAGGTTGAAGGATATACCTTAACCCCACGCTGAACAATATAATTCCTACCAACACCCCCCAAAATAACACCTGCTGCCAAGTATCTTCCCATAAATAATAATCAACCATTTTGAAGACCAGGGATTCTAAATAACGATAAAGCTGCACGGGAATGTGTGCTAATTGTTTTGATATGCCTGACCATGATTCTTCACGATAATCTTTAAAATGCTGACGTGATGTGCGTTGCTGATTGAGCACATGCTGCTTATCTTCGATTGTTTTTTTTGAAATGACCTGAAGTTGTGTAAGCTTATCTAAACTTTCCTCAAGATTGTCACGTAACTTGACTAACAATGCTTGCTGGACTGCATTATCACTGAATAACCCGGCGGCATCGTCTTTTGCCCATGCTTGCATTTTTTTTAAAACTTGGCCCATCGTTGTGAGCTGTACTTGTATACGTTGATACACATTCATCAGCGATTCTAAGGCTTTCATATCTTGGCCTTGCTCTAGAAATAAGTAATCAGCTTCGATTAACTCCATCTCCCAGGTCAAAATGGTTATTTTATGATCCAGTAATAAAATCGCTTGATTATTTAAAAGCTGCTCACGCTCGACTTCACCCCCAGAAGCCGTTTTTTTTTGTTGTTCTAAAGCAATATTTTTATCATAAAGTAACGTACGCTTGGCATCAATAAGCCGAATTTTATCCTGTTTTTCTTGTAATTGGTGTTCTTTCTTACGCTTAGCTTCCCATAAAGCAAGTGCTTGTTTTTGTTTGTTTAATAATTTTTCGTATTGATGCGCAAGTTCTATATTATCTAAGATAAGCTCAATGGCTTTGTCATTAACGTGTATAATCGCTTTTGTTTGGTTAACTGAATCCTGCAATCGTAAAGCCTCTTCAGGTCGTGACGAGGATTGTTTTAATTGCTTTAACCGGGCTTTAAGATCAACATTTCTTTTGTCTTGACTGGCTAAAAAAGCATGTAATGTTTCAATTTTAGCTTGCATCAACGCAAGCTGACTGTCCACATCTTCTTTTCCTTCTTCAAAATTGATATCCGTGATTGAGCTCAAACGCGATCGTGCTTCGCTATTGGTAACCGTAAGGTTTACTTTTTCAGACGCCAAATACTCAATAAGCTTTCCCGCAGCGGCATGCTGCGAAGCAAACCCAGAAGCTCCCCACAAAACAAGAAAACACATCAGACAAAGCTTAATTATGATGCTTCTCATATAAAATCCGTTTTACTGTTTAGTTTGCACAACCCCAAGGGAGATAACTAACTTTAACGCATCATCAACACTCATAGAAAGCTCTTTCGTGTCTGATTTAGGTACCATCATTAAAAAACCTGACGTTGGATTAGGCGTAGTTGGTACAAAAATAATCAAAGTCTCAACACCTGTGTGCGCCACGACCTCTTTATTCGCTGTACCGGTTTGAAACGCAATCGTCCATATCCCTGGTCGTGGATATTCAACTAAAATCACTTTTCTAAACGCCTGACTATTACTCGAAAAAACCGTCTCCATCACTTGTTTCGTCGCGCTATAAATCGAACGAACCAGCGGAATTCTATCCAGAATGGCTTCTCCCCAACGCATAAAATGTTGGCCCAAAAAATTCGTGGCTAACAATCCCGTTACAAATAAAAGCAAAAGAGAGAATACAACACCAAATCCCGGTAAGTAAAAACCAAACAATTGCTCAGGTCGATAGGCCGCTGGTAATAACGCGATTGATTTATCCAATAAATCAATCATAAAACGTAAAACAACAAACGTTACAATAATAGGCAACCAGACAACCAGCCCAGCTAAAAGATAGCTGCGTATTGATTTACCAATCAATCTGCACTTCCTTGTTTTGTTTTTTCATTTGTTTTTTCAACAGGTGCTGCAGCACCACTTTTGGGTTTATTTTTAAAATCAGTTTCGTACCATCCTGTGCCTTTGAGCTGAAAACCTGCAGCAGAGACAAGTCTAACAGCCGTATCTTTCTGACATTCGGGGCATGTTTTGATAGCATCGTCACTCATTTTTTGTAAAACATCAAATGCGTGATGACACGCAGAGCATTGGTATTCATAAATCGGCATAATATAATTTTCTCACAGCAAGTACACAACAAAATGACACAACAAAGAGATCCACATTTATACCATGTATTCATGTTTCTCATCAACGAAAGTTTACACACTTGATACATTATTTTGTAATACGTGCGAACCACTTACCGACACATTGTTGGACGATACTGCTCAGGTAAATTTCCTTCGTTACACGTCCATGACACATCGCCTCGATCATTGAGCGTGGGCGTTAAAATAAGCGTGCTTTTTTTACCTACGGCAGCTGTATACGTGATGGTAATTGCGGCAGTTTTATCAGCAATACGAATCGACGCAACGTTCGCGGTCGCAGGTGGGGTTACATACCCCGTTTCAGTTTGATTTTTTGGCAGAGCGTTGGTAGCCAGCACCGCTTCAGATACGGCAAGCTTTGCGGCCGAAGCTAAATGAAAGCCTTCAATCACCCGTGCACGTGTTGTGTAGTTTTGATAAGCAGGCATAGCAACAGCTGCTAAAATTCCGATGATTGCGACCACAATCATCAACTCTATTAAAGTAAAACCTAAAATATTACCTTTATGCCTCATGATACATTCTCCATTAGTACCTCATGACAAATACAGACAAGATGTTATAATCCATGACATCTTCTCTATACAGATGACTTGCTTTTTTATGTTACGAAAAAAACGCCTCTATCATACCCTTTCTGAAGCCATATTACCAGTGCATATGACGATTGCAGACGAATCATCGAATCATCGACGACCTGGAGTCGAAACACACTTTACGGTACTTGCTGTTTCTGAGAAATTTGAAGGCTTATCACGTCTTGCACGCCACCGTCTCGTGAATGCATCCGTTGAAAATGAGTTCACGACAGGCTTGCATGCCTTAAGCCTACACCTTTACACCCCAGAAGAATGGGATAAACGAGGCAATCCCACCCCAACCGTGCCACGTTGCCATAATAAAAAATGACATCATGCTGCCTTAAAAATAAATCAAAAACACTTTTATTGCATAATAAAGTTTAATATAATACACTATGATCTTCATAAAAACTCATCGACATTTTAACTATGCCCAACTTAACGATTTCTGTTTTTCAAGCACTCACGCTATTGGCCGATCACTATCGTCACGACGAAAACAGCAACAAATTGAAACAGATTATGTATATGTACCTTACAGGGCCTCGTACTCGATTGAGTCACGATTTACTTCAGAAATTACTCGCCGATCCAATCCTTGCAACGTATGATGTGTGTGCAGCTAAACAAACCATTAACGAAGATCCTGTTCGGCGTTATTTTGAAAGTCACTTGTCGCATAACACCTTGGCCACGTCTCTCGACGATCTTGATATTTACTTATTACATGAATATTTTAATCTAATTTTTGATTTAATGGATGAAAATAGTTGTCGAGAATTCCAAGCGCAAATGGAACAACTCACGCCCGTTAAAAACATGGATGAATACTCCGATGCAATCTTTCAATTAAAAAAATCAACCAGTTACGAATCACTTAAGCCAGAAGACGTCTCTGAAGCCTTGACACCTTTAGAAATATTAGACGACCGAAAACAAAAATTAATCCTGATTACAAAAATCAGTTATGCTATTCTTTTGGTCAACGATCAATTCCACTCAAAAGATCTTCCACTCGATCTTTATAATTCGCGACCTAAATCTCCCTATCATCCGATGAATCGTGGGCGAAAAGAACGATTAGATTTAGCTCAAGCGAATGAGCTTCAAGAACAAGATGTACGCCCACATACACGAGGTATTATGCGCTCATACATGCCGCTCCCTCTAGGAGACGCATTACGTGCAGAAGAACCATCGACCTATTCTCGACCTGCAGATAGATACACTTATCAAGAGAATCAGCATTTATCTGACTCGCCTCATTCTATGCCTAAATTGATCTTTGAAAATCAAATAACGCCATTTGTGGGTTCTATTTCTGGAACGATGTTAATGCACCTCAAAATTTTAGCTCTTTTGTTGCGTCATCATGTTCTTCCATTTGTTATGGAACCAGGAAATATTATCAATAAACAATTAGAGCTGTACATGAAATCGTTCGTTTCTTACATGCTTTATAATGCAGGTGGACATAGTCTTGAGGAGTTCTTTACGGTTTTTATTTATCTGAAGGTACAACAAGAATTTAAAACCTTAGCTGGATTCGCATCCATCACATTAAAAAATTTATTTCAAGATACAAACACCGCTGCATTTAATAAAGCACTAGAACAAACGATTGTTTACAATAAAAACATTCTTCAAAAAAAGGCATTACATCAAATGCTACAAGAGCGCATCACGCCTGTAAATATACATGAACATGAAACTGACGCTGACGATCTGTGTTTTAAGCAAGAAAGGCGAGTAAGTTGTTCTATTTTTACGCCAATAAACATAGAAAAAACCGAAAATTCTGTCGTGGCTATTGCTAAACCAGAACCACACAAAACATGTATAGAACGGACTATATTTTCACCTGAACCACCCAAGAATCAATATGATAAACGCAAGAGGAAGCAATGGATCCCTGAAGTGATGTCATCAACTCATGAATCCCTCCGATAGACATCACTGTTTTTCAGGCTTTGATGCTTCTTTTAGCAAAAGATCGTACTCTTTCAGATGAACTTATACAATTGCGCCTGATTTTGTTACACTTCCTGCGATTTAATTAACACCGAGCAGGCTATGACAACGTCAGAACACACCCCCATGATGCAACAGTTTTTACGGATTAAAGCAGAACACCCAGACATGCTCCTGCTTTACCGCATGGGAGATTTTTATGAGTTATTTTTTGATGATGCAATACATGCCGCGCGCTTACTCGACTTAACGCTGACACACCGTGGCCGCGCAAACGGCAAACCCATCCCGATGGCCGGTGTGCCGTATCATGCGCTTGAAAATTACCTGGCGCGGTTATTAAAAAAAGGTGAGTCGGTTGCAATTTGCGAACAAATTGGCGATCCCGCCACAAGCAAGGGCCCAGTTGAACGACAAGTGACCCGTATTGTAACCCCAGGTACCGTAACCGACGATGCGCTTTTAGATGCGCATCATGATACGATTCTGCTGGCGGTTCACGAAACCAAACAAGGCTTTGGGCTTGCCTGGGTTGATTTAAGTGGTGGGCGCTTTCATCTTTTAGAATTACAAACAAAAACAGAACTTGCTGCAGCTCTTACGCGCCTGCATCCAGCCGAAGTTTTAGTTCAAGAGGGTCTAGCTTCACAATTAAAGCATGCGCCTTTTCCGCTACACGTTCGGCCGGCATGGGAGTTTGACCTGCAACAAGCGCGCACCGCACTTCAAAAACAATTTAATATTATAGATTTGCATGCATTAGGTGAAGCTGAATATGAGATCTCTTTTGTTGCGGCGGGTGGCCTGCTTGCTTATTTAAATCTGACCCAACGCCAAGCCCTACCACATCTCACCACATTAACGCTCGAAAAAAACGATGATTATTTAGAATTAGATGCTGCAACTCAAGCGCATTTGGCCCTCTTTGAAAATCAACGCGGAACCGATAAGCATACGTTAATATCCGTACTAGATCATACCGCGTCCCCTATGGGGAGCCGATTATTAAAGCGCTGGCTCGGGCGCCCCCTCAGAGACCATGCGCATCTGAAACAACGCCAAGCAAGTATTGCTGAATTAATTCAAAACAAACAAACGGAGACCATTCATGAGCTACTCAAAAACGCGCGCGATCTTGAACGCATTGTTTCACGTATTGCCTTAAAATCAGCTCGCCCCCGTGATTTAGTGCAGTTACGTGAAACGCTTACCATCTTACCCGAATTACACACGTTATTCTCGAGCTACAAAACTTCGCTATTAACGAACCTAAACCAAGCGCTTACCCCTCAACCAGAGCTTCTCGAGCTCTTAATTAAAGCACTGATTGAAAATCCGCCCATGCTGATTCGTGACGGCGGTGTGATTGCACAAGGGTTTGATGCCGAGCTGGATGAATACCGCGCCTTGAGCGAAAACTCAACGGATGCGCTCGATGCGTTAGAGCAAGAAGAAAAAAAACGTTCCGGACTTTCGGCCCTTAAATTTGGCTATAATCGCGTTCACGGCTATTATATTGAGCTTTCACGTGCGCAATCCACGGAAAATATTCCTGCCTATTTTCAACGTAAACAAACGTTAAAAAATACCGAACGTTATATTACCGCTGAGCTTAAAACTTTTGAAGAACGTGTTTTATCTGCTCAATCTAAAGCACTCAGCCGTGAGCGTTGGCTTTATGATAATTTATTGAATACGCTTCAAGCCCATATCACCACACTCACGCATACAGCGCATGCGCTGGCAGAGGCTGATGTACTCAATACCCTTGCCGAACGTGCCAACACCCTGCATTGGAACGCACCTAATTTTGTCGATGAACCGGGCATTGACATACATGAAGGCCGACACCCGGTGCTTGAATCGCTTTTAAATAATGCTTTTATTGCGAACGATGTCACACTGGTTCCTGGTAGTAATACCTTGCTTATTACGGGTCCTAATATGGGCGGTAAATCAACGTATATGAGGCAAACCGCGCTGATTATTGTGCTTGCGCATATCGGAAGCTACGTTCCTGCCCGTCAAGCACGCCTTGGCCCTATCGATAAATTATTCACTCGTATTGGCGCCAACGATGATTTAGCTTCAGGCCGCTCAACGTTTATGGTTGAAATGACAGAAACGGCTTATATATTAAGGCACGCGACAGCACAAAGTTTGGTTCTAATTGATGAAATTGGTCGGGGCACCAGTACGTTTGACGGTGTAGCATTGGCCCATGCATGTTGCGTGTATTTAGCTGAAACAGTGCAAGCATTTACCCTGTTTTCAACGCATTACTTTGAGCTTACGGCCTTGCCTGAAACCTGCCGTCATATTCAGAACGTCCATGTCGAAGCCGCGGTGAGTCATGGTAAAATTGTCTTCTTGTATCGCGTCAAACAGGGTGCTGCGAGCCAAAGCTATGGCCTCGAGGTTGCCGCATTAGCAGGCATTCCACAGGATGTCCTCGTCGAGGCACGCACCCATTTACAGCACTTAGAACCCAGCAAGCTCTATGTTATGCCCGAAGCCAAAGCTCAGCCTAAATCTACTAAACCTTCTGCTGCGCTCGCTAAAATTAAAGCGCTGGATTTAGATGAAGTCACGCCACGTGATGCACTACGTTTACTTTATCAAATTCAAGCGCTAACCTTAGATGAGGTATCCCATACTGATGCTTAAGCAAAGCTTGTACAGATTTTTATTTCTCTGCAGTATTTCGCTTTTACTTGGCGCTGCGCAAGTTGCATCGTTCGATATCTCAGGCCTGGATAAACTACTCCGTGAAAATGTCGAGCATCGCCTGACCGATTTGTATGCACACCCAATCCAAGGGGGCATTACAGAAGATGAATTGATGAGCCAAGTTAAAAAAGCTTTAACGCCTTATGGGTATTTTAATTCTAGCATCACGGTCAAGCTACCTCAAGGTAAGCACCCCGGTAAAATTCATGTTAACCCAGGTCGTCCTGTCGTGGTTACAAGCCTTACGGTGAACATCACCGGGCCAGGACGTGATGTCGAAGAAATCAAAAAAGCTTACCGTGAACTACCGATTAAAATTAATCAGCCGTTTAACAGCATTCTATACGAAACATCCAAAAATAATCTTGTGAACGCCGCAGAAAATGAGGGCTTTTTGACCTCTCGTTTTGATCAAGCAACCGTCATGGTCGATAGAAAAAACTATCAAGCCAGCATTATTTTGCAATTTAATACCGGTCCTCGTTCTTATTTTGGTAAAGTGAATTTTATCACCGGCACCACACGCCCCACGCCTCAGCTGAAAGGCGAGATTCGACTTCCCTTCCCAAAACTTTCAAAAATCATCGAATTTTTCCAACCGTTCGCAGAACGAAACCCGATGTTTACACGAGGGCATATTGCCTTATCGCCTGATTTATTGTTTGCCTACGTTCCGTTTAACTATGGCGACGCTTATTCAACGGACGACATGATGGCACTTAATTCAAATCTGATGGGCAGCGGATATTTTAAGACGATTGATGTTGATCCATTAGCTGATTCCGGTCATAACATCCCGCTCGATGTTCATCTCGAACCGGTTGATCGCTTTAGTTATACGCTATCCGGTGGTTACGGAACTGACACCGGTGCGCGTGGGCGCTTCGGTTTACATATAGTGCCTTTAAACACCTACGGTCATAAATTTGATGCCGTGGCTCAAGGATCGTCTAATCAAAATGCAGCGTTATTAAAATATACCATTCCTGGCCGCGATCCTATTCATGACAAACACACCATCAACGGCGGTTTTAATAACCTCAATTATGTCAGCGGTAACAGCCGCTCAGGTAATCTTGCCTTTGTTTATGAACATCTTACATCGAAATATCAACAAGTTTTATCGTTGAATGGTTTACACGAACAATTTCATTACGACAAACAAAAGCCTACCGAGCGTACGGTGGTTTATCCTAAGGCTTTGCTAACCTGGCGGCAAGCGAGCGATCCTTTATTTACGCCTACAGGTTATAACGTCACCGTGGGTGCATTTGCAGCCAATCGTTATGCTTTATCGAGCATTAGCGTGGGCAATATTAATGTGGATGCGCGTGCGGCTTTAACCCTTGATTTAATTAGAACGCGTATTTATGCTCATGTGATGGGTGAACTCACACAAATCAATGATATCTATACCTTACCGCTATCACTTGCTCCGTTACTGGGTGGCCCAGAAAACATGAAAGGCTTCAGCTTTAACTCCATTGGCCCAGGAAAAGTTTTAGCTTACGGTGGCGTAGAGTTACAAAAAGAAATGATTGACACCTGGTATCTTCTTGGCTTTATTGACAAAGGAACGGTGTATAGCCCGATCCCCAAAGAGGTACAATACGACGTAGGTGTTGGTTTGATGTGGCGTTCACCTGTTGGGCCAATTAAAGCCGCTGTCGCACAACCGGTGGATAGCCGACTGAACCGCATGCCGAACACAGGCATTCGCTTTGTCGTTAATATGGGGCCTGAAATCTAATGAAAACCGTACGCGCACTTTTATATCAAATTACATTCTTGCTTATTTTACTGATAGGCATGTTGTGTTTTTTACTTGGCACAACATCTGGCGTTCAATTTATGGTTAAACACAGTCATAAATTTTTACCTGGAACGTTACATATTGCACACATAGAAGGCTATGTTTGGAAAGATCTTAGCTTGAAAAATCTCAGCTACATCGATAAAAATCGTACGATTAGATTGAGCAAAGCACAACTTTTATGGCACATCAAATCACTGTTCCCGCTGCATATTACGCTTGATAAACTCGATCTTACCCAGCTTTCTGTTGTAGACGGTGAAACAAAACAGAGCTTAGAAGCATTGACACTCGAAGGCGCTTGGTTACAAAAATCACTGGTTCTTACAGGCCATACGGATATAACCCTACCGCAAGGTTTACTCAAAGTTAATATTTTTACCAACGGACGCATCATTACGGGCCAATTTTCATTAGGCGAGAATCACGTCACGCTTGAAGGGCCATTTAAAGGCCCTTGGACCATGCAAGCCAAGCTCGCAGACCTACAAAAACTCGACGCAAGACT
Source organism: Legionella sp. (assembly GCA_009995425.1). Taxonomy (GTDB): domain Bacteria; phylum Pseudomonadota; class Gammaproteobacteria; order Legionellales; family Legionellaceae; genus JAALKW01. The sequence continues at coordinate 8,542 of JAACPN010000075.1, read as the reverse complement.
TGCGCCATTAAAAAGCACGTTGTTTGCTGATGCAATCGTGTATAACATGAAGCATGCAACACTCAAAGCGCACTTAACACCAGGCGTATTTCAGCTTCCTGAAGGATCCACACCTGAATCAATCGCTTTTAGATACGCCGTGGTTAATCTCAACCTTACACCTAAAAATTTAGATATAAACGGTAACTGGCAAATCAATCAACACGTCACAGGAAACCTCAAACTCCAGTTACCAGGTATACGTCTTAATCGCGCGCCTAAACCTCATCAAACCATCACCGGTGAAGCGCATCTTGATGTTGCCTCGTTTGATTTTTTAAATAGCATGACAAAGCTCAGTGAAGATGGTGCGCTTATTCAAAACCTCGCGGGGAAAATTCATGCTGTTTTACATATAACCGGCGAGTTGAATCAACCCAAACTTAAGAGCGACATAACACTTAGCCAAGCTCGCGTTACCTTACCTGAATTAGGCATTACACTCGACCCTATTGAAATCACAGCAAAATCAGATACTAAAAACTGGGAAGCTCATGGCAAACTTCATTCCAATAACAGCCCACCGTTAATTTTAGAAGGTCACGGAACAGTGGTGCCAGAGCTTACGGGAAGTGCACGTCTCGAGGGAGAAAATATTATTATCATGGCAACACCCGAATATGGTTTGAAAGCTTCACCCAATTTGACATTAACCCTTAAGCCTCAGGCATATGATATCCGTGGCCGTATCTTAATACCCCAGGCCCTGATATCCCCTGTCACGTTTTATCACACAAAAAAACTAAGCCACGACGTGGTGTTTGCTCATCAAGAGCAAAATCCCAACCCGTTTAATCTGACAACAAATGTTCTTTTAGATATGGGCGATGACGTCCGTGTAAATGCGAAAGGCATTCAAGGTTTTATTGACGGGCAGCTGAATTTCAAACAAGAACCCCAGCAACCCCTCACCGCCTCAGGAACACTTAAACTCCGGGATGGACGTTACGAAGCTTACGGCCAAAAATTAAAAATAGAACGAGGTGAGTTGATCTTTTTTGGTCAACAAATTGATAACCCTAATCTTAGCATTCGTGCCGTACGTTATTTTAATCAAGCCAATGCTCAATTTTCAGGTTCAAATGAATTGTTGGATTTTAGTGAAAGCAATTTAGATTCTCAAAACTTAGGCAACCAAACCACCGTAGGCATCACTGTAGCGGGTCGTGTTGATGCGCCGCGTGTTAAACTCTTTTCTAAACCACCCAATTTATCTGAAGCGAATAAATTATCGATGCTGTTACTCGGAAAACCGGCCGATCAAGCCAGCAAATCAGGTGGCGCTATCTTATTGCAAGCCATGAAATCGATGCATTTAGATTCAGGCAGCAAACGTGTCAAAATGTTACAAGACTTAAAAAATTCTGCAGGCATTGATTTTGATGTTCAAAACACGAGCCTTGGAACACGCTCAAGTGATGTCTCCAAAACATCGGTGATCGTTGGTAAATCGATAACCAAGCGCATTTACTTGCGTTATAATGTCGGCTTATTTCAAGAAAACAGTAACGTTTTAACCCTGACCTATTTACTGAATAAGTTTTTAAGTGCCAAAGTAACGGCAAGCGATGTGGGGAACGGTATTGACTTTACGTACAGCCGTTCAGATTAATTTAATTTAATACAAGAGCATGATCATGACTGCAAGCTATTCATTACCCCTACGTCTAAAACGACTTCGAAAAACGCCGGCTGTTCGTGCCATGCTGCAAGAAACACATCTTCATGTCGAGCAATTTATCGCACCGTTGTTTATTACCGAATTGCATGATACACCCCAAGCGATTAAGAGCATGCCGGGCTACTACCAACTGCCTTTATCCGCTTTAGATAACGAAATAAAAATCCTGCTTTCTTTAGGTATACAAAGCGTTTTACTCTTTGGACTTCCAGTAAAAAAAGATGCTTGCGGAAAAGCATCTATCAATCAACATGGCATTGTTCAACAAGCCATTCGGCGTATTAAAGCCCTAGCACCGGCCATGCTTGTGATTGCGGATGTGTGTTTATGTGAATACACCGACCATGGGCACTGCGGTATTCTTGACGGCGAACGGATTGATAACGATGCAACGCTTGATGTGCTCGCGAAACAGGCTGTAAGCTTTGCTGAAGCAGGTGCTGATTGGGTTGCACCCAGCAGCATGACCGACGGTATGGTGCTTGCACTACGCACGGCTTTAGATAAAAAAAATCATACTGACGTCGCGATTTTAAGTTATGCTGTTAAATACAGTTCGCATTTTTACGGTCCTTTTCGAGAGGCCGCTTTAGGCGCACCACAATTTGGTGATCGCAAAACCTATCAAATGAATTTAAGCAATGCAGCCGAAGCACTTCGTGAAGCAGCACTTGATATCAACGAAGGCGCTGATTTACTCATGGTCAAACCTGCGATGCAATATTTAGATATTATTCATCGGGTTAAAACACGCTTTCCTGAGGTACCTTTATGCGCATATCAAGTGAGTGGTGAGTACGCTATGCTTAAAGCTGCAGGGGCAGCAGGCATTCTCGATGAAACGCAAGCCATGATTGAAAGTTTAATTGCGATAAAACGCGCTGGCGCCGATTTAATCATTACCTATTTTGCTAAAGACATCGCTAGCGATTTAAAACAACTTAAGAACTAAAGACTTGTTAAGACCAACATTTATAGGTTATGTTATTTATGTATATTTAACGCAAGGGATTGCATTTAAACACAAGGGAAGGTACGTATTATGGCTACAGGTGAAGTTAAATGGTTTAATAATGCTAAAGGTTGGGGTTTTGTGTTACCTGAGGATGGTGGATCAGATATTTTCGTACACTATTCATCCATTCAAGGCACCGGTTACAAAAGCCTAACCGCAGGGCAAATGATTAGTTTTGATACCATCCAAGGTGATCGAGGGTTGCATGCAACCCATGTTACGGTGCTAAGCGAAGTGAATGAGCCGACCGAGGCTTAGGCCTTCATGAGTTGGAACCATGGCAATCCACGCATGAAGTAATTATAATCCTTCACTGGATTGCCATACGTATCACGCGGATTTACATCAATGAACCATCAGCATCAACGTCATCAACAACACGGCTTATTACTTATTCAATTGGGAACACCTGAATCGCCACGTGTTCAAGATGTTCGTCGCTACCTCCGTGTTTTTCTTTCAGACAAACGCGTGCTTGATTTGCCTTCATGGGTGCGCTATGTCTTATTAAATTTCATCATACTTCCGTTCAGAAGTAAGCGCTCAGCAGAAGCGTACCAACAAATTTGGACCGAACAAGGTTCGCCATTACGTACATTAAGCGCAAGCCTTAAAAATAAATTACAAAAAAGCTTAGCAGCAACGCATACCGTTGCCTTGGGGATGCGCTACGGTGAGCCAAGTCTCGAACAAGCCATGAAAAACTTAGCGCATTGTGACCGTATTACCGTGCTCCCACTCTACCCGCAATATGCTTCGTCTAGCACGGGCTCATCGCTAGAAGAAGTTCTCGCTTATTTTAGTACACAGACGGTCATCCCTTCGCTTCGTATCATTCGTGATTTTTATGCACATCCTGCGTTTATACAAGCTCAGGCAAAACAAATTCAACCCTACTTAAATAACCGTGATTATTGTTTATTTAGTTATCATGGATTACCTGTACGCCATATTGAAAAATCAGGATGTAAAACTGTCTGTCTAAACGCATGCCCAAAGCCTGAAGATTCAAATACAGGTTGTTATCGCGCGCAATGCTTTGAAACCACGCGACAGCTCGTAAAAACCTTAGGGCTTAATCAAGATCAATACAGCACAGCATTCCAGTCACGGCTGGGCAAAACACCCTGGATACAACCTTATACCGATGAAGTATTAGAGCAACTTGCCAGCCAAGGCATCAAACGTCTTGTTGTTGCTTGCCCAGCGTTTGTCACCGATTGTCTTGAAACATTGGAAGAAATTGGCATGCAAGCCCAAGAACAATGGCTTGCGTTAGGTGGCGAAGCGCTTACCCTTGTGCCTTGCCTCAACGATGAAGATCATTGGGTGAAAGCGCTTTCAGAAGTAATATGCGGATGATTAATCAACCAATGATAATCATCACCTAAGGCTTGAGCTTGATGAGGACCGGTAAAAAACGCTGCAAGCTTACCCATGGGATTAAATAACATAATAGCCCCTGTATGCTCAATATCATTACCCGGTGATGGCGCATGAGGATTCGCTGCAACTTTAGCATAAGCAATGCCCAGCGCCTTGGCCATAGCTTTGGTCATTTTTTCGCTTCCACGCGCACCGTAAAAATTGGGATTAAACGCCTTAACATAGTTACGTAACCCATCAAGATCATCACGTTTAGGATCTATCGAGACCATCACCACGTGAGGTAAAGGAGAAACACGCTTCTCTTCAAGCATGCGGTACATCTTGCCGAGCTCTGCCATTGTTGTTGGGCACACAAGGCCACAATGTGTAAATCCAAAGAAGATCATGGTCCACTGATCTTTTAAACTTGCTTGAGTGAACGGTACGCCATCGGTACGTGTCAAAGCGAAGGCTTTAACAGGACGTGGGATATCTAGAAGTGTTCCATGAAATTCTGCTTTTGCAGCACGTTTTTTAGCTTCTTGGTGTTTTGAATAAAAAATATCAGCGATAAACCCTGCAAACATCAGTGATAAAGCGGCAAGAATCACCAACACCTTTTTTTTATTAACCATCATCATTCTCCAGTTATAAAATTACCAATAATGATCAAGCAATAACCCCACAAAAAGCAGCATTAAATAAACAATAGAAAACCGAAACGTTTGCATGGCAATCACGCCTCTCTCATTACAATACAGCTTTATGGACCAAAATAAAAATCTTGCGCCAAGCACAACAGCAACAATACCATAAATCCAACCACTCATACCCACCACAACGGGTAAAATGCTCGATATAAAAAGTAAAATTGTATAAAGCACAACATGTAATTTTGTAAATTTCACACCATGCGTTACAGGCAACATCGGAATTTCTGCGTGCTTGTAATCTTCTAAGCGATAAATCGCCAACGCCCAAAAATGGGGTGGTGTCCAAACAAAAATAATCAGTACAAGCAATAACGCTTGGGGATCAAGATGATTTGTGACAGCTGTCCATCCTAATAATGGAGGCGCAGCACCAGCCAAACCTCCAATCACAATGTTTTGTGGCGTAGCACGTTTCAAGTAGCCCGTATAAACACCGGCATACCCCATCAAAGAAATAAACGTCAAACATGCTGTGAGCCTATTAACCCAATACGCAAGTACACAAAGCCCTAACACTCCAATAGAAATTGCAAACATGAGCGCATGCTTTTCACGCATACGCCCACGTGCAACAGGACGCTTCTTGGTTCGATCCATAAGCGCATCAATGCGTTTATCAACCACATGATTAATGGCCGCAGCACTGCCCGAACACAGAGCAATACCCAATAAACTATTAAACACAAGATCAAGAGGAACCCATCCTGGAGCCGCTAAATACATACCGACTAAAACCGTCAGCAGCATCAGCGCGACCACGCGTGGTTTACAAAGCTCTAAATAATCACGCCAGACAAGCGGGCGTGGCGCATTAGTTACGATGGTTGACACGTCGCCCCCCTGCCATCACGAGATAACATAAACTCACCATGGTGACTAAAAGCAACGCCGCAACACCGTTATGTGCAACCGAAATCGGCAACGGGAGCAAATACACCACGTTCATGATGCCTAGCGAGCATTGAATGAAAACGAACATAAGCGCTAACCCTGCCATGATTTTAACAAGCTTAATATCAATACGACGCAACATACAGCCCGCCAAAATACCCACATAAATCACGGTTAGAATAGCCCCCACACGGTGCGTCCATTGAATGGTCACGCGAGCGGCTTGATCTAATGCCCCCCCTTGGTAATTTGCACCCAACGGAGAAAATAGATTAAATGCATTTTGCCAATCAAACATGGGCAACCAATGACGATTGCACTGCGGAAAACCGATGCAAGCAACACCGGCGTAATTTGCACTCACCCAGCCGCCTAAAGCAATTTGCGCAATCACAATGAAAAGCCCTAAAATAACCCAAACGCGCCATGGTTTTAAACCATAACCAGCATAGCGACTCCACTGCCATCGAAGACATGTTAAGAGCGATAATAGGGTTAAACCACCGAGTAAATGCCCCATCACAACCACGGGCAGTAATTTAAGGGTCACCGTCCACATACCAAGCGCCGCCTGAAAAATTAATACGGCAAGCATGGCCGCCGGAAGAACAAGTGAGGTACGCGCTGTATGCGGCCCCTTCCATGCCATCGCCGCCAAAAATAAAATGAGTAATCCGAACGTACCGGCAATATAACGATGAGCCATTTCAGTCCAGGCTTTATGTGATTCAATAGGAATATCAGGGTATAGATTCTGTGCCTCAGCATGAGCTGCAGGAGCCGATGCGCTGGGTAGCACCATTTTTCCATAGCATCCAGGCCAATCGGGGCAGCCTAAGCCAGCATCGGTCAAACGCGTGTACGCACCCAGCATCACAACACCGAGCGCCAGCACTAAAGCAAAACTCGCCACCCATCTCACCTGCTTTAATTTAATATTTCTACTTATTTTCATATTTAAGACTGCTCCTTTGAGCTTAATAAACGCTTCAAATCTTGGAATATATCTTGTGGTTTGTTGCTCTGTGAATAGTGAAGCACCATGTAATTTTGTGGATCGACTAGAAATGTTTTCATCTCATTTTGGAGCAAAGCAAGCTGACTGTGTTCATCCAAAGAGACCGTTCGCACATGCACGTCTTGTTGATCAAATGCTTGTTTGACTTCGGGAGAGCACTGAGCTGTATTTTCAGGCTGTAACATCCAGACATCCACTTGGTACAAACGCCGCCCTAAAGCTAATCGCGTACGTGCTAATTGATCAAACGCTTGCAAACATGTCGCCTGACAGCCAGCCGGACACCAAAGCAACATACGCCATTTTTCTTTTGGATTATCCAAAAGCTCAAGCGGAACGGCAGGTTGAATAAACTCACCTTTATTAGTCGGCAAGGCAGCCAGCCACTCCGGGTGCTTATAAAACATCAAAGCCGATAAGCCCGGTGCGGCAAACAAAAGGACAAGGGCAAGCAACACCCATTTAGTTCGAGTTAGTTTTTTCATATTTCCTAATATTTAGTGCAATAAAAATTATCAATGCCACAAAAGCAAACGCAAACCACTGAAAAGCGTAGCCAAGATGACGCACCGGTGGCATAGAGACGGCATTCCAAGACCTGACATAACCGGCTGGGCTTTTATCCTCAAGACGAATGATAAACGGATAGACAGGTTTATGCAAAAATTGCTCCAGCAAATGCAAATCAAGTGACTCGATGACCGCGCGATCATCTTGCTTGAGTTCAATTCCCGGCCCCAACACCCAGGATTTTCCCAAGGGATAATACGCTCGCCCCTGCAGCGTCATGCGTTCAGTGGGTGTGGTAATTTCTGGTAACGTGCTGCGGTTAACCCCTAAAGGCACCCAACCTCGATCAACAACAACCACACGACCCGTACCAAGATCGAATGGAGATAACACATGATACCCCACCTGATGGTCATGAAGCTGATTATCTAAAAACACAACGGCTGGCAAAAGCTTGCCTTTGACCTGCACACGCTCAAACGTTTCTGGCAAAACAGCCTCGCCCTGCCAAACACGCGGCAGTTGATGCAAAAAAGCGGCTTCACGCGCCAAAATAACACGTTTTTCGTCAGCTCGATGAAGTTGCCACAGGCCTAACGCAATAAAAAGTGTTATCGCAACACACGCTAACACAAACATGGTCCAATGTGGTGTGAATCGATAACGAAAACGCGATATACTCACTCTATTAAAGTTCATGCAGCATCACATCATGAGATATTTCAAGTAACGGGAGTATACCAAATGTTTACCAAAATTTTTATATTAATTATCATGCTGATTATTCTAGCCACGCTTTTCAGTGGGCTTGTTTTTCTTGTGCGTGATAACGGCAAAACAAAAAACACGGTTAAAGCTTTAACATGGCGTATTGCCTTATCGCTTGGTTTATTTATTTTTCTTATCGTTGCATTTAGTTTACATTGGATAAATCCACACGGTGTATAACTAAACTGGAGTCAATATGGAGTCAATATTATGTTGAATTGCATAGTAAGAATATTAGTTATCTCAAGCCTTATTTCATCAAGCACAAGCCATGCCGACACCATTGGTCGTTACATAAATATTGCAAACAATATTCCTAAAATGGAAATGAAAGCCGATCCTCAAGCGCATATTTGGGCACGTTCCGCACGTACCATCTTACACCTAACGAGTGAATCGATTGCCGAAACACTCATGCTAGCTAATGCAAGCGCCGCAGAACATGGCGAACCACTGTTCTGCTTGCCTGGCAAAGTAACACTCAATGCCATGTTGATGAATGAACTGATACAAGAAACGTATCGTGAGGTATCGAGCCA
>JAACPN010000074.1 GCA_009995425.1 Legionella sp. | reverse complement strand
GACACGTTTGAACATCCTATTTATGCCGGTAATGCGATCGAGACCGTGCGTGTTTTGGATGCGATTAAAGTATTAAGCATTCGAACCACCGCATTTGATGCGGTGGTCGATGAACAGGCACCCTGTGTGATTGAGGCGGTTAATCTACCGGCTGTTTCGTCGAAGATGACGTTTGTTGATGCATCATCGAGCGCTTCAGAGCGCCCTGAATTATCCAGTGCTAAGCGTGTGGTTTCGGGGGGGAGGGGCTTACAAAGTGCCGATCAATTTAAATTGATTGAAGATTTAGCGGATGCCTTAGGAGCGGCTGTTGGTGCTTCGCGAGCCGCCGTTGATGCGGGCTTTATTGCCAATGATCACCAAGTAGGCCAGACGGGAAAAATTGTGGCACCAAGCTTATATCTAGCGGTGGGTATTTCTGGTGCGATACAGCATATTGCGGGCATGAAAGATTCAAAAATCATTGTCGCTATTAATAAAGATGAAGAGGCGCCTATTTTTCAAGTGGCTGATTATGCCTTGGTGGGGGATTTGTTTACACTGGTTCCTGAACTGATTGAAAAACTTAAGGCCTAAAAAAAATAATAAAAATTGGAGTTAAACCTATGTTAGTTGGTGTACCGAAAGAAATTAAAGCGCAAGAAATGCGAGTTGGCCTCGTTCCTGGCAGTGTGCGAGAAATTATTCGTGCCGGTGGTCGCGTGATGATTGAAAAAAATGCGGGGCTTGGGATTGGTATTTCTGATGAGGCTTATGAATTTGCCGGGGCTGAAATTGTAGAAACCGCGGATGATATTTTTGAACGCGCCGATTTAATTGTTAAAGTCAAAGAACCACAGCCGACTGAATGCCGTAGATTGCGTGAAGGCCAAATTTTATTTACGTATTTACATCTTGCTCCCGATCCGATGCAAACGCGTTTACTCAAAGAGTCGGGTGTATCCGCGATTGCTTATGAAACCGTCACCGAACCCGGGGGGGGGTTACCGCTCTTAACGCCCATGTCGCAAGTGGCAGGACGCATGTCGATTCAAGCAGGTGCGCATTGTTTAGAGATGACCCAAGGCGGTGCGGGGATCTTATTAGGCGGTGTACCCGGGGTGGCTCCTGCGAATGTTGTTGTGATTGGAGGGGGTGTGGTCGGTACCAATGCCGCACGTATGGCCATGGGCTTGGAAGCACAAGTCACAGTGCTGGATCGATCGTTAGCGCGTCTTCGTGTACTTGATTTCCAGTTTGGTTCCAAAATTAATGCGATTTATTCAACGGCTGAAGCATTGGAGCATTATGTTACGAATGCAGATTTAGTGATTGGCGCGGTGCTCGTGCCTGGTGCAGCTGCACCTCGCTTGGTGAGTCATGCCATGCTTGAAGCGATGCGCCCGGGTTCGGTGATGGTGGATGTTGCAATTGACCAAGGCGGGTGTTTTGAAAGCAGTCGTCCAACAACGCATCATGAGCCGACGTATATGGTTCATGGCGTGGTTCACTATTGTGTGACGAATATGCCAGGTGCTGTGCCAAGAACTTCAACGTTTGCGCTGAATAATGCAACCTTGCCGTTTATTTTGAGTTTGGTGACGAAGGGGCTTAAAAATGCTTTACTGAGCGATCCTCATTTAGCTGACGGCTTGAACGTACATCAAGGCCAAATCACGTGCGAAGCCGTTGCTCGTGATTTAGGCTATGATTATGTTTCGGCTCGAGATGCGCTTTCAAATTGATTATTTACGCTTCAATATACTCTGTATAATAGGGATGAGGCCAGCTAGACCAAAGGCCTCGCCACTAAAAATCGACGATACATCATGGGCAATATGTTTGACTGATTTGCCCATATGCACCACATCATCTGTGGCAAGTTTGATGTCGTGGCTCACTTCCGCTTTAGCAAAATCTCGAATATCTCGAAGTGCTTCAACATCATGTTGATGTTTTTTCTTTTTTGCTAAGATAATACATATTAAGCCAAATAAAGCATGACCGCCTGCTAAGATAAAAGCCGTTATGGATGTGGAATAATACGGTTGTAGTGTAAAAAAAAGAGCGATATCAAACATGATCAAGGCTGTCAGCAAAGCAATTAAACCAAGGCTTATAAAAAATAATTGGCGCAATTGATCACGTAAAAAAACATCAAGCATGGCGCGTTCACTGCGCAAGTATAAACTTAGCTTCTTATCAAAATTTCCGTCCATCAGTGTTCTCCTTTACTACGTGTACCTCGTGTCAATACGCAGCCAAACAGAGCGCCTAAAGCAAATAAACAGAGCGCTGTTGCCGGTGAAAGGTTTTCATAGTCTTTTTTGGCTTGCACTAAAAATTTACTTAAGGCTTCTTTCGCATTTTTATCAAGATGAAGGTTGTGGGGTTCCGTTGGCTGAGGCTTAGTGTGGATTTGTGGCTCGGTTTCAGATTTTGCTGCTTGTAAACGTTCTACTTCTTGACGTAAGTCCAAAATTTCCTGCTCTAATGCTGATTTTTCCATGATAGCCTCTGTGTTGGTATGGGATAAATTGTTAAATCAAAACAAATAGTCTTGTTGTATGTGTTGGTCTTGTCGTGTGGGCGCGTTTGTGTCTTTAGATGAATGGGTTGAAGACGTTTCCTCGTCGGGAACGGAATCTTCATGAAAATATTCTTGAATGCTCGATGCGCTGTTGCTGGTATCGAGTAAGCCGGTTTTAGGATGGATTTGCTTACTCACAATGTGATCCGGAATTTTGAGTTCTTGCTCGGGTTTGTCTTTGAGTGCCGTGCGCATAAAATCAATCCAAAGCGGTAGGCTAAGTCTTGATGCATATTCATGCAGAGGGCTTGGGTTGTCAAATCCAACCCAGGTCGTCACCACAAGATCAGGATTATAACCTGCAAACCATGCATCCAGTTGATTATTGGTTGTTCCTGTTTTGCCCGCAATATCTTGTCGATTAAGGACTTGTGCACCACGTGCTGTTCCGCCTTGAATAACCCCTCGTAGCGCCGTGTTCATCAGGAATGCAACTTCTTCGGAGATGACGCGTGGGGCTGGCATGTGAGATGACTCAATCATGCTACCATCGTCGGGCGGGACTTGTGCGGGGGTTGCTTGCAGTAAAATTCTGCCTTCGGAATCCGTAATTTTGTCGATAAGATACGGTTCAATTTTATAGCCATTGTTAGCAAACACAGCGTAAGCCGATGCTAAATCCAGCGGGCTTGTGGTGAGTGTACCAAGAACCAGCGATAAGGTATGCGGTAAATTTTCTTTATGAAAACCAAAGCGTGTTGCAAAATCAACGGCATAATCAATGCCAATATCATCGAGAATACGAATCGATACAAGATTACGTGAACCGGTGAGGGCTGCTTTAAAACGCGTGGGGCCGTTGAACGTGTGGTTCGCATTATGTGGGCGCCACAGGCCTTCTTGACTGGGGTCGTCCATGGCAATGGGGGCGTCGTTGATGAGTGTGGCCAGTGTGTAGCCTTTAGCAAGCGCTGCTGCATAAATAAACGGCTTAAAACTTGAGCCGGGTTGTCGGTCGGCTTGGGTTGCTCGGTTGAATTTACTGCGTTGAAAATTAAATCCGCCTACCAAAGTTTCTATGGCACCGTTGGATGGGTTGATGGCGACGAGTGCCGCTTCTGCTTCGGGGATCTGGGTGAGCTCCCATGTGTTATTTTTATTATTTTGCGTGATATACACCACATCGCCTTTTGAAACCACGTGAGCGGCACGTTCGGGTAATTTACCCACCCAACCGTGCTTTTTGAGTGAAGGTCGTGCCCAAGACAAACCTGACCAAGGGATGGTGATCGTATCACCGGTGGATGTGAGTGCGGTTGCCTCGCGCTCTTCAACCGATAGGATAATGGCGGGTATAAGCGTGTTGACCACCGGATAATGTTTGAGTGTGGTTTGCAGTGTTTGTAGGGGATAGTCAGCCAGAGGAACAAGCTTGGTGATCGGACCACGATAACCGTGGCGATGGTCATAAGCCATCAGATGTTTTTGAACCAAAAGATTCGCTTGTTCTTGTAAATCCGCATGAATTGTCGTGTACACTTTGTAGCCACGAGTGTAAGCATCGGGTCCAAAGTGATCGTAGAGTGATTGACGAATCATTTCAGCAACGTAAGGTGCTTCAGCTTCGGTTTCAACCCCATGATAACGTGCGGTGATGGGTTCTTCGATGGCTTTTTGATACGCATCTTGTGTAATGTAGTCTGTTTCGAGTAAACGCTCGAGTACGTGATTACGTCGCTTTTTAGCCGCTGTTGGGTTGGCAATGGGGTTTTGTGAAGACGGTGCCTGAGGTAAACCTGCAATCATCGCCAATTGTGCCAAACTCAGCTCTTTGAGTTCCTTTCCGTAATACACTTGTGCTGCGGCCCCAACGCCATACGCGCGGTTACCTAAATAAATTTTATTGAGGTAAAGTTCTAAAATTTTTTCTTTGGAGAGCTCACGGTCAATTTTGATGGCTAATAAAATTTCGTTGAATTTACGAAGAAATGTTTTTTTACGGTTGAGAAAAAAGTTACGTGCAACTTGCATGGTAATCGTACTTCCGCCCTGCGATTTGGTGCCGGTTTGAATCATACGCACGGCAGCGCGACCAAGGCCCATCACATCGACCCCTGGATGTTCAAAAAAACGTTGATCTTCGGTCGCGACAAGCGCATGAACCAGCGCTTCTGGAATCTCATCATACGTTACGGGAATACGTTTTTTTTCGCCGTACTCTTGGATAAGTCGTCCTTCTTGGCTATAAATTTGCAAGGGCACTTGTAATTGTATATTTTTTAATGAATCAACATCGGGTAGCTGACTTTCTGCATAAATATAAAAACCGCCCAAACAGATAAGCAGCAAAAACGAAAGGCTCATGAGTGCCCATAAGCCTTTTCGCCAAAAAATAGAGAGATGTTTTTTCATAGAATGTATGTATCACTAGGGTTGTGTAAATTTAAGGTTAGTTGATCTTATTAAATTTATCTAGACTAGGATCAGGATCAGTTTTATTGGACTGTGGAGAAAATAAGAGCTTGGTTAGCATGCTTGTGTTGCTAAAGAGTTGTCGAGGCCAGATTACATAATTACAACTGGCAGGAACATCACGGCTTGCAGCTGCAGCCACAGCTACAGCTTTGGGTTGTTCTGTGACGACATGGGCATTATTCTTCGAGAGCGTTTTTTTATTTTTTTCTTTAGGCAGGCCTTTCAGAAGGTTTTGAAGCATCTCAGATCGATTTTGCAGGGCTTCTAGAATCTCTGGATACTTTTTAGATCGTTCGAGCAGTTTGTGATAACTGTCTGTAAGTCTTATATAACGTTCTTGAAGTTCTATATTTTTTTGTTTATTGATGGGATCTTTTTCTTCTGATTTAGTATTCAAAGGAATGACTTCCCAGGTTACTTCTGTATCCATAGTCAGATCGTCTTCATTCGCATGAGCCGTTGTTTTCGCTTTATTATTTGTTCTTTCGTCTATTAGGTTTTCTAACTGACTAATTTTATCTTTGATTATTTGTATCTGCTCTTCGTAGTTTTTGTTGGCTGCATCGTTTTTTAAGTCATTAATTTGAGTCGTTACTGTGGTTATTTTATCTAAAAATACCTGATTATTTTTGGCAAAAAATAGATCGCCAATATGTTTTTCAACCGTGGCTGCTGTGCTCTCCGGTGAAAGTCCAAGGGTTATGAGTAGCTCGTGTGTTAGTTGATAAGCTTTAGATGTTGGAGAGTTTAGATAATAAAGAGAAAGGCTGGGAAAATGGTTTGTTTCATCGGCAGGGATAAATAGTGTACTTCCAGTAAACATATTGAGGTAGGGGCCCTTAAAAAGTAGCTGAATATTTTGAAAAAATTGTACTAATTGGAGCTTGACCGCCTCAATTTCATCTGGGGTCTCAGCGACACGTGCTCGTTCACAGAGTTTTATGCCCACCAGCATGTATTCTAGCAGTGTGCCACGAGAACTGTGGCTGTTACTTCCTGTGGTGGCTTCAGATATTTGGTCATTCAGAATTTGCTCGATCGTTTCAAATGAAGCATTAAGATCGACTGGGACAAGGGGGGTTCTTGTTTGATGCGCGTGGTAGCTATGAATAACGTGAGCGATGGCATGAGATAAAGCTTTAAATTCCATTTTGAACTCCTAACAACATAAGTATAGACAGTATAGACAAATGAAAATTAACACAGGCATCAAAAAAATACTATCATGAGGTGTTGAAGAAGAATTCCAATTTTCAAGAAGTTACGTTACTATTCCAGCGTGAAACAAGGATTACGTGATGGTCAGGGTGCGATAAGGAATAATGCGTGCTAGAATTGCCCAGTTATTTTTATTTAAACAAGCATAAGCACGGCACTCAATGTGGTTTATTTTGGCTGGACTGGTTAGACGTTGAGAGGGGTATGTAAGTAGACATGAGCATCGTTAAGGTACGAAATATCTTTCTGATTGGGCCTATGGGAGCAGGTAAAAGCACAATTGGCCGTACATTGGCTCGTGAGCTTAAACTGAGTTTCTATGACTCCGATGAAGTGATTGAAGAACGCGCAGGAGCCGATCTCTCCTGGATCTTTGACGTGGAAGGTGATGAAGGCTTTCGCCGTCGTGAACAAAAAGTTATCGACGAATTAACACAAAAAACAAATATTGTATTAGCCACCGGTGGTGGTGTTGTGATAACGCCTGAGAATCGCAATGCTTTGGCAGCTCGCGGCACGGTAATTTATTTAAGAACATCGCTTCAGCAACAATTTGAGCGAACCAAACGCGACACCAAACGTCCGTTGCTGCAAACCGATGACTTAACGGGTCGGCTTGAGAGTTTACGTGATGAACGTGAGCCATTTTATGAAGAATTGGCTGATGTGAGTTTTGAAACCGATAAACTGACCGTGAAAGCGGTGACTAATAATATTGTTAAATATATTTATGGGGAAGCCTGAGGTTTTCCAGGAAGTTGATGTCGAGCTTCCTTACAAGCGTTACACCATCTTGATTGGCCGGCATCTGTTACACGATGCCGCGCTATTTAAAGCAGCCATTCCTGGAACACAAGCTCTCATTGTTACCAATCGAACATTAGCACCGCTTTATTTAGATAACGTGCGCCAGGCGATACAGCAGCATGATATTCAATGCCACGTGGTCGTTTTACCTGACGGTGAAGTGCACAAGACCCAAGCCAGTGTTAGCAAGATTCATGAAGCCTTAATTCAACATCAACATCATCGTGATACCGTGTTGATTGCATTGGGTGGCGGTGTGATTGGTGATATGACAGGCTTTGCCGCATCAACGTATCATCGAGGTGTGGCATGCATTCAAATTCCGACCACGTTGCTTGCTCAGGTGGATTCTGCTGTGGGTGGCAAAACAGCCATTAATTATCCCGGTGCAAAAAATGCGGTGGGCAGCTTTCATCAACCGTCGGCTGTTATTATTGATTTAAATACGTTGGATACACTGCCCGAGCGTGAGTTTCGAGCAGGCTTGGCTGAGGTGATTAAGTACGGGCTGCTTGTCGGTGGCGATTTTTTTGAAAGTTTGAAGCATGCTTTGTTTAACCAAGAGGCTTTACCCAAGCTTATTGCTACCTGTTGTCAGATAAAAGCGAATTTTGTGCGGCTTGATGAACGTGAAGCAACAGGTCATCGTGCTTTATTGAATTTAGGCCATACGTTTGCACATGCCTTGGAAGCGGTAACGAATTATGAGCGTTGGCTTCACGGCGAAGCGGTTGCTATTGGGTTATATTGTGCCGCACGGCTCTCGTATCAATTAGGTTATTTAAGCCAGGACGATGTTGAGCAGTTGGATACGTTATTAAGTCTTGCTGGTTTACCTCGTCGTATTCCTGCAGATATAGCGTTATCTGCTGTTTATGAACGGATGTATCATGATAAAAAAGTGCGAAATAATGTATTGCGGTTTATTTTAATAAAAAAAATTGGTGTATGTTATGTAGACACCTCGATTACTGAGCACGATGTGAAGCAGGTGCTTGCTGATGCGGTCAGTTTTGCATAAGATAGAGCCATCTACAAATTAAACACCAAGGGAGAGCGGTATGTATAAAAAAGTATTATTTGCAACGGATTTTGATGAAATTAGTGTTCATGCAGCATATAAAGCAAAAAAAATTGCAGATGAGAACGGCGCTGATTTGTTATTAGTTCATGTGGTTGAACCCATTCCTGCGTATGCTTATCCAGGGTTTGCAGGCTTTGCTGAGGTCGAAGTTTCGATTCGTGAGCAAGCAGAAAAAGAATTGAATGCTTTGGCTGGTCAGTTGGGTGTGGATGAAAAGCATCGTTTACTTGAGTTTGGTTCGATTAAAAACGAAGTTTTGCGGATTGCAGAAGAGCAAAAAATTGATTTGATTGTTACGGGAAGCCACGGTAAACATGGTTTGGGCTTGCTTTTGGGTTCAACAGCAAACGCTATTTTACATGCATCGCATTGCGATGTGCTGATTGTTCAGCCTCAGCCCAAAGCATGATTATTTAATGGTCGTTTTTAAGTAGTTTTTTATATGAAGTTGTTACGATCTGTGGGTGGGGCCAGTATGCCAGAGCAAGGTACGGTGGCTACCCTTGGTAATTTCGATGGGGTGCATCGCGGGCATCAGGCTTTGCTACACGCATTAAAAGCAGAAGGGCGCCGGTTAAATCTTCCAACCTTGGTCATTCTGTTTGAGCCTCAGCCACTTGAGTTTTTTGATCCCGAGCGCGCGTCTGCTCGGCTGACTAATTTTAAAGAAAAATGGCGTCAATTATCTCACCTTGGGATTGATTATGTCGGTTGCTTGGGATTTAATCGAGCCTTGGCGTGCATGCCTGCTGAGGTGTTTGCGCAAAAATTTATTTTTTCAAAATTTCAGTCGCAATGCTTGCTTGTAGGCGAAGACTTTCGCTTTGGCCATGGCCGCAAGGGGGATGTGGCGCTGTTGCAACGCATAGCCCATCATGAAGATTGTGATGTTAAGATATATTCTGACATGGTGTTGGCATCGGCTCGGGTGAGCTCAACACGCATTCGTGGTTTGCTTGCTGCCGGACAAATGGGTGAAGCGGCCGAACTTTTAGGCCGACCTTACAGCATGTATGGCCGTGTGGTTCGTGGTGATGGTATGGGTCGAACCTGGGGTGTGCCCACGGCAAATATCCAGTTGAAGCGTTTGAACTTGCCGTTAACCGGTGTTTTTTGTGTTCATGTGCGTCGCGAAAATGGGCAGGTTTATCAAGGTGTTGCGAATATTGGACAGCGACCAACGATCGACGGGGTAACCAATCGCTTGGAAGTCCATCTGTTTGATTGTGATGGTTCGCTTTATCACGAGCATCTTGAAGTATATTTTTTACATAAATTACGGGGTGAGGTAAAATTCAATTCGTTGAATGCTTTAATTAGCCAAATAAAAACCGATATTCTGGATGCTAAAACAATTTTATTGCGTCTTGAAACGCCCAATTTTTCTTAGCATGTTTTCTTAGAGTGATGTCATGACTGAATATAAAGCAACATTGAATTTGCCGTACACAAACTTTCCCATGAAAGCAAACCTTGCCGGACGAGAGCCTGAGCGTTTAGCTGCTTGGAAAGCTCAGCATGTGTATTCAAAAATTCGTGTGGCGCGTGCAGGTAAGCCTACGTTTATTTTGCATGATGGTCCTCCTTATGCCAATGGTCACCTGCATTGCGGTCATGCGCTCAATAAAATTCTTAAAGATATTATTGTAAAGTCTAAAACCATGAGTGGTTACGATGCGCCGTTTGTTCCGGGCTGGGATTGTCATGGTTTGCCGATTGAGCTCAATGTTGAGAAAAAAGTAGGTAAAGCCGGTGTTAAAGTCGATGCTAAAACATTTCGAGAGCATTGCCGAACCTATGCTTCGGGACAATTAGATATTCAGCGAAATGAATTTGAGCGCTTGGGTGTGTTGGGTGATTGGAAAAACCCATATGTCACGATGGATTTTAAATATGAAGCAAATGCGGTGCGTGCACTGGCTGATATTTTAAAAAATGGACACTTGCAACAAGGCTTTAAGCCTGTACATTGGTGCCTGGATTGTCGTTCGGCCTTAGCTGAAGCCGAAGTTGAATATGAAAATAAGCAATCGGCTTCGATTGATGTGGCGTTTTATACGGTTGAGCCTGAGCAGGTTTTAGCGTGCTTTGGGGGTGATTTACAGCCCAAACCCGTATTAGTGCCTATTTGGACGACCACGCCGTGGACCTTGCCAGCCAACGAAGCGGTGTCTGTTCATCCCGAATTAAACTACGTGCTGGTTGATGCAGGTACCCAGTATATGGTGCTTGCTGAAGATTTGCGTGCATCAACGTTAAAACGTTATGGTCTCGAAGCGGCGGTTGTGTGTGGCAAAGTCTTGGGGCAAGCTTTAGATCGTATCAGCCTCAAGCATCCCTTATTTGAGCGTTTGGTTCCGGTGGTGTTAAGCACACATGTGACGACCGAGTCCGGTACAGGATGTGTGCATACAGCACCCGCCCATGGGCCGGATGACTATTGGATTGGCGTGAACAATCAATTACCGTGTGTGAACCCCGTGCTTGCCAACGGATGTTATTCAGAAGAAACACCGTTGTTTGCAGGGCTCAATGTACGCAGCGCAGATGAGCCTGTTTTGGATGCTTTGCGAGAACGGAACGTCTTATTGCATGCCTCACGCATTGAACACAGCTACCCGCATTGCTGGCGCCATAAAACACCCCTTATTTTTCGTGCGACGCCGCAATGGTTTATTGGCATGGATGCTCATGGGTTACGTAAAGCACTGCTTGAACAAATTAACACGGTTCAGTGGATCCCGGGCTGGGGTCGGGCGCGTATTCATAGCATGGTCGAAGGACGGCCGGATTGGTGTATCTCGCGACAGCGTGCTTGGGGTATTCCTATTCCATTGTTTATGCATCGTACCACCGGTGCCTTGCATCCTGATACGCTTGAACTGATGGAAGCGGTTGCCAAACGTATTGAGCAAACAGGCATCGAAGCCTGGTTTGAATTGGAGGCAGCTGAGCTCTTAGGCGACACGCATGCCGATTATGAAAAATCGATGGATGTCTTGGACGTATGGTTTGATTCCGGCGTGTCACATCGCGCAGTACTTAATCCTGAAGGCGGTTCTCGTACGGTAGCTGATTTATATCTAGAAGGTTCAGATCAGCATCGCGGTTGGTTTAATTCCTCGATAACAACGGCGGTTGCTATGCATGGCACGCCACCGTTTAAATCGGTGCTAACGCATGGGTATGTGGTGGACGCTGAAGGCAAGAAATTCTCGAAATCCAAAGGCAATTATATTGCATTAGAAACCCTGGTGAAGCAACATGGGGCTGATATTTTACGTTTGTGGGTGGCTTCAACGGATTATAAAAATGAAGTGAGTATTTCCGAAGAAATCATCAAACGTACGGCCGATGTGTATCGACGCATTCGTAACACATCCCGTTTTTTATTATCGAACTTATTTGATTTTGATATTAAAGAACATGCGTTGCCATCGGATCAATGGGTGGAGCTTGACCGTTGGGTGATAGGGCGTGCTAAAGCGCTGCAAGCTGAAATTATTGAGGCGTACGAAAGCTATCAGTTTCATCTGATTTATCAAAAAATCCATCATTTTTGTTCGATTGAGTTAGGTGGGTTTTATCTCGATATCATTAAAGACAGGCAATACACAACAGCGGTGGATAGCGCTGCACGACGTTCGTGCCAAAATGCCATGTACCATTTGGTGCAAGCCTTGGTTCGCTGGTTTTCGCCTATTTTGTCGTTTACGGCGGAAGAAATTTGGGAAGCCATTCCGGGATTTTCTGGCGAGTCTATTTTTCTTGAACACTGGTATGACGCGTGGCCGGATATCGAGCCTGTCGATGATGTTCGTTGGGAGCGGGTGTACGCGATTCGTGAAGAGGTGAATCAGGCTTTAGAATCGGCACGTAAAGCAGGTAGCATAGGTTCATCACTCGCGGCCCACGTGACGTTGTATGTGAATGAGTCAGCTGAGCTATTATTGAAGCCGTTGGGTGAAGAATTGCGTTTTATTTTGATTACTTCGGGCGCTACGTTGTGGCCGCTTAAAGATAAACCAGAGTATGTTGCTGTCAACGAGGCTTTGGGAATTGCGATCGATGTGGCTTCGGTGGATGCAGAAAAATGCGTTCGATGTTGGCATCGCGTACCTGATGTCGGGCAAGTCGCCGAACATCCTGAGTTATGCACGCGCTGCGTGACAAATCTTCCCGACTCGGGAGCCGGTGAAGTGAGGCGGTGGGCATGAAAAAAGCGCTCATATTTTGTGTAAGTGTGTTGGTGGTGGTATGTGATCAACTGACGAAATATTGGGCGCTTGCGTTTTTAACGCCTTACGATGCTAAACCTGTGTTTTCTATGTTATCTTGGACGCTTGCGTTTAATTCGGGCTCGGCGTTTAGCTTTTTAGCTGACTCGGGTCGCTGGCATGCATGGTTTTTTACAGGTTTCAGCTCGCTTATAAGCCTTGTGTTGCTGGTTTGGATTGTGCGTTTAAATACGGCTCGCTTGTTTGGGCAGGCTTTTGCTTTGGCGTTAATTTTGGGTGGCGCGATTGGGAATTTAATTGATCGCGTCCGTATAGGTTATGTGGTTGATTTTATTGATATATTTTATAAATCTCATCATTGGCCCGTATTTAATTTAGCGGATAGTGCTATTTGCGTGGGTGCTGTTTTATTAGCTATCGCGTGGATTCGCGAAAATCATTATGCATGATCTCATAAGTTAAGGATGTACATTTCAGTGAACAATACGATGGAGTCAACGTTAAAAGCAATTTTTATTTCTATTTTTTTAACCATTATTCTTGCTGCATCGAATACGTATTTGGCATTAAAAATTGGGATATTGCCTTCGGCATCCATTCCTGCAGCTATTTTAGCCATGGGTATTTTACGCTTATTTAAAAATTCAAATATTTTAGAAATTAATTTAATTCAAACAACCGCGTCTGCAGGTCAAGCGGTCGTTGGCGGAATTGTTTATACAGCGCCTAGTTTGATCATGATTCATTATTGGAAAAATTTTCCCTATTGGCAATGTGTTTTGCTCTCGTTTATCGGCGGAACGCTGGGTGTCTTACTTTCGATTCCTATGCGTAAAAAATTAGTATCTGATCCTAAATTACCGTTTCCAGAAGGCAATGCAATTGTAGCTGTGTTGCAAGCCAGTACAAAAGGTCATGTTAATTTCCGTAAAATTATTACCGGCGGATGGATAGGCGCTCTGATTGATTTATTTCAATCTGGCTTTAAAGTTTTGGCTGAAGACGTTCAGTTTTGGTTTATTAAAGGACAAAGTGTGTTCGGCTTTGCAAGTGGGTTTTCTGCCGCCATGATTGGTACAGGTTATTTAATAGGCATCAATATAGGCGCCAGTCTACTCGTCGGTGGGATTTTGGGTTGGGTTGTGGGTATACCCGTGTTATCAAGTTTTTTTGGGATTTCTCATGCCGGCTCTCCAGCTGATATTGCGATGAATTTTTGGAGCTCAAATTTACGCTATATTAGTATTGGCGCGATGATTTTTGCAGGCTTGTTTTCTTTGATGAGTTATGTGAAACCTTTTGTTTTAAGCGCATTATCGTTTACAAAATCTTGTACGAAAAAAAATGGAAAAAAGTCTGATGATATCTTGGATGACTTACCGTTTTATGTTGTCTTTATAGGGATATTTTTAAGTCTCGCAGTATTGTTTATATTTTTTATTCAAATTTTTAATTTGGATGTCTTCAATATTGCCTCTTCACAGCGATTATTTATTGTAGCTTTTTTTCTCTTATTTATTGTGGTTTTTGGTTTTATTTTTTCAGCAATTTCTGGTTATTTCTCTGGATTGTTGGGCGTTTCAGGTAGCCCAGGCTCGGGTATTATCATCTTTGGTGCACTGATTGTTGCTTTATTATTTAAAAGCTACTTACATCTTGGGTTGGCTTTGAGTTTTACCGATGCGACACAACTGCAAGCTGAAGCGATCATTATTATGATTACATCCATTCTTGCATGCATTGCTGCAATTTCATGTGATAATATTCAAGATCTTAAAGTGGGTCATATGATTGGGGCAACACCTTGGAAACAACAGCTGATGTTATTGTTTGGAATTTTGATTGTATCCATCGTCACACCTTATGTGATGCAAGTGTTGCTGGATGTCTATGGTATTGCTGGTGAAGTCAACCAACATGCCGATCCATCCCAAGCGCTTTCTGCACCACCTGCAGCCATGATAGCCTCGCTTGTCGAAGCTATTTTTAAAGAGACTATTGCATGGGGGCTTATTGGTGGTGGCGCTTTGTTTGTTTTGGTTATTGTGATTTTGAATTATTTTTTTAATCGCAGGCGGTTGAATTTTTCTATCTTGGCCATTGCAACCGGCATGTACTTACCACTTACCGTGACCATTCCTTTATTTATCGGCAGTGTACTTTCTGAAGCGATTAAACAAACATTAAGTAAAAATCAAAATCTTTCGGATGATGAAAAAAAAACCAAAACTCAATCGGGATTTTTAATTGCAAGTGGTATGCTGTGTGGGGCGACGCTCATGCAAGTTATTTTAGCGAGTATTTTTGCAGCATTTCATAGCTCAGATGTGTTAAATATTATGCCAAAAAACATGATGCATCTTTCAGTTTTATTATCCATCAGTACGATCATGATCTTGTTTTACTGGGTTCATCGAGATACGACTGAGAAGAGTTAAAGATAAGTATGTTTTAAATTTAAAAGGCATGCATCCAGTCGTGTATGATTAGGTAGATGTGCTTCGGGCCATAACTCAAGTAAAGGTGTAAGCATAAAATCACGTTCATGAAGCCTTGGGTGAGGTATGGTTAGCTCGGGTGTGTGAATGCTTTGTTTTCCGTAGAGTAAGATATCGATATCCAGTGTACGCGAACCCCAACGTTTTTTTCGAACGCGGCCATGAGCTGTTTCAATTTTTTGACAGTATTTTAAGAGCGTGTGCGCCGGTAGGCGTGTATTCATATGCACCACGGCGTTGCAATAGTCAGGCTGGCCCACCACACCTGCGGGCCTGCTTTGGTACAGCGATGACATACTTAAAATATGCGTTTGAGGGAGCGCTCTAAGCGTTTGGTATGCTAAGCGAATATGTCGCTTAGGTGAATTTAAATTACTGCCAAGCCCTAAGTAGCAGGAGGTTCCTGTCATGATGCGGGCGTTGCTTTAGGTTTTTTTCGTGTTTTACGACGTTTAGCGCCTTTCTTTTTTTGCTCGGCCATCATTTTATTTTGGGTGTTAAAATCAGCGTCTTGAAACTGAGTCCACCAATCAGCTAATTCCATGGATTCGTCGCCTGCTAAAGCACGTAGGGCTAAAAAATCATAGGCTGCACGAAAACGAGGGTGTTCTAACAATTGCTGTGGGCGTTTGCCTGTACGTTTTTGAAGGCGATATTGAAACAGCCAGATTTCACGAATAATTTGTGTATGACGCTTGGGGATGGTTGTTATCTTACATTGCTCTCGAAGCACGTGATTCATACTTTTTTCTAAGGCCATCAGGGGTTCAAGATCTTCGTGTTCTGCTTCAGGCTCTTCTTGGGTTGGTATTGTACCAGGCGTGTGTTCGAGTTTAGTTTTATGTGCAATAAACGGGAACCAGAGCAAGACGGCGAACAGAAACGAAGGAATCACCGGTTTGTCTTCTTGAATGCGTCGGTCGGTGTTTTTGAGAGCAAGCACAAGCAGCGCATTGACAGGATATTTTGAGGTTAAAAGCGCATCGGTTTGAGGAAAAAGTTGGCCGAAGAGTTCATGATGAACCAATAGCTTTTGTAAGGCTTCTGCTGCGCCACATTGATAAAGTTTAGCCACTTCTTCAAATAAACGTGATCCGGCAACATGAGCAAGCAGATGCTTCGATGTGGGGATTGCCTTGGCTGTTTCTGGCTCGATACTGAACTTAAGTTTTGCCGCAAAACGTACGGCACGTAGCATACGCACAGGATCTTCTTGGTAGCGCGTGGTGGGATCACCAATCATGCGTACTTGTTGACGCTCGATGTCTTTAAAGCCACCGGTATAATCAACAATCGAAGAATCTCGAATGTCGTAATACAGGGAATTAATGGTAAAGTCGCGGCGCCAGGCGTCTTGCTCAAGCGTTCCGTAGACATTATCTCGAACCAACATGCCTTGTTCGTTGGTGCGTTGATCGGCATCGTTATGTTCTTGTCCACGAAAGGTGGCGACTTCAATAATTTCACGGTGAAACAAAATATGCGCAAGCTTAAAGCGTCGTCCTATAATTCGTGCATTGCGAAACAGACGTCGAATTTGAGGAGGTGTTGCATTCGTTGTAATATCAAAATCTTTGGGGCTTTTTCGGAGTAATAAATCGCGCACGCCTCCACCAACAAGGTAAGATTCAAAATTTGCACTGTTCAAGCGATTGAGAACAGTCAATGCATTTGTGCTTATTTCTGTTTTAGATACATGATGCTGGTTACGCGGTATGATATAGTCAGGGCTAATGGCTGGCCTTTTAGTTTTTTTATGGCGTAACATTTTTTTGATAAATTTAATGATACTGATGCTCACTTTATATTGATATCTGTCCTAGCGCGCTATTATAGCAGAGACTCTCTATGAAAGTGAATTGGTGGAAATCATATGGAGTAATAATACGATGGAATGGTTAGATTTGCTGTCTGGTTTGCTCGCTTTGATTATTTTAGAGGTGGTGCTTGGCATCGATAACCTCGTATTTTTGGCTATATTAACTGAACGGCTCCCGAGAGAATCACGAAAACGTGCTCGCCAGTGGGGGCTTACTTTTGCTTGGGTTACACGTCTTTTGTTGCTTGCTTCTGCGGTGTGGCTTGTGCGTTTAACTTCGCCGTTGATAAGTTTTGCTGAATTTCATTTTTCTGCACGTGATTTATTTCTTTTAGGTGGAGGGGCTTTTCTCATTGCAAAAGCAACACAAGAAATTCATCAAGAAGTTGAGCCAGTTCAAGATGCGGCAACGGAAAAATCTAAAAAAAATCAGGTATTGACTTCAAGTTTTCGTAGTGTCGTGATCCAAGTTGGTTTGATGGATATTATTTTTTCACTGGATAGCGTATTAACCGCCGTAGGGCTTACATCTCATTTTTGGGTGATGGCGCTCGCGATCACGGTTGCGATTGTTATTATGATTTGGGCGAGTGAATCGGTGAGTTTATTTATTGAAAAACATCCGACAATTAAAATGCTAGCGCTCAGTTTTTTAATTTTGATTGGTATGGTGTTAGTTGCCGACGGCTTTCAGTTCCATGTGCCGAGAGGTTATATCTATTTTGCAATGGGTTTCTCGCTTTCGGTGGAAGCATTAAATTTTTGGAAGCGTGCGCGTAATAAAAAATAAGATGATTGGATAGAATGGGAGATAGCGTATGTTATGGGTTAGAGCGTTTCATATTATCGCGATGGTGGCCTGGTTTGCGGGGCTGTTTTATTTGCCTCGTTTATTTGTATACCATGCGGATGCAGAAGATACCGTGAGTTTAGAGCGTTTTAAAATCATGGAACGGCGGTTATATTACGGGATCACCTGGCCTGCAGGTCTTGTCACCACGGTGTTGGGCTTATGGTTATTAACATTTATGCTTCCTTATTATCAACAAGCGGCCTGGATGCATGCAAAGCTTGGGTTCGTGGTTGTTTTGTGGGGGTATCATTTGATGTGCGGGTATTACGTTAAGCGATTTAAGCATAACCATAATACCCGTTCGAGTCGTTTTTATCGGATATACAACGAAGTTCCCACGGGACTTCTGATAGCAATTATTTTACTCGTTGTTCTCAAGCCGAGTTTGAGTTAATCCATTTCGACCATTTCGAAATCGAGTTTGCTTGCACCACAGTCTGGGCAGAACCAATTTTCTGGAACGTCTGCCCAACGTGTGCCAGGCTCGATACCGTCTTCTTCCCATCCTTCGGCTTCATCGTAAATTAAACCACAGATGACACACATGTATTTTTTATACGTAAGATTATTCATGATGATTCTTTGTCCTTGATGCTTATGATGGGATGTAATTTAGCAAAAAAAGACCGATATGTAAAGCTTTGTTAGCTTAACTTAGCTCAGTTTAACATGATTTAAATAACTGGACTTTAGCCATTATGAGCAATATGTAAGATCTGATTGCGCACCTCCTCACCGCGAACGGGTCGTGCGAAAAAATGGCTAAAGTCCAGAATAAGTCGGTACAACGCAATGCCATCCTAGCTTGCATAGGTCAGGGGATTCCAGTTGCGACGTCGGAGTTCACGTACACCTTGAAATAATCCACAAACAATGAGAATCTTCTTCTTGTCGATTTCAAGAAGGTATTTGGATCCGGTTACCGTGCCTACAGCACCTAAAATGGATGAGTTTGCATTTTAATCAAGTTGGAGTGGGTGTATGCGTCGTATGGATAATAAAATTGTTTTAATCACCGGAGCAAGTCGAGGCATTGGTGCTGAAACAGCCAGGCTTTTGGTAGAAGAGGGCGCTCGAGTTATTCTCACCGATATTCGTGATCAAGAAGGCCAAGCACTGGCTGATACGCTTGGTGCATATTATGAGCATCTTGATGTGGCTTCAGAAGCTGAATGGCGCGTACTGACGGATAAAATTACACATAAATATAGCCGACTGGATGCGTTGTTTAATAATGCGGGTATTATTGGACTTGATGAAGCGTCTGGACCTCAAGATCCCGAACATGCAAGCCTCGACAGTTGGCATCATGTGCATGCAATTAATTTAGATGGTGTATTTTTAGGCTGTAAATACGGCATTCAAATGATGAAGGCGCAAGGTGGCTCGATTATTAATATGTCATCACGATCTGGCATGGTCGGAATTCCTGCAGCTGCAGCCTATGCTTCCAGTAAAGCAGCGGTTCGAAATCACACCAAAACCGTGGCGCTGTATTGTGCTGAACATCATTATAACATTCGTTGTAATTCGCTACATCCTGGGGCTATTTTGACACCTCTGTGGAACGCTATGCTTGGGGATGATCCGGCGATGCGTGACAAGATGATTCAGCAAATTTCTGCAGGTGTGCCATTAGGTCATATGGGTGATCCAAAAGATGTGGCTTATGCGGTATTATATTTATTATCAGATGAGTCAAAATATGTGACAGGGACTGAGCTGACGCTTGATGGTGGTATTTTGGCAGGAAGTGCTGCAGCGCCTCGTCAAGAGGACTAAATTAAAATAATTAAAAATATTGATTTACAGCATGAATAAAATATGATTAAAATATTATTGGTTTGATTTAAATTAAATATAACATAGGAGATAGAATATGTTAGCATTAGTAAATACCTTCTTCGGCGTAAATCGTTTATTAGGAACTCAGGACTCTCTTTGGCTCGGATAATTCCCACGCTTTTTTAGTCAAGCAGTTGTTGAGTGACACTGTGACGACACCCGCCTATCATCAAGCATTAAAAAAATACCTCGATAAAAACCCTGTGCTCCATGAGTTTATCAATCCATGCTTCGGCCGGCCTTATTACACCGGTGGAATATTTGGCAATATTGTAAGAGATATCGAAGGCTACGCTTTAACACGTATTTCTGCTCTAAAGCATGTACTTGAGTTTAAAAATCTGGATATACCGGTGCTTAAAACGCCCGAAGCATTTCAAGCATTTGTCGATAGGACACCTCCCATGACCCGCGTGGTTGCTCTGGTAATTTTTAATCCGGTATTAACGCATGATGAAACGGTTCGGCACATTTGTGCGGTGGTTTATGAGAAAAAAGCAATCGAAGATTGTTTATATCTTTATGACGCTTCACCTGACGGCGCGCCAGATTTTGAATACATTAAAGATTATTTTCGAGAAAACTTTCAACTTCGCTACCCCAGTGCTGGGCGACAAAAAAGTGGTATTTGTGCGTTATATGCGCTTCAAGATATCGATACATTAATCAGCATGATGGGAGCTTTTCCGCATGCTATAACAGATGAAGAAGAGCAGCTATCGGTGTTGAATTATGTGTATTCGTTTTTTGTAAGCCCTAACGCGATGGGAACGTTTCGTTTGCCTGCGGCGTTTAGTTATGATGAAGATATGCTTTTGAAAAACTATTTTCATTTGATTATTAAACGTCATGAAGCAGAGCCTATTCAGTTAGATGAACCTATTATGCCCCCTGAATCTGCAGTGATTGCATGATATTTATAAACTTGGAGAAGTTGTTATGAAAAAAAATAAGCATCAATTTTTCGAATCTAAGCCTAAACCGGTTTTGAATTTGCAGTTGAACGCGATGGTTGAGAACCAATATTGGACAGTACTCAATAGCCATTTATTGGCTGAAATCATCGGTAAAAAGCCTCAAGGTGATATGAAAATTCTCGTTGATAAGGCGAATACCGTAAAGCATCAATTGCAAACGCACGGTCCTATTCTTCGAGATCACGGTGTAGATTTTCGACAAAATAAAGGTAAAGCTGCAGGAGAAATTTTTCATAGTAATATGACGGCTGGTAAAACAATGTATGTGATGGAGTGGACGGTTCTTGACGCAGAGAAACGCATCATGGCTTTTCTTGGTTTTGGCACGCATGAGAATTATGACTATGCGAAAAAATCGTTAACAGCTGAGAAAAAAGAAATAATTTTGTGCGATCCACGTAATCAAAGGATTCTTGAGCGTGTTGAGGTGAAAATGGCTGAGGCAAAGCATAAAGGTGAAGAAATCGCGCTAAATATGAAAATTTAAACAGGTGTGAAATAGGTTTATGTGCCAGCGAAGATGAAGATAGCTGACACATGAATCATGATAATTGGGCGGGTGTGTTATCAGCGTTTAGAAGCAGCTATTGTATCCTAATGATTTTTAGGTTGTCTTTTAATAAGTCACGAATAATATCGAGAACTACTTGCTCTTCTTGATATGATGTATATTATTAAGTCATTTTTTGTTGCATAAAAGGCTCAAGGCTCGGTGTTTGCTGCAAGCGATGCTGATAAACCGCATAAAAGGCCATCACCGCTTTTAAATAATTGCGTGTTTCAGCCCACGGTAAGGTATCAATCCACACATCAATGTCTTCGACCGGATGCGTTTTAATCCAGCGATTGACTTGCTGAGGGCCCGCATTATAGGCGGCCACCATGAGCAATGGATTACGATCAAACCGGGCGGCGAGATGATTTAAATAAGCGGTACCAAGATTAATATTGGTGTTTGGAGAAAATAAGGCTTCACGGTTGCTGTACGTGATATGTTCACGCCGTGCGACTTGTTTGGCGGTGGTTGGCATGAGTTGCATCAGACCATGCGCGCCCACCGGAGATACCACGTCATCTCGAAAAGCACTTTCTTGTCGAATGATGGCATAAATCAGTGCTTCTGGAATATCAAATTGCTTGGAATAGTGTTTTACAAGAGATCGGTGAGCTAATGGAAAACGTAAGTTGAGTTGATTGGCTAACTCTTTTTCACCGCTGAGATACACGGATTTGCCTGTCCAGTGTAAATCATCAGCGAGCCATGCGACAAAAGCACTTTTTTTCTCTTTGGGCAGTTCACTGATAAAGTCGTTGGCCATACGGGAGGCTTCAAGCCGTTGATGTTCCGTGTAAAGCTGTTTAATTTGGTCGGTAATGGGATGATAAGGCTCAAGAATATGTGGATCAGTTGACGCCGCTTCGTGCTCAAACGTCATGGGTTGCTTTAAGCGTACACTGGCCAGAAAACCGTAATACTGCCGTTGTTGTGCGAGGGTTTGATACAGCACGCGCGCTTTTTCCGGGTTACCCAGTGCTTCATCGGCGCGGGCAAGCCAATATTGCCAGGCAGGGCTGTCTTGATTGGATGAACGCTGAATAAGAATTTTAACACGTGCCCATTCGTGTTGCCTGAGTGAGTACCGAATTTGCCAGTCGAGTAGGCCCTCGCTGTACGACGCTGGTTCGACTTGATCAAACCATTCTGATGAATCTGGTTGATTACGCAAGGCTCGGTAAAGCGCAAGATGACTTAAAAATGTTTGTTTTTGATCTGCATCAAGCAAATTCCTACGTTTTGCTTCTTCCCAGAGTTTAAGTGCTTGTTTAGGATTAGATGACACCAGGCGTTTGAGGCCATAAAGATAATAATGACTGTGCAATTTACTGGGCTCGAGCGATGCAATACGTGAAGGTTGGCGTTGAATCATTTCAAGGGCGTGTTTTTCATGTGGGTTAGGTAAGTCAGCTTGTGTGATTAAATATTTGGCAAGTTCAACATGATGCTTTTCGAGCGCGAGTTTGACACGTTCTAAAATCAGATCATTATCAATGATTTTTTTTTGAAGTAATACATCAAAGATTTTGTCGCAGGCATCGGGTTGGATTTTTCCTGTGAGCCAAAGTGCTTTAGCACCGGCAATGGCTTGTTCGTGATGACCTTCTTGGTACAGTGCAAATTGTTCGTAACATTGTAACGTTTTATCTTGAGATGGTTGATAATGTGCTACAAATTTATCCCATTGTTCTGCTTTAGCTAAGGCATAGAGCCATTTTTCACGTAATTTTCGAGAAAGTGGGGCCTTATGATCAATAAAGGCCAAAAATGCGGGACTGGCTTCTGTCGGAAGATGATTCTTCCAACTTAAATACGCCATGAACCGCTCGATATACGAAGGATCAGGGAGTGTGCTCGCACAGGTTGTCATCGCGAGGCAGACCCCACAAAGCATGCGTGTGAGTTTTTTCATGTTATTTTTCGATCTGCTTATGCATGTTGGTTATCGTTTTTAAATAATCCTTAGTTTTGAATATAGCAGAGCCGATCACAAATTGCGTAACACCTGCATGATGAAGTGCAGCTATGTTGTGTTCTGACACGCCGCCATCGACTGTGATGGGGAGTGTGGGATAGGTTGTGCGTAGCATTTTAATTTTATTCATCATTTCAGGAATAAAATCTTGGTTTCCAAAACCTGGATTCACCGTCATGAGTAAAACAAAATCAAGGCGGTGCAGGCACCAACGCATAGCATCGAGTGAGGTGGAGGGGTTTAAGACAAGACCGGCCTTGCATCCGAGTGCTTGAATGCGTGCAAGGCTTCTGTCGACGTGTTGGGTTGCTTCTGGATGAATACTTATGCGCGTAGCACCGGCTTTCGCAAATGCTTCAATTAAGGTATCGACAGGTGAGACCATCAGGTGCACATCGAGAGCAAGCTCGGGATACTGTTGCTTGATCTGTTGGGCAACGTGAGGCCCAAAACTTAAGTTGGGGACATAATGATTATCCATGATATCAAGATGTAACGTGCAAATACCCGCTTTTGCCACAGCCGCGATTTCTTCACCTAATCGCAAGCTATCGGCTGCAAGTAACGACGGGAAAATAATATCTTGCATACGCTCTTGCATCGCATTAGGTGACGGCATCAAAAGCTCCATTAAAAACAATATTTAATGTATACAGTTGATAACGTGCATTAATTGTATTGCTTGTGCTGTTGACTTGTTGCTGGACAAGGGTTTGACTGGCGGATACGAGATAACGAAAATCCAGTGCAAAATAGGAGTAATCATCTAAATAATAACTTAAACCGAGTATCGCTTGGCCTACCGGGCCTGATTTGTTTTTGTTATTTGGAATGGCACCTACAATATTTTCATAATCAGCGGCTGTAACCTGTACATCATTGAGATAAAACTTAATGCTGCTTGCGAGATAGGCATATCCCGCGCCGATACCAAGATAAGGAACAACATCAGAAGAAAAATCGCCAAAAATATCATAAAAGAAATTAATCGTGCCGATGTAAGAATCGGTTTTTCCGTTCAGCCTAAGCCCTGTGCTTGTTTTGGGCGCATGAATGCTAACGTCACCGAGACGTAAGTAACTGTAAGGACTGTTGTTGAAAGCGAACTCAGCTTCTAATCGGTAATTATCACACCAGCGATAACCCACTTGCCCACCAATGCTTGCCATAATGTTGTGACCAAGTTGCCCGGGCTTGAGTTCACCTTCGGGATTCAGGTAATTGAATGGAAAGTTGGCTACGTAGTTTGCCCCAACAATAAGGCCACCATACCAGTCTTCTGCAGGGTGAACAGCATGCGCTGTGGTCGCCACGGCAAGGCTGCTTGTGATGAGCGTTTGTGTTATCCATTTCATGTTCATCGGAAATCTTATCCTAATCTAATTGAGATTATTTATTTGTAACGTGCTCCGTCGTAGCGGTAGATCGCGCTGATGTTGGCTAAGTGTGCTTGAAAAATATGGTTAAATGCAAACACGCGATTGGTACCCATGTAACGGTAGCCGATGTTTAAAGCATAATTTTCAGCAAAATTAAACGTGAGTCCAGCAGAACCTTGGTATGCAAAAGCACTACCGGCATCACTAAAATCAGGTACATCGGTCAGAAGCTTATTATCGATTTTCATATCTATCCAACCGTAGCCAAGGCCTACACCTAGAAAAGGGGAGATGGTTTGAATCACATCAGGAAAATCATAATAAACATTGACCAGGCCAAAAACAGCGTTATTATTGCCCCGAACTTTGGTTTTTTTCAGGCCATTTTCGTACACATGACTCAACGTTGCATTAAGATACGTGACTTGACCTTCGTAACGCATGGGATTGCTTTTGAAACCAAAGCTTC
>JAACPN010000073.1 GCA_009995425.1 Legionella sp. | reverse complement strand
AATCCGTTTATCCTCCTGCGCCAAAAAAGAATCACGTGCCGGAGCGCTTGCTTTAAATAAAAGCGATTGACCATCTGAGACAGACATGAGTTTTGTGCCTGCATCAAGTTTTTCATGACAAACCAAAGCCGTTAAACGCTCTGAGCCGTGCTTATATTTATTCGAAGTAAAACCCGCACCTAACACAAATTCACCGTCCACTGGTAAAATTTTACCGGGGAACACATGAAAAACATCATCTTTTTTAATCTTATCACGTGAAATAATGCGACCATCCTCACAGACCACTTCTGGAGGTAATGCCGTATCATCTTGAAGTCGTGTTGTTGTAGAAAAATTTGCTTTAAACGCTTCTTCAATCGCAAGACCCGCATGTCGAAAACCAAAAATTAATAAACCTGCTTCAAACATCATTGGCAAACCAGGAACAAAAAGTGCCGCAACAGAAACCAGTAAAATCGTCCCTGTACTGATAGAAAAAAGTGTATCCATCGTCCAGTTGCCTTTCCATAAACCAAGGTATGCATGACGATAAAAGGACCAGCCTAACGCGACCGTTAGACCAAGGCTCGCTGACGCAAGCATAACGGTCAAAACCCAAGGCATGCCAGTTACAAATAACGGTAAGAATAATAAGAAAAAACCAGACACTAGCCCTAATGCGCCTTTGTGTTTATGGGACCATGCTGTGGCTTCAGCCGTATTTTCTTCAAACTCAGATACATCATCCATACTTTCAGACATATTATCTACATCATCAAGAAGCTTCGAAACGAAGCCTATTTCATCAAGAATTTTAAGTACACGTGCATGAACATCACAATCGCTACGTAATTTATCCGTATCGAGTATTACGGTACGTGTAAGGTCAAAGATTAAAACATCACAATCCCCCAATAACGCATCGTTTTTGAAAGCGTTCTTAACCCCATCAACACAACAACCACCCATGTCAGGAACAGAATAAGTATAAATCAAGATCAATACATCCTACGTCATGCTCAGCTTACATTAAGCTAAAAAATTACGACTCCATTCTTCGAATCATGCCTGTAATTCGCTCACTATGGGCGATGGCTCCTTGGGCTTTTTCTGCTTGCGTTTTGGACGCAAAAGGACCAACCACCACACGGTGCCACGCCCCACCTTGTTGTGTAATGGTTTTAATTTTGGCTTCAACGCCTCGCATCACAAGTCCAGCCAACATCTGCTCGGCGTCTTCACGTCGTTGAAATGAAGCGAGTTGCAACACATAATAAATTTCCTGCTGATTAATATTTACCGAGGCAGACACGGTAGGTGTCGCAACTACTGGGGTGGTCTTCGCGATTTCAGACGGTGTTTTTTTAGGCGGTTCTACTTTTTCTTGCGTGAGTAATGTATAAAATTCAAACTTAGGCTTGGGTAACGCAGCCACATCTACGCCAGAATCTTCCACAACGGCCGGATGCCCTAAATGAATGTTTAACCAACTGATGACCATCACCGGACTACAAAACCAAGAGAAAGCATAGCCCAAAACAAAACCAAGGATAACAAATTTAACCCTCGAAGTTGTTGATCGAGGCTTTCTCTTTCTACGCTGTTCGGGATGGTTTGCCATCACATGCTCTCAGGACAAGAAACACCAAGCAAGGTTAGCCCATTACGTAAGACCTGGCGCACGGCAGACAACAAACAAAAACGCGCACATCGCAGGGCTTTGTCCTCACACAATAAAGGCACGGCATTATAATAAGCATGCAGTGCATTCGCCAACTCTCTTAAATAATAGGCTATTTGGTGTGGTTCGCAAGCCTGTGCCGCAACCTGAATCGCATCGGGATAACGTCCGACCTGGGTAATCAACGCTGATTCGTGTTTTTCGGTGAGTAAATCCAGATTTTCAAGACCGATGTTTTTATCCCATGCCATATCACGCGCTTCAAGTTGACGGAACACACTGCTGATACGCGCATGTGCGTATTGAATATAATACACCGGATTATCACGTGACTCGGATTTTGCCAAATCTAAATCAAAATCCATGTGCTGCTCGGGTTTACGCATCACATAAAAAAATCGCGCGGCGTCTGTTCCCACTTCTTGACGCAATTCACGTAACGTAACAAAAGAGCCACTGCGCGTTGACATTTGAACACGTTCGCCTTGACGATACAAAATAGCAAATTGCACTAAACACACACGCAATGCTTCTTCGTCATGACCAAGGGCTGTTACAGCCGCTTTAAGGCGTGGAAGATACCCGTGATGATCGGCACCAAAAAGATCAATCACACGATCAAACCCGCGTCTGTATTTATCCCAGTGATAGGCTACATCTGATGCAAAATACGTCGGCTGACCGTTAGCCCGTACCAAAACACGATCTTTTTCATCACCGAATTCAGTGGACTTAAACCAAACAGCTCCTTCGTGTTCGAATGTATACCCTGCATTTTTTAAAGCCGCCACGCCTTCGGCAATCGCCCCTGAATCCAACAAGCTTCGTTCAGAAAACCATTGATCATAATGCACGCCAAACTCACCCAAATCTTGTTTGATATCATCCAGTACCGAGTTGAGTGCCGTTCGATGAAACATCAAAAATCCGGCAACACTTAACGTTTGTTTTGCATGATTAATCAGGGCGTCAATATACTTTTCTTTATCACCACCTTCTGGCTCATCCAAAGGTAAATCAGCGATGATATCTGACCACGTTCGACGATACGTGTCTTGATGTTCGGCATACAACGCAGCAGCAATGTCACGAACATAGTCACCTTTGTAAGCATTCGCAGGAAACGTGACTGACTCACCCGCACAGATTAAATAGCGGAGCCACACGCTCACCGCGAGAATATCCATTTGACGCCCTGCGTCGTTGACATAGTACTCACGCGTAATATCAAAACCTGCTGTTTCTAATAAATTAGCCAAGCTCGCACCAAATGCAGCACTTCGACCATGCCCCACATGCAACGGGCCAGTTGGGTTAGCTGAAACATACTCTAGAAGCACGCGCTCGCCGCGGCCGTGGGTATTTGCACCAAACGCATCCGCTTGTTCAAACACACGTTTTAATATCAGCGATGCGCGATTAGCTTCTTCCATAAAAAAATTGATAAACCCAGGCCCCGCAATTTCCACGCGATTTAATAAAGCATGCTCGGGCAATGCCTCAACTAATTTGGCAGCAAGTACCTGAGGTGGCTGCTTAGATGGCTTCGCCAGCATCAACGCTACATTGGTGGCAAAATCACCGTGTCGCGTATCTTTCGTTGGTTCTACTTTAATAGAAATTTGAAGATCGGCGGGAATCACAGCATCTGTTTTTAGCTGAAGAAGGGCTTGATTAATTAACTGCTCAACGATAGATTTCATGTTTATACTTACGTCGTGATCTCAAAATTGCTATTATGCGCTCTTTCGTGCCGACTGAAAAGTCATAAAGTAATTCTGGCTTGCCTTATGCTCGTAATCGCTGGATAATCCGGCCCTATAGTTTAAACGTTTAAATTTTAGGGATTTATTTATGATGAACCAACTTCAAGAATTTATTCTGCATCACTGGGAATTATGGCTCGCACTTTTAGCCGTATTAAGCCTGATGCTTATCAACGAGCATGTCACAAAAAAGAATGGTCCACAAGCGCTTTCAACCACGGCGATGATTGATGCCATAAACCACCAAGACGCGGTCGTGATTGATATTCGTGAAGCCGCCGCATACCAAACCGGTCATGTGGTTGGATCAAAAAATCTACCAGGCGAACCTTTAGGCAAACTCGAACAATACAAACAAAAACCACTGATTTTGATTTGCTCTCGTGGTTTGCAATCTTCAGCGCTTGCCGTTAAATTACGTAAACAAGGGTTTACCAACGTCATGATTTTAGCCGGTGGTATAACCGCCTGGAAATCGGCAAGTTTGCCACTCACCCAGGGCAGAAAATAATTTTTTTTATAACTCAACTTAAATTAAAATAGGAAAATTAATATCATGGAAAATACAACACCAGAACAAGCAGACGCGCAATTTATTATTCAACGAGTTTATATTAAAAATCTTTCGTTCGAAACCACCAACACCCCCGCTATTTTTCAAGAAGAATGGACGCCCGAATTAAATCTTGACTTGAATACAGCGTACACTGCACTCGACAACCAAGGCGCTTATGAAGTGGCTTTAACCGTAACCGCTACCGTAAAAAACAAAGACAAAACAGCGTTTCTTGTCGAAGTTCAACAAGCCGGTATTTTTACGATCACAGGCGCCGAAACACCTCAGCTGGATCATCTTTTAGGAAGTTTCTGCCCAAGCATTCTTTTCCCCTACGCACGTGAGGCAATTACAGCTGAAGTTGTTCGTGGCAGCTTTCCACAACTCGTATTGGCACCGATTAATTTTGATGCCATCTACATGCAACAACAGGAGCGCAATCAAACGGCTCAAACGGAGACAACACACTAAATGATAAAAAACACGACGCTGGCTATTCTCGGTGCGGGATCTTGGGGTACCGCAGTTGCCATTCACTTGGCACAAGGTGGCCAGCGCGTGTTATTATGGGGACGCAACCCAGAACATGTTGAACGCATGGCTCAATCACGAGAAAATCAACGTTATTTACCAGGTATAAAATTCCCAGAATCCCTTATTCCTGAACCAAGTCTTCAAACATGCATACAACAAGCCGATGAGCTGGTGATCGCTGTGCCATCTCATGCCTTTGCTGACATATTACCAGAACTTCCCAAAAACTTAACCGGGCTTGCTTGGCTCACCAAAGGTATTGATCCCCAAAAGCATACGTGCTTGAGCGAACTGATCGCAGCACGATGGGGCAATACGTTTGCCATGGCTGCCATCTCGGGACCATCTTTTGCAAAAGAAGTTGCGAACGGCTTGCCAACAGCATTGGTCATTGCGGGCAATGAATCTCAGTATTTACACAAACTTCGAGACATGTTACATCACGGTAATTTACGTGTGTATTTAAGTCATGATCTGATTGGTGTGCAATGTGCGGGCGCTGTTAAGAATGTCTTAGCCATTGCTTGTGGGATCAGTGATGGGCTTAATTATGGCGCAAACGCCAAAGCCGCACTCATCACACGAGGACTCGCTGAAATGGGCCGCTTAGGTATGGCTCTGGGTGCGTCGCCAGATACCTTCATGGGGCTCGCTGGGCTAGGTGATTTAGTACTTACGTGCACCGACAATCAATCCAGAAATCGACGTTTTGGATTGTTACTCGGCCAAGGTCAGAAAATTATACATGCAGAAAAAACAATAGGCCAAGTAGTCGAGGGAAAATACAATGCATCACAAGTATGTGCACTTGCCAAAACCTATACTTTAGATTTGCCGATTTGCCAAGCGGTAGATGACTTACTTCAAGAGCATACAACTGCGGAACAAGCGGCTCAATCGCTGTTGGCACGTCCACCACGAGATGAAGAAGCTTGGTGGTCTCCGTAATAACCTAAAATTATAAAACCAAAATTTTAAACCTCAGGCAACGCTTCTTCTTGTTGCACGTGTAATATTTGGTGATAACGTACAAGGCTTGCCTCAGACCATGTTTTACGCTCATCATCAAGTAAATAAGTATCCAGGCCATCACTCAGTTGTCTTGCCGTATCCATCATCATGGAGAAACGCTCTAAATCAATATTAGCATTGTCCGATGTTTCCATAAATAAACACAAACCATGGACACTCAAGGCCCCCATATTTTGTAAATCAAATGTTCCATCCGCTGTCGCCGTAGCAAGGCTGCAAATCACAGGCCCCTGTCCGTTTGCAAACTGGTGCCGATGAAAAAGTTGCCCTTCACCAAAACGTAACCCTGTTGAAAGAATCGTTTGAAGAAGCTCATACCCCATGAGTTTACGCTGTTCTTTTGCCAAAAGAAAAACAACCAACACGGTAGGTTCTTCATGTGTTGGTTGCTGATTTTTTATGGACTTAATTTCAGACGTTAGATTTGGGGTTACTTCTGCTTCTGGGACTTTCTCCGAGATGATTTTGGGTTCAATCTTGGGCTCAACCTTGGGTTTTGGCTCAGGATTAATTTTTCGAACGGCAATAATATCATCCTGAAATTCAGAAGCAACGGCTTGGCTTAATGCGGGTTCGAAGCGTCGAGACCGAGGCGCCGAACTTTGACGCTTCATGTTGATCATACGAACAATGGCAAAAACAACGCCAGCTAATAATAAGACGTTGAGCATGACACTCCAATTTGTCATAAATAAATTTCCTTGTTCAATTTTAATATCACCATTTACACCATCGCCACACGTGGTACGTAACTTTTAAGCTGCAGAGAAAACTGACGTAATACGTCTATGTCCGATTCTTCTGCCTGCCGACACCACGCTTGCAAAGCCTCAATAAGTTCTTTTTGAGACGTGGCCGTTTTCAACCAAATTTCTTGTAACGAGTTTCGATAAGCATACACCATTTGAAGCCGTTCGTAACGCAGAAGTAATGCTTCTAATCGTGACATGGATCGTGGCGAGAGCAAACCTTCGCGTCGTCGTAATAAACGACCTGCACGTTGAAGCAAGGCTTTATCATCTTGAGTGATCATGTGTTGACGTTTTTCATACTTCAAGCTCGGACGAATGACACGTTTATAGTATTGCGACATGATTTGAAAACGATGACCCACAACGGCTCGAACGGTTTCTAAATCGACTTGAAGTTTTTGCTTATCACGCACCAAGCGAGGTGGCAATTTTTTGACTTTAGCTAATCCCCAAAATGATAAACAACGAATATAGAACCAGCCAATATCAAACTCCCACCAGTTAATAGAGAACTTCGCAGACGAGGCAAACGCATGATGATTATTGTGCAATTCTTCACCACCAACCCAAAACGCCCAAGGAATAATATTGGTGGATGCATCTTCAGTTTCAAAATTACGATAACCCCAATAATGACCAATACCGTTAATCACACCCGCAGCCCATAATGGAATCCACAGCATTTGGAGCGCCCAAATACTGATACCAGGAATACCAAATAATAAAGCATCAATAAATAATAAAATCACCACGCCTGCCCCACAAAAGCGCTTATATACATGACGCTCAAGCCAGTCATTGGGTGTTCCATGCGAATATTTTTCAACCAACGCTTTGTCTTTTGATGCAGCGCGATATAAATCAACACCTTCCCAAAGCACTTTTTTAATGCCCTTAACTACGGGGCTATGTGGATCGCCTTCGGTCTCGGTTGCCGCGTGATGTTTACGATGAATAGCAACCCACTCCGACGTGACCATGCCTGTGGTAAGCCATAACCAAAAACGAAAAAAATGACTCACCATAGGATGCAGGGTTAATGCACGATGCGCCTGACATCGATGTAAATAGATCGTCACACCGGCAATCGTGATTTGTGTGACAATCAATGCCGCTAAGATATAGCCCCAAAACGACAAGTTTAATAAACCAAACATCTTGAATCTCCTAGGTAATACGCATGTTATATTACATAAAACATACATTATACATGGTTTCTTTGCATCCAGATCAATTCTGGTGGATAATTCTAAATTAACTCACTTTTTAGAATATATTTATGCCTCCTTCAATAAAACAATTTTTACAGCAACTTCCTCCTTATATTCTCATCGGCATATCCATTGCCTTAGGCGTGGGAATTTTTATCGTATTTTCCTACGTGCTGATTTGGGGGATTCTCATCGGTGGTATTTTATGGAGCGCTAACGTACTGATAGAATATTTAAAATCAGTTAATATTATACCCACGAAACATCAAACTAAAAAATCATCGCGATCATCATCGCAATCATCTAATAAAGGACGTATTATTGATCATGACAAAAATTAAATCACCGATAAAAAAAAACAAAGCTGGCTTCTTTCGTAGTCTCTGGGTTGGGATTGCTTCACTTTATTACATTGCCGCGACGTGTTCCCGTGCAGTACTTCGAAGCTATTTTGGAAAAACCACACGCGCTTGGGTTGACGCACGCATGCAGCTTTGGGCCAAGCAAACACTTGGCCTCTGGAATATAACCTGCACAGTACATAATCCCAACAACGTACATCCCAAATCAGGCCAACCCACGATTATTATGTGTAACCACAGCAGTCTGTTTGATATTCCGCTGACGTATCATGCTTTCCCCAACACCTCACTACGCATGCTTGCCAAAAAAGAAATGTCCAAATACCCTATTATGGGACGTGGCATGCGAGCATCTGAGTTTCCCTTTGTGGATCGCAAAAATCGACGCCAGGCAATTAAAGATTTAGAAGGCATACATGATCTCTTAAAAAGCGGCATTGTGATGTGGATTGCTCCCGAAGGCACACGTGCTATGGATGGACGCGTCGGCCCATTTAAAAAAGGCGGATTTATTACAGCCATTCAAACACAAGCCACGATCATACCCATTGGGGTTCGTGGTGCTTTTGATATCATTCCCGCCAAAACCTATGATTTTTATTTAAATCAAACCGCTGAAGTCCATATTGGCGACCCCATTGATGCATCTCAATTTAGTTTAGATAACAAAGAAGAGCTCATTGAGTTAACACGTAACAGCATCAAAAAACTTGCCGGTGATGACGCACCCTAACGAAATGACTTATGCTTTGAGCGCATCAATCACTGCGGGTGGTACAAATTGCGACACGTCACCACCCAAAGCAGAAATTTCACGCACCAATGTGGATGAAATAAACATGCACTCTTCTGCCGGTGTTAAAAAAAGCGTTTCAATTTTTTTATCTAACTTTCGATTCATGCCTGCTAATTGAAACTCATATTCAAAATCAGACGCTGCACGCAAGCCACGAATAATCACCTGGGCCTCTTGTTCACGTACAAAATCAATCAACAACTGACAAAAGCCCAGCACACGCACACCGGGCAAATGTGCTACAGCTTGCTGAACACATGCAATGCGCTTTTCGAGTGAAAAAAAAGGATGTTTCGGCTGACTGTTAGCAACCGCAATCACTAAATTTGGAAAAAGCTTGGCGGCTCGTGTAATTAAATCAACGTGGCCGTTGGTAATCGGATCAAACGTTCCTGGATAGATAGCTTTATTCATCATCAATATCAATTTACATGCATTGAACCAATGCAAAGTCTAGCGTATTGTAAGTAGAAAGTAACTATCTATTCATAGAGTCTGGTACGCATCATGAACTGGAAAAAAATCGTAAGCCTTAGCGTTATTTTTTTAACCGGCTGTGCGCCAACCGTTACACCTGATAGTACGATATCATCGCATGCAATACCCAAAACGGTGAAGATACGCACAGCAAGCGAGATGTCATCGTGGACCATCACGGGTGCACTTGCTGCCAAAAACAAAACAGATGCTTGGACCGCCTCCATTCATTGGACACAAAATGGCCCGAACAATTATAAAATCCACTTATTTGGTCCGCTGGGTGGTGGTAGCATATTGATTGAAAATAAAAACGGCGTGATCACCTATCAAGATCCGCAAAAGCGCATAAAATCACATAACGCCGAAAGCTTAATGTACCAGCAAACAGGCATTCGTATACCCATTCAAGATTTATATTATTGGGTTCGAGGTTTGCCTGCACCTGGGACTGTCAAATCAGCAGACCATGATAGCTCGCAGAATTTAACTTATTTAGAGCAAGCTGGATATGCCATAAAGTACATAAATTACACAAATAGAAATGGGATTAATCTACCTTCTAAAATTCATGTGAGTGGGCCAAAAGGAAACTTAAAAATCATCATAAAACGTTGGGAAAACCATTGACAAGCGGCTTAGATGACGGCAAAATAGCGAAAAATTTGCAGCGTCACATTGCAAAGCAAGTTCAGGGAATGAACAACGATATGATTGGGGTGTCGCCAAGTGGTTAAGGCACAGGGTTTTGATCCCTGCATACCTAGGTTCGAATCCTAGCACCCCAGCCAATCTCTTCTTACGCACTAAACCTGAAGGCGCCTCACATGTCTAACATGATGATTTTTAACGGAAATGCCACACCCAAACTTGCTCATGATGTTTCCTCCCATTTAAATATTCCACTTGGAAAAGCCACCGTTAGTACGTTCAGTGATGGCGAAACGATGGTAGAAATTCTTGAAAATGTACGAGGGAAAGACGTTTTTATCATACAATCAACCTCGGCACCTGCAAATGATCATCTTATGGAACTGCTCACCATGGCTGATGCACTCAGACGTTCTTCTGCAGGTCGTATTACGGCTGTCATTCCTTATTTTGGTTATGCAAGACAAGATCGGCGTGTTCGATCTGCGCGCGTCGCTATCACGGCTAAAATTGTCGCTGATATGCTCGAGACGGTCGGTATTTCACGCATTCTAACGGTCGATTTACATGCAGATCAAATTCAAGGATTTTTTTATATCCCTGTTGATAATTTATACACCACACCGGTGTTAGTCACCGATATTAAAACGCAACAACTGAGCGACATTATGGTTGTTTCACCTGATGTAGGTGGGGTTGTGCGAGCGCGAGCTATTGCGAAAAAACTCAATGACGCTGAACTTTGTATTATTGATAAGCGCCGGAGCGGACCAAACAAGTCGGAAGTCATGCACTTAATTGGCGATCCATCAGGTCGAAATTGTATTATTATCGATGATATTGTGGATACCGCAGGTACATTATGTTCTGCTGCAGCTGAGCTTAAAAAATCAGGCGCTAAAAGCGTCACAGCTTACATCACCCACCCTGTTTTGTCTGGCGCTGCTATTCACAACATTAATCATTCTTCATTGGATGAAATTGTCGTCACAGACACCATTGCAGGTTCTGAAGCAACAAGAGCGTGTCATAAAATTAGAGTGGTAAGCCTTGCAACCATGCTCGCCCAAGCGATTAAACGCGTTAATATCGAAGAATCTGTAAGCTCTATGTTTAATGAGTAACTTACGTTAAATCTTACATTTGAAATTAAAAAAAGAGCTTCTTATCGAAGCTCTTTTTTTACAATCATGCACAGCATGAGCTAGATTATTTTATCTTAATCGCGTGTTCCAACGTATTTATCATCAAAATAACGACGAAGTTTTGTCCGCAAGGTTCCTCGGCTAATACCTAACATAAGCGCGGCACGTGATTGGTTGTATTTGCAATGCTCCATAACAGCACGAAATAAAGGGGTTTCCACTTCTTCTAAAACAAACTGATATAAATCGACAGGATCTTCGCCTCTCAACTCAGAAAAATACTGCTGAACTGATTGTGTAACACTTGAAGCCAAAGAAACAGACATCTCTTTGTTTTCGTTAGTAATACTTGTCATGCTATGTAACTCCTTCGTTTACTTTTCAAGAATAAT
Organism: Legionella sp.; assembly: GCA_009995425.1. Taxonomy (GTDB): domain Bacteria; phylum Pseudomonadota; class Gammaproteobacteria; order Legionellales; family Legionellaceae; genus JAALKW01. The sequence continues at coordinate 14,518 of JAACPN010000073.1, read as the reverse complement.
AGCCCATGTTAAACGCTCTAACAAATTGCATCAAAATCACAGCGCGTCATAAACAATGAACTGGGGTTTAAAAATTTAGCATCCCCGAATGAAATGGATGCCCATTCACCAACAAACGTCCATCGGAGAGCTTGAGGTCTAATACATAATCACGCTCTTTGGCCTGCAAAGCCCCCGCTTGAATCAAGTCAGCCAACTTCTGATCTGCTTGCTGAACTGCTTGTTGATCTAGGTTCACCGGTTCTGTGATATCTGTGATAACAGGCGCATCAGCATGCTGCAATGCTTTATGTAATTTTTTCTTATATGAACGTACGAATAAAGATTTTACGTAAGCTGCAGGTATGGTGAATTGCCCAGCACCATCGATACTTGAAAGAAGCTGAAGCGTTGCATCTGCTTTCGTTTCTGGAAAAGCAAGACGTAAAGAGGCATGAATCATGCCATCGGGCAAGCCAAATTCAAACTGACTGATTTCAAAAATTGCGCCTTGACTTAATAGCTTAAGCACCTCCGGTAACAAGGACAAGAGGGCTTGCTGCGCTCCTGCTCGATTCATGCCAGCCTGCTGTAATTGATGAGCTTGATTATTTAAATTTGCCAAAACCTCAGCATCTAAATTTTGAACCGAAAGATTAAGTTCAGCGGGACCGTATTTTTTTTGGTCTATCACTAAGCTTTCAAATGCAACATGCATATTGGATGCAAAACGCTCATGCTCCACATCACTGTTTGAGCTGAAATCAACCTGTTTTAATTGAAGTGTTGCAACGTCTTGATTGGTAAAATTCAAGACAGGAATATGAAGGCTAGCTTCGCCTAAGTACAGGCCATGTTTATTTTGATACATATCATACGAGCTTGTTAACTTCTCAAACATTAGCTGCAGCTGTTCACCCGCCATCTGTAACCCATCGACGTTAATCTCGCCCTGCATGCGGGTATGTCTAGGCGTAAACACAACTGTGCTATGCATACCCAACCATTTAACTTGTTTGATATGAGATGTGTTTTCAGCTTCTTTAGAAAATAACTTAAATCCTGGTAGCTCAAGTTCGAGCTTCGTTTTGTTCACATACGTGACCAACGCATGAAGCATCAAACGAGGTTGCGTAGAATTTGATGTAAAATGTTCTTGGAATTCTTTAAGATAATCTTCCGGCAATACAAGCTCACCATCAGCCATGGCTAATCTTAAACGTACATGGCCTTTTTGAAAAATAACCGGTCCGTGCCAAATGGTCAACGGCATATCGAAAACATAGCTCTTCGGAGGAATAATCAGCGATCGCCCATCTTCTTGCTGAACAATTTTCTCCGGTGTTTTCATATGCCATGTCAATTGAGCATCTGAACTCAAAAGACCACGATGATATTCAGTCAATTCAACGGAAAGCAGGCTCGTTTGATTAAACGTACCTAAGTTCTTTTTTAATGTATTTTCGGTCACAAGACCTGTAATAAAATAGCTAGCAAAAACAATCACCACCAACAAAACTAGCATACCGACGATTCGTTTCATTTATCTCTCCAGATAATCAGCCTTCCATTAGAACATGAGAAAGCCTTACTGAGAAGCCTTAAGCTTCACTTTTAAGTGGGTTGCAATAAGTTTCTTTCAGCATAAGCACCAAGAGAAGCGCAATGAGCGAGCAAGCCGGTAATATTTTCAAACCAAATTGAAAATCAGACAATAAAATATGCTCTATATTATAAGCTTTGGCTCCTGCAATATGATCCACTAACTTTCCAACGACAGGCTGTAAAGCAGCTCCCACGAGAATAGAAGCCATGTTTGTAAACGCAATGGCTGTTCCAATGACTGCACGTTGATGCAACTCAGTTGAAAGAGCGTAAGCTATCGCAACCCCTGTATTTGTAAAGCCTAAAAGAAAACATAATAGATACAACATGGCTTGATCAAGTCCAGGATAGAAAATAATCAACGATGAAAAAATAAAGCCGCAGATAGCGGATGCAATCATGATGGGTTTACGGCGACCCATCCTATCTGAGAGCCAGCCCGACAAAGGCCCCCCGATACTCCAACCAATAAAGATTAAGCCAATTGAAAACGCCGCAGCATGCGCATGAAGGCCGCGGCCATATTGTAAGTAGGCTGCTCCCAATGACTCACCAATCACAGCTGTCGGCCCAAATAAAAAACCGGCATACAAAGCATTAAGCCACGTCTGTTTGCTTGAAAGTACGACTCGAACCCCAGAACAAAGGCCGACATGCTCATCCGTTTTGGGCTTATATTCGTAGTTTTCTGACTTAGGTTTATCACGAATAAATTGGTACAAGAGCACAGCCAACACAATAAACAGAACAGCGATCACCAACATACTATGTCGCCATCCAATATTATCAACTAAAAAAGATACAGGGGCCTGACCTGTAGCCGCACCTAGCATTCCTAGCGCTTGCGTTAAGCCCGCAAGCAATCCAAGCATACTAGGAGGAAACCATGACGTGGCTAAACGCAACGCCGAAATCATGGCAAACGCCGCACTAAAGCCTATCAGCATTCTTCCAACCGATGCGATACCTAAACTCTCAGCAAGCCCAAACACACAACAACCAAAAGCGGTCAGTAACGACATCAACGTTAAGAGCCAGCGAATACTGACCCGGTCAACCATCAAACCCACAGGAATTTGCATCAAAACATAGGGTACATAAAACGATGCTGTCAAAATACCAAATTGCGCTTCGTTCATACCAAAATCAAGTTGTAAAAAACGATGCATCACGCTGGGTGTCACACGCGCCATATAATCAAAAAAATAAAACGCTGCAGCTAAGCCCCAAACCAGCCATGCAATACGAAGTTTTTTTTGAGGACTATTCTGATTTATCGATAAATTTGAGCTCATAGGCATATATCCACAATTTAATTGCACTCACGTACAATGCAGGTATCAAAAGTCGGTATAGACTGCTCGATTTACTCGCAAAATGCAAGTTTTTCTAGGTAAGCATGGGTTACAAAAGAAATAATTTTCCTTACTGCCTTCACCTCGTTCTATTTTTACGAGATAAAGACGGTAGGAAACAAGTAGAGGTCTATCTAAATTTACAATCTAAAATGTTAAGCAACTAAATCAATCACTTGGTAACCCAAAATAGCAGAAACAGCGATAACACTTGCAATTTCTAACGCACGCAGCAAATAATTTCCAGAGGTTTCATAAAAAGCATCATCATTTGCCGATGTTAACGCAGCCGCGTTATCTTCTGGGTGTTCCGCATCAAACGTAAACAACGGTTGATCTTCATAAAAACCAGCCCACCAGCCTTCGCTCCATTGTTCATAATTATGAGAGGTTACGCCATAAGGATTTTCATCTTCTGATACGCCGGCACGCGCAGATTCATACCCGTAAGCATAACATTCTTCCAACGTTGGATAGTCCACATGAAAACGAAATTTAATATCAGGCATCACATCCATCAGCTCATTCATCGTTGAGTCATTCATCGTTGAGTTATTCATCATTGAGTACTCCTTGTTTATATATTTTCAATATATTCTCAGAAGATAAAACAACCTAACAACTCATTGTCCTCTGTTAAGATTGAGTTTATGCCAGCATGAAAAAAATATGGGGGAGACTTTTGTTTTTTACACTTTCTTAACAAATTAAAAAACTTAAGGAGCAAGTCGTTCTTTTTTCCATGATATATCGTCTTTAGCGTATAAAATACGATCGTGAAGACGATTATCTCGACCCTGCCAAAACTCCATTTCATCCACAAAAACAGCAAAACCACCCCAATTTACGGGCCGTTTGACCTCATCATTGCTTTGTCTATGCGCTTGCATAACGTGTTCAACTTGAGCTTCTAAATAGCCACGATCGGTAATAATTTGGCTTTGAGGTGAAGCAATCGCGCTGTATTGGCTCGCTTTAGGTCGAGATGCAAAATATGCATCAGATTCAGCATCCCTCACACGCTGAACAGGCCCTCGAATACGTACTTGACGTACCAAAGTTGGCCAATAAAACGTTAACGCAGCATACGGCGTTGCATTCAGTTGTAATGCTTTAGAACTGTTATAATTTGTATAAAAAACAAAGGCATTGTTTTCAATGCCTTTGAGTAAAACCACACGCGCATCAGGATGGCCTTGTGGATCCACCGTCGACAAGACCATCGCCGTTGGATCCAACACTTCACTTGAAACAGCTTCTGCAAACCATCGATCAAACTGCACCCAAGGCGAGTCAGCCATATCATGTTTATCGAGACCTAATTGACCATATTCACGTCTATTCGACGCAATTGTCGTAGGATGCTGTGTCATATGAACTTACCAGCCGGTTATTTCAGCAACGGCATCACCTAGATCAGCCGGTGAACGTACGGTTTTAACACCCGCAGCTTCAAGTGCTGCATATTTATCAGCAGCCGTACCTTGACCACCCGAAATAATAGCACCCGCATGGCCCATACGCTTACCCGCTGGAGCGGTTACACCCGCAATATAAGCAACCACAGGTTTCGTGATATTCGCTTTGATAAATGCTGCAGCTTCTTCTTCAGCTGTTCCGCCAATTTCACCGACTAAAATAATCGCTTCAGTCTGAGGATCTTGCTCAAACAAAGCAAGTACATCAATAAACGATGTTCCAGGAATGGGATCACCACCAATACCCACACAGGTACTTTGTCCAAAACCTTTATCCGTTGTTTGTTTTACGGCTTCATAAGTCAGCGTACCTGAGCGCGAAACAATCCCAACTTTACCTGGGAGATGAATCGAACCCGGCATAATACCCATTTTGCATGCGCCTGGCGTAATCACACCTGGGCAATTAGGCCCTACCAAACGACTACTGGTATTATTTTCTAAGTAAGCTTTAACTTCGAGCATATCTAATACAGGCACACCCTCTGTAATACAAACAATGAGTTCAATACCTGCATCGGCTGCTTCAATAATCGAATCTTTACAAAAAGGGGCCGGCACATAAATCACCGTTGCTTCAGCACCGGTTGCTTCTACCGCTTCATAAACCGTATTAAATACAGGCAAACCTAAATGAGTTTCCCCACCTTTGCCCGGTGTAACACCACCGACCATATTCGTACCGTATTCGATTGCTTGCTCAGAGTGAAACGTACCTTGTTTACCCGTAAACCCTTGGCAAATAACCTTGGTGTTTTTATCTACTAAAATACTCATACTTGTCTAGCCTCTAAAATATCATCGTATCGATTGTATCGTAAGGTATTACGCAGTAGCTGCAACAATTTTTTTCGCAGCATCCGTTAAACCATCTGCAGCAATAACATTGAGATCGCTGTTATTTAAAATTTCAGCACCAGCAACCGCTTGATTACCTTCTAGGCGAACCACAACAGGTACATCGACTTGCACCTCTTTGACAGCTGCTAAAATACCTTCAGCAATCAAATCACAACGCACGATTCCGCCAAAAATATTAACCAGAACCCCTTGAACGTTATCATCCGATAAAATAATCTTAAACGCTTCAGCAACACGCTCTTTGGTCGCTCCACCACCTACATCTAAGAAGTTTGCCGGATCGCCACCGTGAAGCTTAATCACATCCATCGTTGCCATCGCAAGACCCGCGCCGTTCACCATACACCCAATGTTGCCATCTAGCGGTATATAATTCAGTTCCCAATCACGTGCTCGGTTTTCGCGCTCGTTTTCTTGCGATGTATCACGTAAACCTTTGAGATCAGGATGACGGTACAATGCATTTTCATCTAACGCAACTTTACCGTCGAGACAAATTAAATCACCTGCTCCCGTCACAACCAACGGATTAATTTCTAATAAACTCAAATCACATTCAACAAAAAGCTTACCCAAGGTCATCATGATATGAGTAAGTTGCTTAATTTGAGGACCCGTTAATCCTAAACTAAAACCCACCTCACGGCATTGATACGGCATAATACCTAGCATCGGATCCATATCAACTTTGATGATTTTTTCAGGTGTGTTTTTTGCCACATCTTCAATATCAACACCGCCTTCAGTCGAGGCCATAAAAACAACGCGACGTGTGGCGCGATCCACCACGGCACCTAAATATAACTCGCGTGCAATATCACTGGTTTCTTCAACTAATAATGCATTAACCGGCTGACCTTCTGCATCGGTTTGATACGTGACTAAGTTGGTTCCTAATAATTTTTGAGCAAAAGCGGTTAACTCGTCCTGCGTTGAAAGCAATTTCACGCCCCCAGCTTTTCCCCTTCCGCCTGCATGCACTTGTGCCTTCACAACCCACGTTGGGGTTGATAAGGTTGAGGCCACTTGCAAGGCATCTTCAACATTGTATGCAACATTTCCGTTAGGTACAGGTAAATCATAACGCGCAAACAATTGTTTGGCTTGGTATTCATGTAAATTCATAGGGTCGATACTCTACTTCAATCAAACATTTAGTAACAAGCGCGCAGGATCTTCTAATAACTCCTTCACACTCACCAAAAACTGCACGGACTCACGTCCATCAATCAAACGATGATCATAAGACAACGCCAAATACATCATCGGACGAATCACAATCTCACCGTTTTCGACAACAGGTCTGTCTTGAATTTTATGCATGCCTAAAATACCCGTTTGTGGCGGATTCAAGATAGGTGTTGCTAAGAGAGAACCAAATACCCCACCGTTCGTGATGGTAAATGTTCCGCCCTGCATATCTTCCATCCCTAATTTACCGGTTCGTGCACGACCCGCTAAATCTCCGATGGTTTGCTCAATTTCAGCCATACTTAACGTATCGGCATCACGAAGAACAGGAACAACTAAACCACGCTCGGTCGAAACCGCAATCCCAACATCATAATACCCGTGATACACCACATCCTGACCATCAATCGATGCATTAACCGAAGGAAAGCGCTTAAGCGATTCAATCACTGCACGTGTAAAAAATGACATGAATCCAAGTTTGACACCGTGTTTTTTTTCAAACGATGTTTTGTATTCCGCGCGTAAATCCATCACAGCTTTTAAATTTACTTCGTTAAACGTTGTCAGCATAGCAGCATTGTGTTGCGCTTCTAACAAACGCTCAGCAATACGCACACGCAAACGAGACATCGGTACACGGCGCTCTTCACGTGCGCCTGCAGGGGTTGCTGCAGGTGCAGGAGCTGCCTCGGTTGTTACTGATGCAGCGTTTTTGCTTTTACTTTCACCGCGCGTTGAGGCAATAAATTTATCCACATCTGCTTTAGTAATACGTCCATCTTTACCCGAACCTGTGATATCAGCAGGATTTAAATCATGCTCGGCCATCAAACGTCTGACGGCAGGCCCGGTCGACGGCTCAGCATGTTTATCTTCTGCTTGCTCCGAAGGTTTTAGAGCTGCCCCACCTTCTTTTAGCTTCGCTAGAAGCTGCCCTGACACAACGGTATCACCCACTTGAAAAAGACAGGCCTCTAAAACACCGTCAGCAGGTGCGGGTACTTCAAGTACGACTTTATCTGTTTCAAGATCTAATAAATTTTCATCACGCGTGACGGTATCACCAGGCTTTTTATGCCAAGCCGCGATGGTGGCATCAGCCACAGATTCTGGCAGAACAGGTACTTTGACTTCGATCGACATGATTTCAACCTTTTTTATTCAACATTCAATTCAACAAAAAACAAGCGCATCAGCTAGGTTTACTCCCCAACGAGTGCTTGCTCCACTAACGCATGTTGCTCCTGTGCATGAGCGCTCGCACTCCCCGTTGCCGGTGAGGCTGCAAACCCACGCCCAGCATAACGAAGCGATTGATCGGCCTGTAAGCAATCTTGCATATTATGCTGCGATGAAAACCAAACACCCTGATTTTTTGGCTCTTCTTGACACCAAACAATGTGTTTTGCTTCAGAATATTTAACAAGCTCAGCTCGAAGCGCTTTTTTAGGAAATGGATATAACTGCTCTAAGCGAATAATAGCCACATCGTGCTGTTTATTTTCCCGACGCTTTTGTAGCAGGTCATAATAAACCTTTCCAGAACATAACACCACGCGCTTCACACCTTCAGGTTTGATTGGATCAATCTCTGGAATAACATTATAAAATTTCCCATCGACTAAATCAGAAAGCGGTGAAACAGCTAACTTATGTCTGAGCAAACTTTTGGGTGTCATAATAATCAACGGCCGACGGAAAGGTCGTATCAGCTGACGACGAAGCACATGAAAAATTTGCGACGGCGTGGTTGGCATACACACTTGAATATTTTGTTGCGCGCACAATTGTAAATAACGCTCCAGCCGAGCTGAAGAGTGCTCTGGACCTTGACCTTCATAACCATGAGGCAACAACATAACAAGTCCACACAAACGACCCCATTTCTGCTCACCGGAACTAATAAACTGATCAATCACCACTTGAGCGCCATTCGCAAAGTCGCCAAACTGCCCTTCCCAAAGCACTAAAAAATTTGGTTCAGACGAGGCATAACCGTATTCAAAAGCGAGTACAGCTTCTTCAGAAAGTACCGAGTCAATCACCAGTGCGGGTTTGATGCCATCGGCAACAAGATTTTCGAGCGGTATCGTTGTTTCACCCGTTTCCATGTCATGCAACACGGCATGGCGATGAGCAAACGTGCCTCGACCACAGTCCTGACCAGAAAGACGTACACCATACCCTTCATGCAATAAACTTGCGTAAGCCATGGTTTCGGCATAACCCCAGTTCATGGAGATCTCGCCTTTCGCCATGTGTTCTCGTTCAGCTAATAATCGCTTAACAACAGGATGAACTTGAAACCCCTCGGGCAAAGCTTGAAGTTTTTCAGATAACGCCTGAATGGTTGCGAGCGGGACCGATGTATCGACTGGGGCATCCCATGCGGTATTCCAATAAGGCGTCCAATCGGTTGCTATTTTGCCTTTATAGTTTTCGTGCGTGGTGTCAACAACGCTTTCTCCACGATCTAATTTATCCCGATACGCATTCATCGCATCATCAACATCGACCTGGGAAAGCAAGCCTTCTGCGATTAACTTCTCAGCATATAAGGCTCGAATGGGTTTAATTTTCTTGATTGCTTTATACATCAACGGTTGCGTTACCGAAGGCTCATCGGCTTCATTATGACCATGTCGTCGATAACACACCAAATCGAGTACCACATCTCGTTTGAATTTCATTCTAAAATCAAACGCCATCTGCGTTGCAAAAATAACGGCTTCAGGATCGTCGCCATTCACATGGATAACAGGAGCCTGAACCATTTTTGCAACATCGGTGCAATACAGTGTTGAACGCGAATCGAGAGGATTACTTGTGGTAAAACCAATTTGGTTATTAATCACAATATGAACGGTTCCACCCGTGCAGTACCCTCGAGCTTGCGAGAAGTTAAACGTTTCCATCACAACACCTTGACCGGCAAACGCGGCATCGCCATGGATCACAACCGGTAGCACTTGTTTTTTCTCGATAAGATCATTTCGTCGACGCAAGCGCGAACGTGAAGAACCTTGGACCACAGGACCAATAATTTCAAGATGAGATGGGTTAAACGCCAGTGACACATGCACGACATTTTTTGAGTTGGTCGGTAAATTGGATGAAAAACCCATGTGATATTTAACATCACCTGTTCGCTCACCATGTGAATACTTGCCTTCAAACTCTTGAAATAAAACTTCTGGCTTTTTACCTAAAACATTGATAAGCACATTGAGACGACCGCGATGCGCCATGCCAACAATCACTTCGCGCACCTCGTTTTGTCCGGCTTCACGTATGATTTCTTTCATCATCGGAACTAAAGCATCGCCACCTTCAAGTGAGAAACGCTTCTGTCCCACAAAACGGGTTCCTAAATATCGCTCAAGCCCATCAGCTGCAATCAACTCATCAAGCAACGTTTTCTTTCTTTCAGACGTTAATGCACGACGTCCTCGTCCGGATTCCATTTGTTGCTGAATCCACGTGACTTCCTCAGCATTGGCAATATGCATGTACTCAATACCAATGCTGCCACAATACGTTTGTTTGAGTGCATCACGAATCACAGCCAACGAAAAGGGTTCGTCAGAAAAACCTTTTCCAGCAAAAAATGTTTGATTTAAATCAGCATCTGTCAAATCATGATAAGCCAGATCCAGACTTGGCGGCGCATCTCGAACAACCATCTTAAGCGGATCTAAATTTGCCATAAGATGACCGTTGGTTCGATAAGCATTAATAAACTCAGTCACACGCGCTTGCTTATCACCACCCTCCGACGACACAACCACAGCTTGTTTAGGTCGATAGGCTTGCACTAAAAAATAGTCACGCAAAGCTCTATGTGAAATATCTGATGCTGCGCCATCAACCTTGGGTAAATTTTTAAATACAGTTGCCCAATCACTTGAGACAGAATCTGGATCAGCTAGATAATCTTCATATAACCCATCAACGTAGGCCATATTACCACCCGACAAATAAGCTGTATCCCAGGCGTTTTGTAACGTATTACTCATCATCGTGTTCTCCAACGAACAAATACATCAAGTTTCGTCATCCAACATTTGCTGTCGAATTTCACTGATAGCATGTGTTGGATTGAGTCCCTTCGGACAAACAGAGGCGCAGTTCATGATGCTTCGGCAACGAAACACACTGAACGGATCTTGCATTTCTTCTAAACGTTTTTCGGTTGCGGTGTCTCGGCTATCCGCTAAAAACCGGCGTGCTTGTAAAAGACCCGCAGGTCCAACAAATTTATCAGGATTCCACCAAAACGACGGACATGAGCTCGTGCAACAACCACACATAATACACTCATATAAACCATCTAATTTTGCACGGTCTTTCGGTGATTGAAGCCGCTCTTGTTCTGGTGGCGCTGTATCGTTTTGTAGATATGGCTTAATACGCTCATATTGTTTAAAAAACGTCGACATATCAACAATCAGGTCTCGCATCACAGCAAAGCCTGTTAACGGGCGTACCACAATCGTTTTACTTTTTAACGTAGACAACGGCGTAATACATGCTAAGCCATTTGCTCCGTTAATATTCATACCATCGGAGCCACACACGCCTTCTCGACATGAACGACGAAACGATAACGTGGGATCTTGCTCTGCTTTCAAACGCTCAAGCAAGGTCAAGAGCATCGGATCATTTGCCGTTGATACACTCAGCTCATAAGGTTTCATGTAGGGCTTCGTATCTGTCTCAGGATTATAACGATAAATAGACAGGTTAATTATTCGACTATCAGTCATGGGTGTGTATCCTTATCAATAAACACGTTTTTTTGGTTCAAATGGTTCAACATATTTTGGTGATTGATTCACTGGACGATAGTCAATACGATTATCTTCCTCAAAATACAGGGTATGTTTAATCCAGTTGGTATCATCACGCTCAGGGTAATCTTCACGACTGTGGGCACCACGACTCTCTGTACGCGCCAAAGCTGACTGCGCTGTCGCACAGGCCGTTGCCATCAAATTATCCAGCTCAAGTGCTGCCACACGCTCGGTATTAAAAATCTTACTTTTGTCCCTCAAACTTGCAGCATTTAAACGCTCACGAAGGGCTTGCAGGCGTAAAATACCTTGATCCATCACCTCACCTGTTCGAAACACACCAAAATCTTCTTGCATCACACGTTGCATTGCATCACGAATAATGGCCGGACTCTCGCCTGTTGTTGTCGACTTTTCCCAACGCGTATAACGCGCGAGAGACGCATCAATGGCCTCATCACTAACATCACTTAACTCGGGTAGTTCGTTTACTTTCCACATCTGCTCAATATGAATGCCCGCCGCACGACCAAACACCACCAAATCAAGCAGCGAATTACCACCCAAGCGATTGGCCCCATGAACCGAAACACAGGCACATTCACCTACGGCATATAAACCATCGACAACGTGATCTTTGCCTTTGTAATGGGTGACCACTTGCGCATGAATATTTGTTGGAATGCCACCCATACTATAATGACAGGTTGGCACCACAGGAATTGCATCAACAATTGGATCAACCCCTGCAAACGTTTTAGATAACTCACGAATGCCGGGTAAACGTGATTTGATTAAATCAGCACCCAAATGATCTAACTTTAATTTAACGTGATCAACGCCTTTCGGATCAAAGCCTTTGCCAGCTCGTAGCTCAAGCGCAATCGAGCGCGATACAACATCACGCGAAGCCAAATCTTTCACATGCGGGGCATAACGCTCCATAAAGCGCTCACCGTCTTTATTAATTAAATACCCACCTTCACCACGGCATCCTTCGGTCACAAGCGTGCCGGCACCTGCAATGCCCGTTGGATGAAATTGCCACATTTCCATATCTTGGAGCGGTATACCTGCACGCACCGCCATACCAAAACCATCACCGGTATTAATATGCGCATTGGTGGTGGATTGATAAATACGACCCGCACCGCCCGTCGCTAAAATACAAACCCGTGCCTGGAAAAATACAACCTCGCCTGTTTCAATACAAAAGGCCGTTGTACCCAACACACGACCGCTTTCATCACGAACGAGGTCGAGCGCAAACCATTCACTAAAAATATGTGTTTTTGCTTTAATATTTTGCTGATACAACGTATGCAATAAAGCATGGCCTGTACGATCAGCAGCAGCACATGTACGAGCCGCTTGCTCACCGCCAAAATTTTTCGATTGACCACCGAAAGGCCGCTGATAGATTTTGCCGTTGTCCATACGAGAGAAAGGCAACCCCATATGCTCAAGCTCATACACGGCTTGTGGGCCTTCTTTACATAAATATTCAATGCAATCTTGATCGCCAATATAGTCAGCACCTTTTACGGTGTCGTACATATGCCAGCGCCAATCATCTTCATCAGCATTCCCAAGTGCCGACGTAATGCCACCCTGGGCTGAAACCGTATGCGAACGCGTTGGAAAAACCTTCGATAATAATGCTACTTTTAAGCCCGAGTTTGCCAATTGCAGTGCTGCACGCATACCCGCACCACCGGCCCCAATAATTACCGCATCAAATGTCTTTCGTGCCACAGTCATCGTCATTATCCCCAAATCATCATGAAGCCTGCAACCAATTGGCCAAGCAACACAAACAACACCAGACCTTGAACCGTGAGTCTTAATGCTGTGCTTTTAATATAATCTGTTGTAACCGTCCACAACCCTATCCAAGCATGCAAAAGCAAGGAGAACAGTGCAAGTGCCGTTGCTATCTGAAACCAAGGCGTATGAAACCATGCGGTCCATGTCTCGTAACGCCATGGGGAAGACGCAAACCAAACCACGAAAAACAGAGCTGCATATATCGCTAAATAAATTGCGGTTACCCGTTGAATCAGCCAATCTTTTAGCCCATTTCCGGTTAAACTCGTTACACTAGTGACCATAAAGATGCTCCAAAAAGAAGGGTGCCCATCACAGCAAGCCCAATAACAACAAAAGCACTTCGACGTGCAGCAACAAGCGATTCGCCGAGTCCCATATCCATCAATACATGTCGAATACCAGCCAATACATGATAGATAAGCGCTGACGTAAAGACCAAAATGGCAAGCTTGTACCACACACACGTAGCTAAAAGCATCTGAAAATGCTCAAACGACGCAGCCGATGCAAGCGATAAGTTTAAAAAATAAAGCATCAAGGGCAACAACAGAAAAAGACCGATTCCTGAAATACGGTGCAAAATTGATGCAATAGCCATAGGGGGAAACTTCAAACTGCCTAAATTTAAATTTATTGGTCGCTGATGATTCATCACGTCATGCCTTCTTAAATTAAGAAACAACCTGAAGTATAGCACCCTGTCTTTAAAAAGTTGAGTCTTCGCATCGTCCAATGCAACATGATTCTGAGAATAACAACAGAAATTTTATCTATTTCACCTTTTTAGATGGATAACAAAGAAAATAAATTAAGGAGTAAAAGCCCGAGTACATCGAACGCGCCTGACGAAGCCCTTAAGGCCATCATTCTGGAAGCCATTGCCGAAGTTCTGGCTCCAGGCGTTGGTAGCCGAAAGTTCGGCAAACTCCGTAGAGCTCCAGTAGACGGCATCGGCGAAACCAGCTATCGCCACCCTATTCGTGTAAAGCGTATTGAGCTGGTTTTTGGCAGGTAAAAACCAGCCGGTGGTGTAACCGCCGGTGATGGAGAGGGTGCTACAGAGCCGTGCAGCATAAGTTCCTTCACCAAGCGCATTTACAATCGTGGCGGTATTCGCCGCCCCATCGGTATCACTTTGTGCACTGGTTGTGGTGCCATTACCACCCCATGCAATACCCGTGCTATCATCCGAGGTTGTCGCAATGAGCCCCGTCAAATCTGCAATGACTCCACCATCCGCCGGATCACCTACGGCAGCTGTTGTTTTAAGCTCAAAGCTCTGCGTGCCGGAGGCTGAAGTGCATGCATTGCTTGCACATGTGACGGGTACACACGCAAAACTACTGTCTGAAAAATCAGATTGCGGAACATCGTTGTTGGTGCTTTTTAAGGTAATGGCAACGGAATTAATCGTTGTCATATC
>JAACPN010000004.1 GCA_009995425.1 Legionella sp. | reverse complement strand
CAAGCAATTGATGCACGTAAAAAATTAAATGATTTATATGATAAAAATCAAGAAGATGTTTCATTTTCAAATTCTATTGTAAACTCAGCGGCCTTCCCATTTTTAGAAAAAACAACTCAAGTTGAGTTAAAACAAGTCTCATCCATACTAAAATCTGACGCAAAGATCATTCAATCGCCCGAAGCGATCGAATGCTTTTTACCCGAGACACAAGAGAGCTGCCCTCAAATTGTAGACAACATTGAAAAGCGACTTCACGCACCCGATATGACGAAGTTGAATAAATTGAGAGGCGCTTATTATGTTAATATTAATGAAAAATGGCCTGTGCTATTCATTAATGAAATAAACTCTATGACTGCGGCGATGAAAATGTATAGCACTAATATTACCTTAGGTGCTGGCCCGACATATGATTTAAGTCTCATATTTAACCCCAACCTACGTATTATTGCACCCCGTGGCGGTTATTCTGTTTATGACGCCAACAACACAGAAATTAGGTATTACTTCGACTATTACGGAGAAGAAGACTGGTTGAGACAAGATGCATCGGGCCTCGGCTATTTTGGAAAAATTCCATGGCGTACCTGTACTAATGGCACATGTTCAAAAGTCTATACAGCAATGACTGTTATTCCTTTCTAAATTTCGATTCTTAAATTTAGGTGCGGTAAACCGCACCTAAATGCAAAGCACAGATAACTTAAAAAAATTAAGCTCTTCCTATCACCTGATTAATTTTATTAGCAAAACGCACGGCTTTTGTATTGGCTAACCGTCTATGCTGCTCTTTCAACAAGCTAATCTCTTGGTCCTTCGCTTGAATAACTTTCTCAAAAGCCTTTGTTGTCTCTATATTAGCTTTAAATAAGTTGGCACTTCTTTCAATAATTTGCTTGGTGATTTCATTGTTATTTAACCATGACTCATCAGGTTCTTTATCACTTTCAAGCTTATTTTTTATAGCCCAAATAGCGCCTATTGGCTTATCTAGTAGCTGATTAACATTATTATGTGAATGATAATCTTCACATACATATACATCCCATGAATCGTCAAAATCCTCAGGCATCCAACCAGATTTATGCTCTTGCCAAGCAGCACCATTCAATCCCCAAGCATCTTTACCTCCGTGCAAAGTTTCTTGAGCAATAAATCCCAAAGGCGTAAAAATAACAACTTGTTTTCGAGCTATTTTTTCTGTTAATGCTAACAAACGCACGCCCTCTTCTTTATCTAAATGCTCTATAACATCAATTAAAAATACGGTATCTACTGAGTTTTCACCAAACTGTGAAACAGCAAAATCCCAATCGCCATTTAAAACAACAAATAACTGATCATTTTGCATGCCTATATTTTTATTTAATTCTTGAACATACTCATGAAAAGGCTCAACACAAATATACAATTGCGGTTTAATAAATGTTTTAGGGTAAATTCCAGCTCCAATATCTAATACAGTCTTTATTTCTTGTTCTAACTTATCTAAAACAGATTTGTCAAACAATGTCTTATCTATGATTTCAACATGGGCCATTGATTACATCCTTATTAAATTTGTACATATTAAAATCCAATTAATTAAAAATAAAATTAACTTTTTTCTTAGCTGGTTACTCTAACTGAATAAAACAATAGCACCAAGAAAGTTTATTAAAAAATCGATACATTGAAACTCGTAATTTCATGAGCGATAAGTATATACTACGAACCTAAATTGAAACAAAGGACAAATAAGACGTGAAGATACTAGTTTTAGGTGCAACTGGAATGCTAGGAAGCACTATCTTTCAACAATTATTTAATAACTCACAACATCAAGTATGGGGAACAATACGTAATAATCATAACCTACGTTATTTCCCAGAAAATACCCATCAAAATTTAATAAACAACATCGACGTACTCGAACACGATGCCTTAGTACATGCATTTTCACAAGCTAAACCCGATATTGTGATTAACTGTGTTGGTGTCATCAAGCAGCTTGCGCATGCCAACAACCCACTCACTACACTACCGATCAATGCTATGCTACCCCACCGTCTGGCATCACTATGTGAACTCACTAAAACTCGGCTTATACATATTAGTACGGACTGTGTTTTCTCAGGCAATAAAGGCATGTACGTCGAAACCGATATATCGGATGCAACGGATTTATATGGCAAATCGAAATACATAGGCGAACTGCATGATTATCCTTTAGCCATCACATTACGTACGTCAATCATAGGCCACGAAATCAACTCAAATTATAGCTTAGTCAATTGGTTTCTTTCACAAGAAAATAGTATTTCTGGCTATGATAAAGCAATATTCTCAGGATTTTCGACTTTAGAATTCACACGCATTATTCATGATTTTGTCATTCCAAACCCTACCCTGACTGGCTTATATCATGTAGCCGCACACCCCATTAATAAATTTGATTTATTATCAATAATCGGCAACGTTTATGAGAAAAACATAGCTATTACACCGGATAGTGCGCTCGTCATTGATCGCTCACTCAACGCGCAGCGATTTAATCAAGCCACACAATACAGCCCCCCTGATTGGACTACATTAATCACGGCAATGCACAAAGACTACTTAAATACAAAAGAAAGGAATCTTCATGTTTGAGAATAAAACACTTCTGATAACCGGCGGTACAGGCTCATTTGGCCACGCGGTATTAAAGCGATTTTTGGATTCATCCATACAAGAAATTCGTATTTTTAGTCGTGATGAAAAAAAACAAGACGACATGCGACGAACATTTAACAGTAAAAAAATAAAATATTATATTGGAGATGTTCGTGATTATTCATCGATTAGTGACGCGATGCGCGACGTTGATTATGTATTTCATGCCGCTGCACTCAAGCAAGTGCCGTCATGCGAGTTTTATCCTATGGAAGCCGTACGCACCAATGTATTAGGGACTGAAAACGTTTTAAATGCTGGTATCAATCATGATGTGCAACGCATGATTGTTTTAAGTACCGACAAAGCAGTTTATCCAATCAATGCAATGGGAATATCCAAAGCCATGGCAGAAAAAATCATGCTTGCAAAATCGCGACAAGTCACGGATTCCAAGACGTCTATATTTGCAACACGTTATGGAAACGTTATGGCATCACGTGGCTCCGTCATCCCATTGTTCATCGAGCAGATCCAAAACAAACAACCCTTAACGATTACCGACCCGACCATGACACGTTTTCTCATGTCATTAGAAGATTCCGTTGAATTAGTATTGCACGCATTTAATCATGGAACACAAGGTGATATTTTTGTACAAAAAGCGCCCGCAGCAACAATTGGTGATGTCGCACAAGCATTGCTTGAAATATTCCGTAGCGACTCTGAAATTCGTATTATTGGTACACGTCATGGCGAAAAATGCTATGAGTCGTTAGTATCACGTGAAGAAATGGCTATGGCTGAAGATATGGGCGCCTATTATAGAATTACAACAGATAATCGTGATTTAAATTACGATAAATACGTCATGGAAGGCGAAGAAAGAGTCTCACATCTTGAAGATTACACATCACATAATACACAACAACTCAACATAGACGAAATAAAAACCTTATTACTCAAACTAGATTTCGTCCAGGAGAAGCTCGATGCTTAAGATTATGACCCTCGTGGGAACACGACCAGAACTTATTAAAATGTCTCGTGTCATTGCAGCGTTTGATGCGCACTCAAATCATACACTCGTTCATTCCGGGCAAAATCATGACTACGAACTCAATCAAGTTTTCTTTGATGATCTAGAAATACGTAAACCTGATTTTTTTCTGAATATATCTCCTGATTCCCCAGCGGATGCAATTGCCGATGTCATATCGAAATCGGATGCGTTATTTAAAGAAATAAAGCCTGACGCCTTACTTTTATATGGTGATACAAATACCTGTTTAGCAATTATTTCGGCTAAACGTCGAAAAATTCCGGTTTTTCATATGGAAGCTGGTAACCGTTGTTTTGACCAACGTGTACCAGAAGAATTAAATAGAAAAGTCGTCGACCACTTAAGCGATATTAATATGGTCTTAACAGAGCATGCGCGCCGCTATTTAATTGCCGAAGGGATTCCACAGCAAACGATCATTAAAACCGGATCACATATGCATGAGGTCCTGGATTATTACAGTCATAAAATATCCGAATCAACCATTTTACAACGCACCAAACTACAACCTGGTCGTTATTTTCTAGTGAGTGCGCATCGCGAGGAGAACGTTGATTCAGCCAGTAATTTACACGATCTGTTAACCGGATTAAACGCGCTTGCTGAGCATTACCAATACCCTATTTATTTTTCGACGCATCCAAGAACACGTAAACGTCTAGACAATTATCCCAAAGAAGACATCCATCCATTAATCCATTTCACCAAACCACTCGGTTTTTTTGATTACATCAAATTACAGACAGAAGCTTTTTGTGTGTTATCCGACAGTGGTACCATTACCGAAGAGACTTCTTTGCTCAACTTACCCGCCATCACGATACGTAATGCACATGAAAGACCTGAAGGCATGGATGAAGGTACGCTCATTATGAGTGGCTTAACAGCCGATAGAATATTAAATGCTGTACGTATCGTCACAGAACAATATGCAGCAAACAAAAAAACCTCTAAACTTATTCCCGACTATGACGCAGGAAAAGTTTCACAAAAAGTACTACGAATCGTTACCAGCTATGTCGATTATGTTAATAGAACCGTATGGTCTAATAGTGCAATAGAACAAAAGGAAGTGACCTGTGCCTGATATACAAGTAAACACGATTGCAACGCAACCCTTTGCCCCGCTCGTCTCTATTATCATTCCCGTGTACAACGGTGCTAATTACATGAAAGAGGCCATTGATAGCGCATTGGAGCAAACCTATCAAAATATTGAAATTATTGTCGTCAACGATGGCTCTAAAGATAAAGGTAAAACCGATACCATTGCAAGGTCATACGGTGACAAAATACGCTATTTTTTAAAAGAAAATGGTGGTTGTGGTTCGGCCCTAAACTTTGGTATAGCTCAAATGCAGGGCACCTATTTTTCGTGGCTGAGTCATGATGACAAATATTATCCATATAAAATAGAGCACCAAATTAATGTTTTATCGAGTTTACACGATAAAAATACGATTATTTATGGTGGTTATGAACTGATTAATACAAAATCTGAAACAACCAATACTGTACACCTTGATACTACATATCCATTGGATAAACTTAACACGCGACTCTTTCCATTGCTGCGCGGTTTGATTCACGGTTGTTCTTTATTAATTCCAGCCATATATTTCACGGAAATTGGCGTCTTTGACGAAACATTACCATCAACGCAAGATTATGCGCTTTGGTTTGATATCATGCGCGTCGCCCCCATACACTTTGATAGCAAAATACTGATCCAATCACGGCAACATCCTGATCAAGGCACAAATACCATCAACAATATTTTCGAAGAAAATAATACCTTATGGTCTGGTTTTTTACGAAAATTAACACATGAAGAAATGACTAAGATTGATAACTCACCGTTCTTATTTTTAAAAAGAACAGCAGCGTTCTTAGCAAAAACACCGTTTAAAAAAGCAGAAGAACTTGCCTTATCTATGGCTCATGACATTCTAAAAGAACTTAAAATAAAAATATCCGTCATCATTCCTTTTTATAACCGTATAAATTTAACACTTGAAGCTATACAAAGTGTATTAAACCAAACATATCAAAATTTTGAACTTCTCTTAATCAATGATGGCTCTAATAATGATCTGTCTGAGTTAATGACGTTTATTAAGCATGACAAAAGAATCATATACATTCAACAAGAACATTCTGGCCCAGCTTCTGCTAGGAACGCAGGCATCAAGCATGCTACTGGGGATTATATTTCATTTTTAGATTCTGACGACTATTTTTATCCAACTAAGCTCATCATGCAATTAGATTTTATGGAGACCAATGGTCTTTTCATATCACATACATCTTACGATAGAGAGGATCTTCGTAATAATGAAAAAACTCGAATGTCTTCAGGAGCCCTTCATGGCGATGTGTATCCACAGATAATCTCAAGCTGCCCTATCGCATTACCGACCGTTATGGGTAAAACACATGTATTCAAGAACAACTTGTTTTTAGAGCACTTATCAATTGCCGAAGACGTCTGTCTATGGATTACCTTAACTAGCCAGTATACCTTAGGTGGAATTGACTTAGCACTCACAAACGTACGTATTAATAACAACACAACAGCTTATAATCCAGAAAAAGCAATCTTAGGATTGATAAATATTGCACATTTTACATTGACACACCCCAAATTTCGTCAACATAAAAACAATATTCATGACATATTAAAAGCTGGCATACTATCTCTGTGCGAATTAAATGACCCGAAAAACGTTCAACAATTAACAAACTTACTTAGATTCAGTTTGCATAAAAAATACTATAAAACTCGTACCTACAATCAATATATATCAGATGTAAAACTTGGCATCAAAAAATATTTACGCTTATTCCGTAGTGCACCCGTACGGATAATTCGTTCGATAAAACACAACGGGATAAAAAATACATGGAACATTTTTTTTATTAAAATAGGCCGTCTATATTCTCAATAGCGTTCAACCTAAAAAAACTCAAACGCTTTACACCATGCTTGAAAGTTGAGTAATGACCAAATCAAGTATGTATTATCCGCGCGTTTTGAAAAATGATCATCCAAAACAGATTGAATATATTGAGGTTGGAAAACACCTTGTTTTTTAATAATTTTAGTTTGTAATGCTTGTTCAATCCATAGTCTTAATTTACCTCGGTACCACGCGGCATCAGGCGGGCCAAATCCCATTTTTGGTTTTTTATAAATTTTTTGTGGTACCCATGGTTTTACCGACTCACGGAACAAAATCTTGCCGATATTATCTTTACATAGATATGAAAAAGGGACCTTTTGAACAAAATCAATTAATTCATTATCTAATAACGGAAGACGTGTTTCTAATGAATGTGCCATGGAAACTTTGTCTTCAAGCGTAAGTAGTCCTACAAGATAGGTTTTTGCATCAACGTAAAACATAATGTCACGCCAATCATTGCTTGGACACCGGTTGATAAAATCATCCATAATGTCACTTGCATTAAACCCACCGGTTGAACGCATAAAATCTTGCGTGAAAACTTGATGGTATTGGGTGGGATTAAATAAAGGGTTGAGTATTTGTTTATAAACCGTTTTACGCTGAGCATCGGTCATATGCGCGGGGTTTATGCCTTCTTTGCGTAATATTTTTTTTAAAAGCATACGCATGCTAGGACGAACAGGCTTTGTGAGCCCTAAAGCAGCGTAGCGCCCCACATAACCAGCATGAAACTCATCGCCCCCTGTTCCTGACAAAACAACTTTTGCGTCTTCGGCAACACGTCCTGCGATTAAATAATTAACATACCCCATCCCCATGCGCAAATCTTCTAACGCATACACATAGTCATCAAGCGAATGGCTTAATGCATCCTGCCCAATGGTAAATTCCACACGATCTAAACCTGCATGCTTCGCCACTTGCCTTGAATATTCTCGTTCATCAAAATGACGGCCATTGATAACACCTTTCAAGTCAAAAATACAACTGTATGCTTTTACACTCGGGTCCAGTTGATGAGCCGCCATGGTAATGGCTGTGGAGTCAATTCCGCCCGACAAATAACTCGTGACAGGTACATCTGCTACAAGTTGTCGCTTGACAGAATCTTTCAAAATACTTCGATGTTGTTCTGTTAAATCGGATAACGTTCGATTGGATGAGCGATCAAATGTTATATCCCAATACGTCGTTTTTGTTAATTTTTTATTTTTCCACATTAAACACGTCGCGGGCTCTAATTGCTTGATGCCTTTGAACATGGTCTCATCACGCCACAAGTTTTGAAATGAAAAATACTCCATGATTCCTGACGTTGATGGCATTTTATCAACCAAGCCTGATGCTAAAATTGCTTTGATTTCAGAACCAAATACCAGAGCATGTTGAGATGTTTCTGCATAATACACAGGTTTAATGCCGTATCTATCTCGGACTAAAATAAACGTTTCTTGATTGGCATCCCAAAGTCCAAAAGCAAACATGCCGTTGAGTTTATTAAACAGCTGCTCACCCCACTCCTCCCATCCATGCACCAGCACTTCCGTATCCGAATGATCGGTTGCAAAACGATGGCCTTTTTGTATAAGCTGCTGACGTAGCTCGAGATGATTATAAATTTCTCCATTAAATACCACCCACACCGTACCATCTTCATTGGTCATCGGTTGTCGACCATGCTGAATATCCATAATGGAGAGACGTCTGAATGCAAAACCAACCTGGTTACCTAAATAAAATTGCTCGTCATCCGGGCCTCGATGAACCATGGCATCCGCCATATGTTTCAGTGATGTTTTATTTGGAGGAGCTCCAATAATACCTGCTATCCCGCACATGTTAGCACCTCGATTACAAAATCAGATTACAATAAAACTGATTGATAAGTATTGATAATATTGGATGCAACAACGTGAGCAGCATACCTTTGTTCTGCTATTTGTCGAATCCTCTTAGCATCAAATTTATCATCATGTGAAATCATATCAAGCATACCTTGCGCCAACGCCTGCGCTGACTGCTCCACAACAAGACCTATCGAGGCATCATTGACGATTTCACTCGGGCCACCGCAATTTGTTGTTAAAATAGGAAGTCCACAACTCATCGCCTCAATTGTCACAACTGAGAAGGTTTCTGTTTCGCTAGACACAACTAAAAAATCACTTGCTTGATAATGCTTCACAAGATCGTTTTGATTAGACCACCCTAAAAAATCAACATGGTTTTCTAACGACAAACGCGCAACCATACGAACAAATTCGTCTTGGAGCGCACCATTACCTAATAATCTAAGGCACAATCTAGGTTCTTTTTTAACTGCAATCGCTAAAGCTTGAAGCAACCTATCTACACGTTTAACCTCAACAAAATGCCCAACCCAAAGCATGTGTATTTTAGTATCACATTTTTTGGACACTTCTGGTGCAACACAAAATAGATGAGTATTAACTAAATTAGGCAAAACACAGGTATTTTCAGGCTGCTTAACATCCACCTCGGAACAAATATCGCGCAAAAGCGTGTTACTTACAGCAATCAGCTTTTGCGCAGCATTAATCGCTAATTGTGTTTTCCGTTTACGCAAAAAAGTTTCTGTTAATAACTTAAAAGGCCCCATATGCTCTGTTATCACTAAGGGGACATGATATTTTTTAGCAAGTTTTCGGCCTGCTGTACCATCTAAATAAGATGTATGCGCATGAATGATTTGAAAATTAAACGTAGGCTTTAATCGCGCAATGCATCGGAGCGCCGCAAACGCGTAGGTATCCGCGTCTATTTGAAATGAACGATACGAAACCCCAGCTAAATAAGGAAATTTTATGACAGGTACATCATCAATAAGCTCCCAGTGACCAGGGTGAGCACACAACCAACGTCGATTATCTTGGTAAAAAGAACGTGGTCCAGAAGGCTCCCCACTTAAGACTCTTGCATCAATACCTTGCTTTCTTAACGCTTTTACTTGTTCATGCACAAATATACCACCGGATGGATGTGATTTTCTTGGATACATATTTGACAAGATCAAAACAATACGCGGTTCGATTGGTGTTGCGTCCGTACTCGAAAACTTTTCTTTTTCAGGCACGCTCTGTTGCGTCGAGGCTGCTCTAAAGCGTAACATGTCGTTCCTCTTTACATGAATCAAAGACTTTAGGTAATTGCTGGCAAAACTACAGAAAAAAGGGTGTTTTATCAAGTTGTTCTTAATTATTTATTATAATTATCAACCTCATAATTTAACCGATTCGATAAAAGGTATATACTTCCCAGCATTAATACTAAATATATCTAAAAACTAACTTAAAGCCATTTTTCAGGAGGTCGCTTGAATTCAATCTTTAGTGAAGAATTAAAGTCACTTAGAACACATTGGCAAATGTGGTACTTGCTTGGTAGCCAAGATATTAAATTACGTTATCGTCGTTCAACCATCGGGCCTTTTTGGCTAACGATAAGTACTGCTGTAACCATCTATACCATGGGTTTTTTATATTCTTATTTATTTCGCGTAGATATTCACACATATTTTCCATACCTTGCTTCCGGCATTATTTGCTGGACATTTATATCAACCCTGGTACAAGAGAGCAGCTCTGCACTGATAGAATCCGTAACATACATCAAGAACCAAGCGTCTTATGTTTCCATTTTCCTCATGCGCTTGATCCTTCGAAATTGCATTGTATTGTTCCATAACTTACTCGTCTTTATTCCCATTGCAATCTATTTAAAGCTTGGCATCAATTGGCAAACCTTTTTAATCATTCCTGGTCTTTTTATTCTTTGCGTTAATGCCTTTGCATGGGGGGGGGTTATTGCTATTTTAGGAACACGATACAGAGATTTTGATCAAATCATCAAAAGTCTCATGCAAGTGGTTTTTTTTACCACACCTATCATGTGGCTACCGACACTTTTGCCCAAAGAATATCACTGGGTTATTGATATTAATCCTTTTGCTCAATACCTTGCCCTTATTCGTAACCCCCTGCTTGGCCAAGGTTTTGCTTTAAGTACAATTATCTCGGTCAGCATACTTTCTTGTATAGGGCTTAGTTTTCTTGCCTTGTGTATCAATAAATACAAACATCGTATTGTTTTCTGGTTATAGGTGCCCTATGTCATCAATAGAATTAAAAGATGTTTCTTTAGATTACTTAATAAAAACAGGAACAGCGTCTTTAAAACAAACGCTTTTATCCTTGTTTAATCCATCAAAAAATAAACATATCAAGATTAATAACTCAAAATTCCGCGCATTAAATGACATAAACTTAAATATAAAAAAAGGTGATCGCGTTGGTCTTTTAGGTCAAAATGGTGCCGGAAAAAGCACGTTACTACGCGTAATCGCAAAAATATATGCACCCACATCTGGCAGTTTGCATATCAACGGTGAAATATCTAACTTATTTGATGTTAATTTGGGACTTAATGTTGAAGCTACTGGATACGAAAATATTCTTAATTTAGCGATCATGAGAGGATGGAGCAAACAAGACGCTTTCAGTATTGTGGAAGATATCGAGTCGTTTACAGAGCTAGGAGACTTTTTAAAAAAACCAGTCTGTACCTATTCAACAGGCATGCAAATGAAATTGGTGTTCGCTGTAGCGACAGCCCGTCCACCAGAAATTGTTCTGATCGATGAAATTATTGGAGCAGGTGACGCACGCTTCATGAAAAAAGCAACGCAGCGTATTGAAGACATGGTCAATAAAAGCCAAATTCTTGTACTGACCAGCCATTC
Organism: Legionella sp.; assembly: GCA_009995425.1. Taxonomy (GTDB): domain Bacteria; phylum Pseudomonadota; class Gammaproteobacteria; order Legionellales; family Legionellaceae; genus JAALKW01. The sequence continues at coordinate 68,275 of JAACPN010000004.1, read as the reverse complement.
TAATGAAATTATTCAACGTTTTTGCAATAAAGTAGCTATATTGCAAAAAGGGAAAGTCATCTTTTTTGGCGACGTCGCTGAGGGCATTGACACCTATCAGGCAAGCTTAAATTACTCCGTTTGAACAAATTCAATCAGGCCAGTAATGCATCATAATCTTGGATCATGGTGCTAATAGCCGCGTCCCAATTGTATTGTTGATAGATACTTTCCTGACCTCGCTTACCCATCAAAGCTGTTTCTTCTCGATCTTTATCTAATTGAAACAATGCATCCGCTATGCTTTGCGGACTGCTAGGCTCAAACGTAATACCGTTTTTTTCACGTTCAATATGTGCTCGTACATCAGGAAAATTTGAAACTGCGACAGGAAGACCCGCTAAACTGTATTCAAAAAATTTATTCGGATAAAACCAATAAAAATTCTTACACAAATTTTCGAGCATCACAATACCACAGTCAGCACCTTGACTGGCAGCAATCACATCATCACGCCCTACGGCAGGTAAAATGAAAATACGATGCTGGATACCTAACGACTCGGCCAACTGCATGTATTCGGGACCATAATGTTCTACCCCTGGGCCACGAATCACAAAAACAAAATGTTCATCCAGCTTTGCATGAGCTTTTATCACATTTTCAATATTCCGGCTTGGGCCAACCCCGCCGATATACAACGTAACAAAGTGCTCCGGTGATAAATTCAAACTATTTTTTATTGACTCAAATGTATGATTTTCATGTGTTAATGACACAATATCGGGATAATTAGCAAGCAACTTAGGTCGACATTGATGACGACGCTCATACTCATCTAAAATGGATGTGCTAACAGAATAAAATAACGTAACATCTTTTAACAACCGCCCCTCGAGCTTTTGATAAAAAAAGCGCTTAATCGCCGGCATTTGAATATATTTTCCATGTTTATAGGTTACATTTTCAGACCACATTTCATGAGAATCATAAATCAGGGGAGCTCCACGTTGTTTTGAAATAACCCAACCGGTCGCCAACGTGGTTAAATCATTCGCATGCACAAAGTCAAAATCAAAGTCAGCACTTGCCTTAACAAAATGTGATTGATAACTCATTTTAACTTTTTGAGTGAGATGCGTGGCTTTAATCCGGACATAGGTAATATTGTCTGTAATATTTTGAATAACAAGCTGTTTTTTTTGCCCCGCAAGCTCAGGACAAAAAATCGTAATTTGATACCCTTGGGCTGCAAGACTGGATGCCACTTTATTAATGCGACAATCAATTTCAATCATACTGATGGTGAGCATCAATATCTTTTTTCCTTGAGGTGTTTTTTTTGGGTTATGCTGTGAGGCTGGCTTAAGCATTAAGTAAGCTACTTTTCTTAAATTAAAAAGCTCAATAGCGTCGATAATCCCCGTCCATAGTCCACTTTGTTGTATAAATTTCTTCAACATTGCTTTTATCCATCCCATTAATTTTTATCTAAATATCAAGAAAATCATACAAAACTTGCGCAATTTTCTCAGCTGCATCACCCATACCGTAGGGTCGATGCGTTAAATCACCTACCTGAGTTAAACTATGCTCGATTATTTTTGTCATCATGGCTTTGTTTTCTGGTGAAACCACTGTATTCCACCCCAACTCAACAAGCTCTTGCCACTCCGTTTCGTCACGTAACGTGACACATGGCACATGGTAGAAAAAAGCTTCTTTTTGTACGCCACCCGAATCTGTCACAATCAGGGACGCATTTTTTTCTAACATGATCATATCCAAAAAGCCTACAGGCTCAATCACGTGAAGTACATTTTGAACATCACTCAAGAGATAATACTGTTTTAGAAAAGCGCGTGTTCTAGGATGAAGTGGTAAAATAACGGGCATTTTTTGGCCCTGCTCCATCAGTGCTTCCATAATATTCATTAAACGCTTTGGATCATCTGTATTTTCAGCTCGATGAATCGTTGCCAAAATATAAGGTGTATTTAACAAATCAAGACGCTTAAGAATTTGACTTGTCGCTTCTGCTTTTACACCAAAATAAAGCGCTACGTCATACATCACATCACCAGAAAAATGAATTTTTTCTTCTGGAACACCTTCAGACTTAAGGTGATGATGAGCACCCTGCGTGGGAGTAAACAACAAGGTTGACAGCTGATCAGCGACAATACGGTTCACTTCTTCAGGCATTTTTCGATTGAATGAACGTAACCCTGCTTCCACATGTGCCACAGGTATATGCATTTTGGACGCAGCTAAAGCTGCCGCTAAGGTCGAGTTTGTGTCACCATAAATTAAAACCAAGTCTGGTTGTTCTCGTTGAAAAACATCTTCTAGACCAGCAAGCATATCCCCTGTTTGCTTGCCGTGGCTACTAGACCCAATCGCTAAATTATACTGGGGGTTTGGAAGCTCTAATTCATTAAAAAAAATATCGGACATGTTGTTATCATAATGCTGTCCGGTATGCACAAGTAGTTCGATTAAACCGGCGTGCCTAGAAAGTATTCGTGTTAAAGCCGCGGCTTTAATAAATTGCGGTCTTGCACCAATCACGGTTAAGATTTTTTTCATGGCAACTCACTTTTTAATGACTGTTTACTGAATAACTTCAAATAATCATGCGACAACACCTGATAATCATACTTAAGTTCTACCGCTTGCTTACCACGCGCACCCATGGCCAAGCGCTCCTCAGCAGAAAGCTCGCTCACCTGCACAAGAGCATGCATAATAGCATCAGGATTCGCGGCTTCACACCGGATACCGCACCCCAAACGCTCAACCATACTATCAGACGCGCCACCTGACTCAAGAATCGGTTTTTCTGCCATCATGTAATCAAAGATTTTATTTGGGCTCACACCGTATTGATATAAATCCACCGCATTCCACCCAAGATACAACACATCCATTTGCCTCAAAAAACTTGGTACTTCATGTTTAGAAATACTATCCAAAAAAGTAATATTTGTTAATTTTGTCTGAGCAGTATAGGCTTTTAAATCAGCTTTCAAAGCTCCCTCGCCGAGCAGAAATACATGAATCGGTTTCTGATTAGAAGCTAATTTTTTCATGGCCATCAGTAAATATTTTAACGCATTAGGCTCACCAAGCGCACCGGCATATCCTACTAAAAACGCACCTGTTTGTTTTACAACTTGGATGCAATCAACCATAGCTTCCGGTAGCTTTTGAGGTAGTTTAAACATACCTGGATTCGTTCCATTCGGAATCACATGAAATCGCTCAGGTGCTAAGCCTCGGCTCTGCATATATGGCAACGCTTTATCGAGCAGAGAAACCACGGCATCAGCCTGCTGATAAGCACGTTTTTCGATGGATGCAATCCAACAAGCTAAAGGGTGCAATGGATGCAGCTTAGCCAACTGAAACAGTGATAAGGGCCATAAATCACGGACTTCAAATATCAGCTTTGCTCCACACTGACGCGCTAATTTTTCAAGTGTTTTAAAGTGAAAAGGATGCGCTGACGATACAATAATTACATCAGGTTTACCCGTAAGCTTGATAAGCTTGTTTTTATGGGTGCGAAATTTAAACGCATACTGAAGCATATTCATCAAACGACTCAGGCCGTTTTCACGGTAAGCCCGCGTTTTTAATAATATAAACGGGACACTTTCTATCATTTGTTGCTTAATTGCCTCACGTTGAGGTTCGGATGCTTGTTTTAAATGATGATGGCTTGCACCAATCACATAAGCGTTGTGACCTGCTTGATTAAAGGCTTGGGTAAAATAATACGGCCGATAGGACATCCCAAGCGACGGCGACCCCGCATAATGATGACAGTACCATATGACTTTATTTTTCATGGTATCACCTAAAGTTTTTGTGCTAACCACAAAGCGGTTGTCAGTTCAGCAAAACGATGCTCCGACTTTTCAAGCTGTGTTGGGCTAAAATAATCGCATGGTTTTTCTGTCATAAACGCTTCTAATACAGGCGTAGCCTTTTGAACATGTTCACGTAGCTCAAGCCCGATTTTTTTTCGTATGACTTGATTTTGAGTGACATCAAACCCACGCTTATAGCGTGCTTTACAAATTTTAGCAGGCACTTGTTTTTCTAATAGCTTACGGAGTATCCATTTACCATAGCCGTTGTTTAATTTGGTTTGTATCGGCAATGCACAGGCAAGTTCAATCAAACGATAATCCATAAAAGGCAGTCGTGTTTCGATGCTATGCGCCATAGAATTTCGATCTTCGTAGCGTAACAACGTCGGTAAGCTAAATTGTAAAATATCGGCTATTTGCCTGCCACGGACGTCACCTGATGCACCTACCTGAAGTGAAGCCATGTCACCAGGCAAATTCAAGCCGACTGTTCGTCCTGAAGCTTGTGTGTATCGTACACTGTTTTTCAAAAAAGTCGCCATTTGCCGTTTTTCTGCCCAAAGCATTTGACCAAGGCCTAAACCAAACGAAGCCGCAGATGTCCAATCATGTGCTTTAAGCAATTCTTTGAGATAAAAAAACTGATATTTTCGATAACCAAGAAATGCTTCATCACCCCCTTGGCCACCTAAAATAACTTTAAAGCCAGCATCTTTAATTGTTTTGTAGAGCAAATGCTGCGCTATCACGCTTAAGCTTGGGAACGGGGCATCTTGGTGATGTAATGTTTGCCAGAAAGCATCAGCCCACGCATCGGCTTGAGGCGCAACAAAATGTAGCTTAATATCATGCATCGAGGCCACATGCTGTGCAAGCAAACCCTCCGACTGCTTATCTTGTAATGAGCCAAAACAAAACGCTTCAATATCTACTTGCTGCTGTTTTGAAATAGCCGCAATACCTGACGAATCTAACCCACCACTCATGGCAACCGCAACAGGTACATCCGCACGTAAACGCAGTCGATTTGCATCATACAATAATGCACGTACTTCGTCTTCCAATTGCTTATCCGTCAAGCCTTGAATCTTCGCGCTTGCAGATGTCACACGCGCTTTCAGATCGTAATAATTGATAATCTTGGGTTTTAAATTTGTTGCTAATAAATTAAATTGAAGCACATGCCCGGCTGGAACAGCATGAAGATTTTTATACGCGGTGCGTGAACTTGCGTCTTCATATACCCCATACTGCAAGCCTTGCTTTAAATACATAAAATCAGGTGATAAATTGCAGTGCTTTGCGACGGCGGCTGTCGTTGATGAAAATATCAAGCGCTGATTATCAAGATAATAAAACAGCGGTTTAACGCCAAAACGATCGCGCCCCAATATCAGCGTGTTATCTTGTGCATTAAAATATGCAAAGGCAAACATACCATTGCAGCGCTGAATGCCATCCATGCCCCAATGGCTCAACACGTGAAACAATACTTCGGTATCCGACGTCGTGCGAAACGCAACGCCTTCGCGCTCAAGCTCTACCTTTAATTCTCGATAATTATAAATTTCACCATTAAAAACCAAATACCCCAAACGCGATGCATTCTTAAAAGGCTGGTTGGCTTCATCCGATAAGCAAATAATTTTTAAACGATTATGGCCTAATTGTAAAACTTGACCGTTCGGTAAAGTATAGGCTTCTGATGCAATAAAATCTGGTCCACGATGCATTTGAGATGCTAAAAAAGCATCAATAGGAATATCAAAATTATAACTGCCGACTATCCCGCACATGCTTCGTAAACCTTTTTTGTTAACGTCGCGACGTATTTAGGATCATGCCATTTCTCAACAAAAGCTTTCGCGCGCGCGCCCTGTTCAATTAGCATGTCACGATGTCTGATGATCTGTTCAAGCTCATCTGAAATATTATCTTTTGTCATGTTTAAAACGGGAATCTCTTGCGCAAACCCAGGAGGCAAAAATTTCAAATCATTTGGATTAATATACGCCGCAACAGGAATCCCCATTTTCATAACCTCAACCGCCAAGCCACCGTACCAGCCAATTAGAAGCTGATCAATTACTAAATCTGCAGTTCTATAAATAGCGAGCGCTTCTTCATAAGGCATATTCTCGACCAGTTTAAAATTGATTTTATTAGGAAATTTTTTCTGCAACGCTTCGACTGCTGCAATCACATACGCACTACCTTTGGCAACACGCTGCGTGGGTGCATGAACAATCGTAATTTTATCATGTTCAAAAAATGCATTTGATTTAGGTTGAATTGCATCAAAATTCGGTATGGTGTAAGGCAAAAACGACGATTTATCTTCTGGAAGAAAATGTAATAAATCCGGATTTAATGCAAAGGCGTGGTCACAATACGACATCATTTTATCAATTGCACGTCGCCGTCGCTCGTCACGCTTACCCGAATTACAAATACCATCATGACAACCATCGTATAAACAAGCTGCGTGTTGGCCCCCTCCTGTTCCCGAGTTAATGCGTTCCATGGTTTTATATTTTTGCCGTGCATCACAACCTTGATACGTCACCACTTTAATGGCTTTTTTACTATAGAACGGCAAGTCAGCAAGATTCAAACCTAAGCTTAAATAATGAATAAGACTGGAGCCAAAATTAAAGTGATACACATCATAAGCTGTACGTGTTTTAAAAAAAACGCGTACGCGATGGTAGAGCTGGCTTAATAACGTATTTTTGGCAGGCATCACTAAATCACTCGGAAAATCATACACGGATTTACCGATAGAAAGCGCTTTTGAGTCCAGACCTAACTGTCGTTCGCCTTGGGCCAGGCCAAACGCATTTCCCGCGACGTTCGAAGGCAGGTGTAAAACTTTCATGATTTTTTCTCAAGCAAGGGATGGTAAAAATTAATTAAATCCACATCCTGATTCCTAAAACATATTTTTTGATAAATTGCCTCAAACATATCAGCCGTAGCTTTATATGAATGGCGATGCTCTACATAGGCTCGTGATGCCTTGCCCATCGCAACCCAAGTTTCTCGTTGTTCTATAAGTTGAATTAGAACATCATAAATCGTATCTGGATTTGCGCTGATAATAGGACACTCGTTAAGATAAGAAAAGCGACGGAACAAATCATATTCAGGGCTATTATCTAAAGCACTTATCACAATTTTACCAAAAGCAAGGCCTTCGAGCGCTGCTTGGGCATAACCAAAAATCAGTTGATCAACATAAATATCACAGACTTGAATACGCGCTAAAGCTTCTCCATTCGGCACCGCTTCAATAATATCCAACTCCACATCAAAACCACCATCTTTTAAACGCTTCACGGCATCAATTAAAAATATCGTGCCTTTTACGCCTCGATGATTGCAAGCATGTGCGATACGTATTGGACTGCTTTTTTTAGTCTCAGGATACACCGGTTCAAAACGCTCCGTGTCTACGGGATAACACGTAAGCGGTAAAATATCCCAACGGGGTAAATTAATACAATGCACCAGACACGCAATAACAATATCAGCCGACGCAGTCATACGTCTTATTTTTTTCTGAAGCGTCGCGGCCGTATTACCAAAGCGACTGTATTCAATCATCAAGCCATGACGCCATAACACATTAGGAATCAAATCATAAACAAACGCATCGCTACCGTACGGCAGCAAGACTATGTTTTTTCGACAAAGTTTAAGTATACCAAGTTCGAGTCTTGAAAAGAATGTATGCCTCAGTAAGCCACCATCAAAATAATAATGGAAGACATCATATTTCCAAAGCGCGTGCATGAAAAAACAATAGGCCATCAAATTACCTAAGCACAGCTTAATAATTTTTGGATAAGAGCCTTCGGGTGTAAGCACTATATCAAATGTATCACGCGAATAGATGGGTGATTCAATCACAACTGCCGTATCGCTTACATAACCTCGTTCTTTAAGTGCACGAGCAATATACGCAATCGAAATAATAGGTGTTACGCCAAATAAAAGCTTTGGTTTTTTGTTTTTTGAAGCGGTAAATTTTAAACACGTTTGGATAATCAAAAAAGCAAATAGATTTAGGGGTAAAAAAACAAGTGCTAGCGCGGCCCAAGGTATATCAATCAGAAAGCGGATAATAGATTTTAAACGATTATTCATGAGCATCACAAAGCAAGTACTTCAGCCCCTCATTAAACGACGTAAACCTAAAATCAGGTGCGTGGCGCATAAACTTATCCATATTAGGAATAATCGTAGGTGCAGACGTATCCGGCCGGTATTTAATATGAGCTTGAACACCCAATTGCTCTCCGATAGCCTCGACTATAGATGCTAAACTTGACTTCGTTGGATTTGCAAAATTAAAGGTTCCAGCCAAGCCTTCATTGACCACCCGTCGAATACAGTCTGCCACATCGCGTGTCAACGTTGGAACAAACTGTAAGCCCTTACCATTCACCCCGTCAATTAAAACTTCTTCGCCTTGTTTTATGCGGTTCACCAGCATATTAATCAATGTGTGTTTAGGTGTAATACTCGGACCATACAGGAAAAACAAACGTAACACCGTTATTTTAAAATAGGTTTCGTATGATACTAAAAGACGTTCGGCAATCAATTTACTGTTCGCGTAAAACGAAGTCGGTGCAAGCGAGGCTGATTCCAAAAGTTCGCTGTCATATGGCTCGTACACACTTCCTGTTGATGTAAAAACAAAATGCTTGACGCCAGCTATGCGGGCATAATCCAATAAACGCGCAGTTGAATCACAATTAACACGGAAAACATGATCTGCTTGGTTCGGAAAATCACGATAATGAGGTGATTGCGCCAAGTGAATAATTATATCAACATGTTTGGGTAATTGATTCACATCAAATGCCTCGGATAAATCACAGATAAGATATTCTATCGCATCATCTTTTATTTTAGGCATAGCTCGCATCAACGCCATGATATTATGCTCGTGCGATAATGCTCGTATAACTTCTGGCCCTAATAAACCACTCGACCCTGTGATTAAAATTTTCACGCCTCTCCTTGTATGAAGAACTTTTAATGTTAATTTAGATAAGTCGTACAAAATTGCTCAAGCGACAACAAAGACCAAATAATAAGACGATGATTCACTTGCCCACCCAAGTGCTCATTAACTTTATTCCGAACATATTGCTTATCTAAATAACGATAAATATTAGCCTGATCATCAAACACAACACTTTTAACATACTCCATACTTTCACCCTGAAACCAGGTTGCATCCGGAGCAGAGAAGCCTTGCTTCACTTTTTCTACCACATCCGTTGGAAGAAACTTTTTCATCATGTCACGTAAAATAAGCTTTCCATCTCGCGACTTTTGCAAATAACGTGAAATATCTTCTTGCTTAGCTCCAGAGGATACCACGTCATCCAAACAACCTAATTTAGCTGATATGGGTAATTTAAGCGCGAAATCAACCAGATCATTATCCAAAAAAGGAACCCGCGTTTCCAAACTATGCGCCATCGAAAGCTTATCTTCAATCACAAGTAAACCGTGTAAAAATGTTTTCGCTTCAAAATACAATGAATGATTGACCAATGTTTCGGGGGTTAGTTTTTCGCTCGATGACACACTTTTGAAAATATCTTTGAACGCATCAAACGGAGAAAAATGACGGACATTATTCCAAATGGGAGCAAATACTTTCTGATGTTCTTGCTCGTTAAAAATACGCTGCCAATATCCGTAATAACTTTGCTGATAAGCCTCAAAATTCTTATGTTGAACTTGTGGATAATAACGCCATGGGTAACCTGCAAAGATTTCATCTCCGGCTGTTCCGGCCAAAACCACTTTGCCAAACTTACTGGCCAAGCGAGAGACATAGTAATTGGGATAGCATTGCCCAACGCGTGGCTCTTCAACATGATACGCCAATGACGGCATACAACGCTCCATATCGCCTGCTTTAAGCACCATTTCGTAATGCTCTGTTTTGAACAAATACGACATACGCTCAGCTTCACGCCGTTCATCAAACGTTTGCTCAATACCTGAAGCAGAACTCAAATCAAAACCGCACGTAAAGGTTTTGATATAGGGTAGTTGTAACGAAGAAATAGCAGTGATTGCGCCTGAGTCCATACCTCCTGAGAGATAGGCTCCAAGCTCCACATCACTAACCAGTTGTCGGTTGACACTTTGACGAAAAAGATATTCTAATTCTTCTATATATTCATCTTTAGATAGTGCTTGCTCGGGTTCTTGATAAGAGAAATCCCAATATTTAAATAATTTTTCTTCGGTTTGATTCACCGATAAGATAGAGCCTGCCGGAAGCATCTTGATGTTTTTAAACAGCGTACGATCTGAAATAATATTTTGAAACGTAAGGTATTCAACCAACGCCTCTTGATCCATCTCCGCTGCAATTCGCGGATGCTTTAATAGTGCTTTAATTTCTGATGCAAAAACAAAGCTGTTTCCTGCCATCGTGTAATACAACGGCTTAATACCATAACGATCGCGTACCAACATGAGTTCAGACGTGGTTTTGTCCCAAACGGCAAAGGCAAACATGCCGTTAAAGCGCTGAACAGCGTCAAGTCCCCATTCAGCAAAGGCATTTAAGACCACTTCGGAATCTGTTGTCGAATGAAACGCATGCCCTCGCGCTTCAAGCTCGGTTCGAAGTTCTCGGAAATTATAAACTTCACCGTTGTAGGTGAGCACAAAACGGCCGTCTCGTGTCACCATAGGTTGATGCCCCTGGGGACTTAAATCAATGATGGCTAAACGCCGATGCCCTAAAGCAATAGGCCCATCAAGCCATACACCTTCTCCATCGGGACCACGATGCTCCAACGCCTTAGTCATGACTTCAATCAAACGCGTTTCGGCTGGTTCGTGGTTCCGATTAAATAATCCAGTTATCCCACACATAGCCTTTAGTCTTCAATGCCAACGGCTTCTTTACGTGCCTTAACCTCAGACTTATGCGTATCTCGCCATTCGATCAATCGCGCCAAACCTTCTGGCAATCTGAGATCAGCTCTAAAGTCGAGATCTTTTTCTGCTTTTTTAGGGCAACCAATACGATTCTTAACAAATGTTTGCCCTGCAGGCTCAAACAAAATACTGAGTTCAGAGTCGGTTAATTTAAGAATAATTTCTGCTAACTCTTTGATGCTCGTGCGTACGCCTGTACCAACGTTATAAAACTCATCGGTTGCATCGGCTTTCATAGCACACACGTTTGCTTTGGCGCAATCTTCAACATAAATAAAGTCATACGCTTGGCTACCGTCACCGTATAAAACAGGAGCCTTTCCTTTATCCAAGTTATCCAACATTTTCATAATCACCGCGATATAAGCACCTTGGTAATCTTGACGCGCGCCATACACGTTCATGTAGCGCAAACCTACGTAATCAAAATGTTGACTTGTATCTTTATAACGGTGATATAACGAACGACACATGTGCTCACCCGCAATTTTGGTTGCGCCGTAAAACGTTTTGTTATTATAAATATGGTCTTCTGTCATCGGCTCTTGAACTGCGTCACCATAAACCGATGCACTTGAAGAATAAACCAAGCGTTTAACACCTTGATTGACCATGGCTTCTAAAATATTAAACGTGCCAGCCACGTTAACTTCGAATGCAGAACGAGGGTAATCAAAGCAATGCAGGAGCCAAAGCGCTGCAAAATGAAACACACCATCAATACCGCGCATACCAGCATTCAAAATGTCTCGATGCATGATATCGCCACCCAGTGAAAAAATTTTTACCCGTGGATCTTTGAGTGCTTCACGTAAATTTTCTTCGCGTCCTCGCGTAAAATTATCGTAGATACGCACTTCACCGATGTCTTCTTTTAATAAAGCATCAACCGTATGTGAGCCAATTAAACCAGCCCCACCAATGACTAAAAAATTCTTGCCTCGTATATCCATGTAAATTCCAATAAGTATTATTTAGTTCCATTTAAGCAGGGATGCAGTGTTTTGTTTCTAACAACCCGACCACATAATTCGAAAAGCCAAAAGCGCTGGTAAAAGCAGGTGAAACAGCATTTAAAATATGTGTTTCGTTGTCCGTTTGTTCGATTAAGAAGTCCATCACCAAACGACAGCTGAGTATATCAAGCAATTGGGCTCGTATGCCAACTTTTCCGCTCAAAGAAAGATCGGATGAAGTCAGGCTAGGCACCAAGGTTTTTGCTGTATTCACAAACTTCGGTTTTAAAAAATTCAGTACTTCGCGATGCGTGTAGTTTCGAAAACCTTGTTCGTTATGTCGATACTGTCTTAATAAATGATAAAGCACCGGCAGGGTTTCTTTGATATTCATATCTTTCAGGCCACGGTATTGCTCACGCCCTAGAGCAGGTACAGCGGTTGGGCCAACATAAACTTTTCCAGACACGGTTTTCGTAAAATGAATGCCCAAAAAAGGCACGTTCATATCGGGTACAGGATAAATCAAATGATTAATTTTAATTTTAGAAGTAGGTTTCACTTCGTAATATAAGCCTTTGAATGGCAACATGGTGTAGCGATGACGAAGGCCACACGCTTCTGCAATCTTATCGGCGTATAAGCCTGCGGTATTGATCAAGTGCTGATAGTGCCACGAGGACGATCCTGCACAAACGGTTCTTGTTTTAACATCAACCTGCTCGCAACATGCATTAAAATAAAATTTTACGCCACGTGCCGCCAACGTTTGATGGAGATGCAGCATAATAGCTTTCGGATCAACCACGGTTGTTTCAGGAACAAATAACGCACGACCCGTCGCTGTACGTGCTAACGGCTCTAATTCTGCCAATTGCACTTCATCCAACCATTCCACACAAACACCATTAACTAAACCACGTTCATACAGCATACGCAGGGTATCTTCGTCTTCCGTTTGTGTTGGAACAATCACTTTGCCTAGTTTATTCCAAGGAAGATTATGCTCTTGGCAATACGCGCGCATCGCCTTAGCACCCTCGCCGCATAATTTGGCTTTCAAAGAATCTGGGGGGTAATAAATGCCGGAGTGCAACACACCGCTGTTTCGTCCGCTGGCATGCTCCCCAACCGCCCCTTCTTTATCAAGAATTGAAATTTTGGCACGAGGGTAAGCATCTAATAATTTTAGTGCGGTCGATAAACCTAAAATTCCCGCACCGATAATAATAAAGTCCGTGGTATACTGATTTTTTGAAGCTTGCATCAAACTACACACCTATGCTTTCTGTTATTCGTACCAAACCATCAAGGCTTAATGCATATCGCTCGCCCGTATGTTCACAGATAACATCTGCTTCGCCTTGAAGAGGTAACGCTAAACGCTCACCAAAACGACTCATCCAACCGATTTGTCGCGCAGGAACACCTGCCATCAATGCATAGGGCTTGACATCGCGATTAATCACGGCTCCTGCCGCAACAAAAGCATATTCACCCACCGTGACACCGCACACCAGCGTACAATTTGCCCCCAATGTAGCGCCTCGTTTTACTAACGTATTACGGTATTCGTCTTTTCGACTGACCGCTGAACGTGGATTATAGACATTGGTAAACACCATACTTGGACCACAAAATACATCATCTTCAAGTGTCACGTTATCATACACCGAGACGTTGTTTTGAATCTTCACGTTGTTGCCAATTTTAACTTTATTTCCAACATAAACATTTTGACCCAAGCTGCATTGGGCGCCAATACGAGCGCCAGCGCTTACATGAACCCAGTGCCAAACACGTGTACCCGCCCCAAGTTCAGCACCTGCATCGACAATCGCTGTTTCGTGTATCATTGCTGTCATCATGATAATCCCAAAATTACAACTCTAAAGGAAGATGAACCGTTTTATCATCACGAGCCGAACGATAGGCTGCAATTAATAACTCCAGGCAAGCAAGCCCTGAGCGACCATCGATAATGTCCGCAGGTTTACCCTGGAGGCAATCAATCACATTGGCATAATACGGCACATGCCCAAAACCATACACCGATGTGGTCGCATAATTTTCAGCTTTAATCTCCGCATCTTCAAGCCGTACGTCTGAAAATTCCCAATGTTGCACTTCGTTGACCGCAACACCACCTATACGCACCGTGCCTTTTTCGCCCAATAACGTAATGGAACCTTCGTAATTCTTAGGATACGTCAACATAGTAACGTTTACCGACCCCATGGTGCCCTGGCGCCAACGTATGTTTAACACACCGCTGTCTTCTGCTTCAATTTTGCGACCTAACGTACCCATCATCGCCTGAACGGAGTCTACTGGACCAAGCAACCATTGAATCAAATCAACATAATGGCTGGCTTGGTTCATGAAAGCACCGCCATCCCATTCCCAAGAACCGCGCCAGCCCCCTTGATCGTAATAGTCTTGTGGACGTGTCCAAAAAACGTTGACATTAGCCATATATATTCGGCCAAAACGTCCTTCTGTAATCGCACGCTTAAGCGCTTGGATGGGTGGATTTAATCGATTTTGTTTCACAACAAATAAACGAACCTCGGCTTTATCGCAGGCCTTCACCATATCCAAGCCATCTTGCCAGCGGGTTGCCATGGGTTTTTCCGTCAGCACGTGTCGGCCAGATTCGGCCACTTGAATCGCTTGCCGTGGGTGAAGACCACTAGGGGTACACAAAACAAGCAAATCAATTTCAGCTTCCGCAAGCATCACCTCAAGACTGGTATAAACTTGGGCGCCATGCTCTTTTCCAACCGCGTTAGCCGCCGCTTCATCACGATCACACACCGCCGTTAAATTTAAACGATCGTGGTGTTTAGCAATCGCTTGTAAATGATTTTTTGAAATACGACCACAACCAACCAAGGCTACATTAATCTTACGATCGAGAATCGTCCAAGGAGCTCTTTTTATCATTAAGCACTCACAATGTTGTCGTTTTTATGCGCTCTAAAAGCACCACGTGTGTCCACAATAAGCTTCGCATGCATGGCAATCATGTCATAATCAAACGCTTGATGTGCTGTCGCAAGCACCACACAATCATATTGCGCAAGGGTTTCTGATGTGAGGGACACACTATGCAAATCAAAATGATGCGATCTCATTGCAGGAAAAACGGGTACATGAGGGTCGGAATACGCGACCTCAGCACCTTTATTCCGTAAAAGCTCCAACATTTCTATTGACGGTGACTCGCGCATGTCATCCACATCACGTTTGTAGGCAATCCCTAAAACGAGCACCTTGCTATTTTTAAGCGCTTGTTCGCGTGAGTTTAATGCATCCGTGATTTTATGAAGGACCCAGTGTGGCATTTTGCTATTAATTTCACCGGCCAGTTCAATAAACCGCGTATGCATACCAAATTCACGGGCTTTCCAAGTCAGATAAAATGGATCGATAGGAATACAATGCCCGCCAATACCAGGCCCCGGATAATATGGAACAAAGCCAAAGGGTTTAGTTGCTGCAGCATCAATCACTTCATGAATATCAATATCCATTTTATCAGCCAACAATTTCATCTCATTCACAAGACCAATGTTAACCGAACGATGAATGTTCTCTAAAAGCTTCGTCATTTCGGCAACACGCGTGGATGAAACTTTGACGACCGTATCAATCACCGAATGATACAAAGCATGTCCAGCCTCACGACAATTCGGCGTATCACCACCGCATACCTTAGGAATACTGGCTGTTGAAAAATTCACATTACCGGGATCTTCACGCTCAGGTGAATACACCAGGAAGAAATCTTTACCGACGTTGAGACCCGTTGCCTCGATGCGTGTTTTGAGTTCTTCTTCTGTCGTTCCAGGATAGGTCGTACTTTCCAAAGACATGATTTGCCCTGGCCGAAGATGCGGCACAAGCGCCTCAACTGTTTGAACAACATAACTTAAGTCTGGCTCGCGGTATTTATTAAGCGGCGTGGGTACACATAAAATCAAGGCATCCGCCTCATGAGCGGATGAAAAATCATTGGTCGCACGAATATGACTTTGGACAGCAACCACATTCGCTGAAGGAATATGTTGAATGTAGGATTTACCGGCATTCAACAAGTTATTCTTGCTTTCATCTACATCAATTCCAATCACCCGGTAACCGACATCAGCAAAACGGAGCATGAGAGGCAAGCCGACATAGCCTAAACCAATAATGCCAATAATGGCTTCTTTATTATTTAACTTTTCAATCAAATCACGTGGCATGACGTAGCACTCCATTTTATTCTTAAAGCATTCCGTTGAAGCGCTTAAACAGCCAGCGCTTCTTTCTGTAATATTTCTTGTAATGCACCCATCACTTTATTTTGATCGGCCTCAGCCAAATAAGGATGCATCGGTAAACTCAACACGCGACTTGCTGCAGCTTCAGCGTAAGGAAAACTTTGCTTTCCTGGATACAGTGTCTCAAACACAGGTTGCTTATGTAACGGTTCAGGGTAATGCACCGCCGTTGGAATACCACGTGATTGCAATGCTTTTTGTACTGATTCACGATCAGATACTTCCACCGTGTATTGCGCATAAACACTTGTGTTATGAGCTTTTATGCTCGGTGTTCGAACAAAACCAGACAAACCTTTTGCATACCGCGCAGCAACCTGTTCGCGTAACTTAATTTCTTCAGGAAACACGACAAGCTTTTCAAGCAAAATAGCGGCTTGTATAGTATCAAGTCGACCATTCACACCCAATCTTACATGATGATAACGCTCTGCTTGACCATGAACACGGATCGACCTCATACGCTCAGCTAAGTCAGCATCGTGCGTAAAGCAGGCACCACTATCACCGTATCCACCTAAAGGTTTGGATGGAAAAAAGCTTGTACAACCAATCGTTGTTAATCCACACGAGCGTTTGCCGTTATACATAGCACCAAAGCTTTGTGCAGCATCCTCAATCACAGGCAAGTTATATCGCGCAGCTATGGCATTAATTGCATCATAATCTGCACATTGACCGTACAAACTCACCGGCATAATCGCCTTGGTTTTAGTCGTAATGGCCGCTTCAATCAGATTTGCATCAAGATTATATGTATCACGCTCAATATCAACAAACACCGGTGTAGCACCTAAAAGTGCAATCACCTCAGCCGTTGCAAAAAAGCTAAAGGGCGTAGTAATGACCTCATCCCCAGGACCAACGTCAAGCGCCATCAATGCAATCAACAAAGCATCGGTACCACTGGATACACCAATCGCATGAGGCACACCAACAAATGCAGCAAGCCCGGCTTCAAGCTCAGCAACTTCGGGCCCCATAATATAAGCACCATGCTCTAAGACCGCTTTTATACGACCCATGACAGGTTCTTCAATACGTGAATATTGTGCTTTTAAATCGATAAATTGCATTTTTTTTCCTTAAAACTAAGCCCCAAACGGATCCCGAATCACAATCATCGCATCACGCTCAGGTCCTGTGGATAACAAATCAATCGGCACACCCAATAACGCTTCGAGTCGACGCACATACGCACGCGCATGTTCAGGTAAAGTTTCTATCGACGTACAATCTTCCGTCGATTCCGACCAACCCGGTACGTCTTCATACACAGGCTCCATGTCATCATAATCTTCGGCAGCTTGTGGTGGATATTCCAAAATATTGCCGGCTTTATCTTTATAGGCGACGGCAATACGAATCGTCTCTAAGCCATCTAAAACATCGAGCTTGGTTAAACATAAACCTGAGATGCTGTTCAACTCTATCGAGCGTCGTAACAACACGGCATCAAACCAACCGCAACGTCGTGGTCGACCGGTCACGGCACCAAATTCTTTACCGCGCGAAGCTAAAAACTTACCCACATCATCATGCAATTCGGTTGGAAACGGACCACCACCCACACGTGTGGTATAGGCTTTGGTGATTCCTAAGATATAATCCAACTGACGTGGACCCATGCCGGACCCCGTACTTACACCGCCAGCACACGTATTTGACGAAGTAACAAACGGATAGGTTCCATGGTCGATATCTAAGAACACACCTTGAGCGCCTTCAAATAGCATATTATCGCCGGCTCGTGCATGTGTTTGCACATCGGCGGCTACATCACGCACCATCGGTGTTATTACATCAGCCCATTGTTTAGAGGCCTTTAACACCTCATCCAGCGCAACAGGCGCTTGATGATAATAGTCTTTCAACAGAAAATTATGGTATTCCATCAGCTTCGTGAGCTTGGCAAGAAAGCGCTCCGGATGTAATAAATCACTCACGCGTAATGCACGTCGAGCGACTTTATCTTCATACGCAGGACCAATACCTCGACCAGTGGTACCAATCGCTAAACGACCACTTTGTGCCTCACGCGCTTTGTCTAAAGCAACATGGGACGGCAAAATAAGCGTACATGCAGGACTGATAAACAAGCGTGACCGTACATCCAAGCCTTTGTCTTCCAGCTCTTTCAGTTCGGCTATCAACGCATCGGGCGCCAAAACTACACCGTTTCCGATATAACACTTAACACCTTCGTGCAAAATACCTGAAGGAATCAAACGTAAAACCGTTTGCTCACCTTTGATTTTTAAAGTATGACCTGCATTATGTCCACCTTGATAACGTACAACCGCTTCTGCATGCTGCGTTAACCAGTCAACAACCTTACCTTTCCCTTCATCACCCCAATGCGTCCCTAAAACCACCACGCGTTTACCTGACATGCGTACTTACCCCATTTTTTTAACTAAATTTGGTTTAGGCATAGCGTCATGCGAACCCGCTAAACCGTGTTTAAAATAATCAAAGAAAGCGCTGCTTTGATCCAAAACCAGCATACTATCTTTGTTCTTAAAACTTTCTTCATACGCTTGCAAACTGCGATAAAAATCAAAAAACTTCTGATTTTTCTCAAACGCTTCCGAATAAATCGCTGCGGCTTTCGCTTGCCCCTGCGCACGCAATTGCTCACCCTCACTACGTGCAGTTGCCAACGTCACCGTAACTTTTGCATCAGCATCGGCTTGAATAGCCTCAGCCGTAGCTTGTCCATCGGCGCGATGTCGATTAGCAATTTTTTTCATGTCGGCGCGCATACGCTGATAAATTGCATTACTCGTATTTGCAGGCAACTCAATACCTTTAATGCGCACATCAACCACATGTATCCCTAATTTACTCGCCTCTTTTTCAGCTTGTTCGCGCAGCACATCCATCACATCATCGCGCCCACCCGAAACCACGTCTGATATGGTACGACGTCCAAATTGAGCCCGTAATGATGTATTCAATTGTTGTTCTAACAACGTTTCCGCTTTAAATGCATTCCCGCCTGTTGATTTAAAATAACCGGCCAAATCTAAAATACGCCATTTGACATAATAATCGACAAGCACATCTTTCTTTTCTTTGGTCACAATCCGTGAAGATTTAATATCCAAGGTTTGAATACGTGTATCAAAAATACGTACGGATTCAATAAATGGCATTTTAAAATGCAGCCCAGGTAAAAGTACTTTAACCTGCTCTGTCGATGCGTCTTGAACCAAGCGCCCCAGACGTAACAAAATACCTTTTTGACCTTGTGTCACGGTAAACAACGACCCCATCAACACGAACAAGGCAAAAAATGCGATTATTATACCTGTTAATTTAGTATTTTTCATTCACCTGCTCTCCCTGAACGCTGTGTCGGCCTTGTCGTTTCACGACCATTCAATAGATCGAGACCGTCGGAAGCGCGATTCGCCGCATCTTCCTGACTGAGCGCCACAACCTCTTCATGTGTATTTGATTGTGCTCTATTTGAACCAAGCTTATCGAGCGGTAAATATAAGAGGTTTCCGGCTTTTCCATCCACAACAATCGTGCTGCTACGGCTTAAGACGCGCTGCATCGTATCTAAGTACAAGCGCTGCGACATAACCTGAGGCGCACGGAGGTACTCGGGAAGCAGCGCTAAAAATTCAGCCACGGCACCTTTTGCCTGCAACACCGATTGCTCAGCACCTGCTTTCGCCTCGGCCATAATACGCTTGGCATTCCCTTCTGCGATAGGCACCACACGTGCTTCATACGCCCGCGCTTGCTCTTTAAAGCGCTTTTCATCTTCTTGAGCTTTAATCGCATCATCAAAAGCATCTTGTACGTTTTCTGGCGCACGCGCAGGTTGTGGGGAAACGTTGACAACTTTAATACCCGTTTTATAACTTTCTAAAATACTGATCAGCGATTCGCGAACATTACTGCCCCACAGTTCGCGGCCTTCCGTAATAATTTGATCAAGACTGGTGGTGCCCACCACTTGTCGAAGCGCGCTCGATGTCGCCTGCTTCAAGCTATCAATCGGATCAGCTACACTAAATAAATAATCTTCTAAATCAGCAATTTGGTATTGGACCACCAGAGCCACCGACACCAGATTTTCATCACGTGTAAGCATTTGTGCGGCATACGAATAATCTAAAATTCGATCAACATTCACAACAATTTTGGAGCTAATTCCACGAGGAATCCAATGCGGTCCAGGTCCAACGGTTTCAACATAGCGCCCAAAACGCAAAATAGCCGCTTTTTCAGCTGGATCAACAATAAAAATACCGGCTAAAGCCCATAACACAACAGCCGCGGCAGCGAGCAACATAAAAAACATGGGCCCACCATCCGAAAGACCTGCTCCAACACCGCCTCCAGAACTATTTTTATTAGAACGATGATTGCTTGAAGGCCCACTTGGCTTAGGCTTGCCATTTGAAAATAATTTCTTCAACTTTGCTTGCAATTGCTTGAGCGCTTCGTCCAAATCAGGTGGCTGATCTTTCGAACGCCACGGATCTTTACCTTTATCAGGCCCATTCCATCCCATAACCAACTCCAAGCATTGCTAAAAAAATTATAGAAATAGGATTTTAGGGATGTTCATGACTGGACGCAAGTCATTCCTAAATAATTCGTGTGAACATCAAATCCCACGTCCCATGACCTAAACGCTGTCCTCGTGCCTCAAACTTCGTGAGTGGGCGCCTTTCAGGACGTGGATAAAACGATGCATGAACATCTTGATTTACTAATTTTGGCTCTTCTGATAGCACCGCAAGCATCTGATGTGCATAATCTTCCCAATCGGTTGCACAATGAACAAAACCACCGATCTTAATCGCTTGAAGCAACACGCGTACAAAATTGGTTTGAATTAAACGTCGTTTATGATGACGCACTTTATGCCATGGATCGGGAAAAAATATTTGCACACCATCAATGCTTTCAGGGCTTAAACACGTGTTAAACACCTCCACAGCATCATGAGCAACAACGCGAACGTTGGTTATACCCAAATCATGCAAGTCAGCAACTAAGCTGCCAACCCCTGCCCGATGCACCTCAATGCCTAAAAAATTAATATCCGGTCGTGCTTGCGCCATCTCAACTAACGATGCGCCCATACCAAAGCCAATTTCAACAACCGTTTCAGCCCGACGCCCAAAAAAATCAGCTAAATTCCAAGGCTTATTTTCCACCGGTAAAGCATAATCAGGCAACCATAAATCAAGTGCGCGTGATTGACGTGGGCTAAGGCGACCTGCGCGTAGCGTAAAGCTTTTTATGGTACGAAGCATCTTACCTACCTTTATAATAAATCTAGATTTGGCGTATTTAAAATCATACTCCGCGTGTTGTAAACAAAAATCAAAAACATAAATTCATTGCATCACACGGTATTATTTGGTATAAAACGCTCCTCATATTAGATTTGTTCAGAAAACAGTTTGGAGCAGCAACATGTCACGAGTATGCCAAATCACCGGTAAGCGCCCTACCACAGGGAATAACGTATCGCATGCCAATAATAAAACAAAACGACGTTTCCTTCCTAATATTCAAAGGCACCGTATTTGGATTGAAGAAGAAGCACGTTTTATTACATTAAAACTAAGCACCAAAGGTCTTCGTATCATCGATAAACTCGGTATTCAAACTGTGCTTGCTCGTCTTCGCGCGAAAGGCGAAAAAATTTAAAACCTATGCTATTCATTTTAGATTAAAAGAGGAATGCCACCATGGCCGCTGTTAATATTAACGTAAAGATGGAATCAACTGCTGGTACAGGTGTATTTTATACCACCACCAAGAATCCACGAAATCATCCTGAAAAAATGGAATTAAAAAAGTATGACTGGGTTGTTCGTAAACATGTCATCTTCAAAGAGAAAAAAGTAAAATAATTTTTTCTCTTTAACAAAAAAACCCGCTATTGTGCGGGTTTTTTTGTTAAACATCGTTTGCCTATGAGTAACAAAGCATCACTCACGATGATTCATCATTTTTTCCTTATGTTTAATCAATTGCCTATCCAACTTTCCTACAAGATCATCAATCGACGTATACATATTGTCTGATTCCGAACGTGCATGCACATCGCCTCGTGCAATATCAACGGTTGCATCAACAATTTGTCGGAGTTTTTCTACATTAAACGTCACGTGAATCGCCTTAATGCGATCAAAATGCCGTTCCAGTTTACCTAGCTTCTCTTCTGTAAAAGCTTTTAATGCTGGCGTAACGTCGATTTGATGACCTGTAAAATTAATTTCCATGATAAACACTCCTTACAGCTATTAATTAAACCCGTTAAAATCTACTGCTTATACTTACAGTGTAACGGATTTTTTCTGATTAGCAATCATCCTTGCTTTTACTTAACCTCGCGTGATAAATTGACCGGCATGAAAGAAATTCAAATTACAATTATCAATAAACTAGGCTTGCACGCACGTGCATCAGCTAAATTCGTCTCATTAGCCGGTCGATTTCAAAGCCAAATTAATGTCATCAAGGGCTCACAAAACGTCAACGGCAAAAGCATCATGGGTGTGATGATGCTGGCGGCGAGTCAAAACACGGAGCTTACGTTACAAACAGATGGGCCAGACGAAGACAGCATGATGGAAGCACTCACCAGGCTCATCCATGAGCGATTCGGTGAAGCTGAGTAATTTACTTAGACAAACGCGATCGCTTTTTGGGTGCAAGACTTCGACGCTTGACGCGTGCTTTTTTCAAGCCTAATAACGTATACAATGGTCCTGAAAGCGCATAACCCAACGATGTCATAAACAACATAATCGCCGGTGAAATCGCAATCGCTGCAAACATCAATACAATCATCAGCACATGTAAAAACGGAACTTTACCTTTGAGATCAAATTCTTTAAAACTATAATAACGCACGTTACTGACCATAAGTGCCGCGACCGATAATAAAAACCCTATCGCAAGACCACCGGTCCAAAGCCCTGCACCACGGCCCGAATTACACACCCATACAAACGATGCCACAACAGCTGCCGCAGCAGGACATGCTAAACCTTGAAAATAACATTTATCAGCCGTTTCGAGTTGGGTATTAAAGCGTGCGAGCCTCAAGGCGACCGCCGCGGTATAAATAAACGCGGCAAGCCAACCTATTTTACCCAATCGCTCCAGTGTCCAGCTATACAGTAATACCGAAGGCGCCACACCAAACGTCACCATATCCGATAAACTGTCGTACTCGGCACCAAAATTCGTTTGTGTATTGGTCATGCGCGCAATACGGCCATCCAACGCATCCATCACCATACCTACAAAAATAGCCATAACGGCGGTGTCATATTGCCCTTTTAACGATGCAATAATAGAATAAAAGGCAGAAAACAAACTTGCAGTTGTAAATAAATTAGGTAATAAATAAATGCCATTACGGCTGTACTTTTGTTTCATGATAAATACCTCGGTGACGTTCAATCAATCAATTGTTATGAATTCTACCACAACACATAATGACGTGACCATGGAGCACATGATAAGATGAACGATACGGTGCTATAATACTCGACACACTGACACTATCCTGTGATTGCTATGACCAAGCCAATAGATGACAAAAACAATAAGGGCGATAACAGAAAAACCATCGTCATCAAAGGCGTAACGGCCGAAGGCGAAACATTCCGCCCCAGTGATTGGGCTGAACGTATGAGCGGTGCGCTTGCGAGCTTTAAAAATAGCCGCATTCATTATTCACCCATGTTGCAGCCCAGCATTAATCATGACGGCTATAAATGCGTCTTACTCGATCCAAAACTTAAAGAATCAAGCCCCCATATGTACCAGTCTATTTTAGACTTTGCTAAAGCCAATAACTTAAACATTTGCGATGAAGAAGACGAACCACCTACCACTACCAATGGTTAATGCTGTCTTTAACTGAAGCCATGACCGAGAAAAAATAATCCAACATCGCGTTAAGCGCCTCAAACGTCGCTTCAAAATTCATCGCCAGAATACCCGCAAAAATAAACGTCAAACCTTTAGAGCCATGTTGAACGCCAGGCTCACTTGCATGCGCAAGTAGAATAGAGCCCCGAATAAACCATAACACTCCGGCTGTTTGAATAAAAAATGTCATAATGGATAGCTCGGTGTAATCATTCGGCGCTGAATACGCAAGCACATTAGCCGCGCCAAAAAATGTATTTGCTAAAACAGAAAACGACGAAGGCAGAAAAATAAGCCCAACCCCTATACCCATATACGTTACGGGGACAAAAAGCTTTTCTTGAGAAGATGATTGATGCCCTGCATTCGCGATTTTTCGAAATTTCGTGAACGCAATCAACATCAGAGCAAAGCCTAGCACATACGCAAGCCCCGTCAACATCATTTGTATGGGCGCTAACGATTCACGAAGATTTTTGAGTATATCAATATAATCTATCATCTATTATCTAAATCTATCATCTCGATCACTTGCAATTTGATGGTTTTTAGTGCATATTGAAGCACTTCCACCATTTATCAAAAAAGCACCTATTATGCAGGCTAACACCTTTGACATCACCTTGGAAGAGGCTTACATGCTCTCTCCACAAGTAAAACATTTTGTCTTTAACCCCGCCACGCCTTTTGAATACACACCAGGACATTTTATTACATTTCATCTTGAGCACGATGAAAAAACATTGCGTCGCAGCTACAGCATTGCGAATGCACCACGTGCCAACGGTCAGATTGAACTTGCTGCAGGTTTTGTAGAACATGGCCCGGGTACAGAAGTACTATTTAATCTAAAGCCTGGCGATACGCTAAAAACCACCGGTCCATTCGGTCGTCTACTTCTAAAAGACGAGAATCCTAAACGTTATATATTCCTCGCCACAAGCACAGGTATCACACCTTATCGTGCCATGCTACCTGAACTTACGCAGCGCTTAGCACGTGATCCTGAGCTGCACGTTGTTATCTTGCAAGGCGTGCAAACCCGTGCGGATATTTTATATCATGAAGAATTTATTGCCTGGGCTAAAGCCTCCCCTCGCGCAACGTACCGGGCGCAGTTAAGCCGTGAAGATGCATCGCAATTAGGTGGATACGAGCATGCTGGCTATGTTCAAACAGCCTTTGATACGCTGCACCCGAATCCAGAAGAAGACTTAGTTTACTTATGTGGAAATCCTGGTATGGTAGACAATGCATTTTCACAGCTCAAAGATCGCGGGTTTAGCGTACAGCGTATCGTGCGTGAAAAATATATTTCTCGCTAGCATTTATATTATTTTGTTAAGGAGTAACACATATCATGCATCATGATGAATTATTAAGCACCATTGAGCATTTATCCCAAGCTGGAAAAGGCTTACTCGCTGCTGATGAGAGCAACGGTACCATTGGAAAACGTTTTGACAGCATCGGTGTAGAAAATACCGAAAATAACCGTCGCAATTATCGCTTACTGCTTGCAACAACACCGGATCTGGATGCCTACATCAGCGGTGTTATTTTATTTGCCGAAACATTTGGCCATAAAAACAACGACGGTGTTTCAGTGCCAGAAATGTTTGCACAACAAGGGATCCTTCCTGGCATCAAAGTTGACCAAGGGCTGGTCGATCTTGCGAACACAGAAGGCGAAAAGACGACTGAAGGTCTTGATGGTCTCGAAGCACGCTTACTTGAATTTAAACGCCAAGGGGCAAAATTTGCAAAATGGCGTAATGTTTATCGCATATCAGATTTTACTCCTAGCCTTATCGCGATTAAAACAGGTGCGGAGAACCTTGCTCGCTATGCAGCAGCCTGCCAAAACGTTGGCATTGTGCCGATTGTTGAGCCTGAAATTTTAATGGATGGCGATCACAGCATTGAGCAATGCGCAGAAGCAAGCGAATTGGTGTTACATGAAGTATTTCATGCTTTATTTCTTCATCAAGTCGCCCTTGAATGTATTATTTTAAAACCCAGCATGATCACATCCGGTAAAGATTTCACCCCGTTCAGTGCACCTGAAGAAATCGCGGAATACACGTTAAGCGTTTTTCGAAACCAAGTGCCTGCAGCCGTGCCTTGCATTAATTTTCTATCCGGTGGTCAGACACCCGAGCAATCGACCCTGCATTTGAACGCCATCAATAATTTTGGCGATCAACCCTGGATGCTGAGCTTCTCTTACGGACGAGCACTTCAAGAAGCATGCCTTGCGGCCTGGGGTGGCGAAGCTTCAAATATTCCTGCAGCTCAAGCTGCATTACTTAAACATGCCAAAGCAAATAGCGAGGCAGCGTTGGGTATCTACCAAGCATAGCACTTACGGGTCATGACGTGTGGACATGCGTTATGACCCGGTTAAGCTTATGGAAAAAGTCATAACTTAGCTGGAATCTACTGCTAACATGCTGCTATCTTCTTGCATCTAGACAATAACAAGATATTCTGTCATAATACGTTTTTATTGATTGAAAAGTGTACGTTTGTGCGAAGAATTCTTATTCTGAATGGCCCTAATCTTAATTTACTTGGTTTGCGTGAGCCGGAGCATTATGGCAAACAAACCTTAGATGACTTAAACAAACAGCTCATCACCCAAGCCAAAGCGCATGATCTTACCGTTGATTTTCAACAACATCAAGCAGAAGCAGCCATGATTGAGGCCATGCATCAGGCACATCGTGACAACATCGATTTTGTTATTTTGAATCCAGCAGCTTTAACGCATACAAGCATTGCGCTTCGCGATGCCATGCTCGCTGTGAATATTCCTTTTATTGAAGTGCATATCAGCAACCCGTTATCACGAGAAACATTTCGCCATACATCCTATTTTTCGGATATTGCGCGCGGTGTGATTTCAGGCCTTGGCACCTACGGCTATGTGTTAGCTTTAGATGCTATTATTCATCAATTAACATAAATTAACAGAGTGAGAATCATTCATCATGGATATTCGTAAAATAAAAAAACTGATTGAACTTTTAAACGAAACCGGCATTTCAGAAATCGAGATTAAAGAAGGTGAAGAATCGCTTCGTCTTACACGACATTTAAGCACAAGTGCACCTCAGCATACTCAACACATCATTGCGCCTGTTCAACATCATGCTGAATCAACGGCTGTAACACCAAGTGAACCCGCGCAATCATCTTCTGTGCCCAGCGGTCATGCTGTCTTATCACCCATGGTAGGAACGTTTTATGCCGCGTCTTCCCCTGAAAAACCGCCGTTTGCGAGCATCGGCCAATCCGTTTCTGTCGGTGATACGTTATGTATTATCGAAGCCATGAAAATGTTCAATGAAGTTGAAGCGGATCGCAGTGGTGTGATTAAAGCTATCTTATTCAAGAACGGAGATCCAATCGAATACGGCGATCGACTCTTCATCATTGAGTAGGGAGAACAACACATGCTAAGTAAAATTTTAATCGCAAACCGTGGTGAAATTGCACTACGTATTTTGCGTGCTTGCAAAGAAATGGGGATCCAAACCGTAGCGGTTCACTCAGAAGCCGATAAAGATCTGCTTCACGTACGTCTGGCAGACGAAACCGTATGCATCGGCCCTGCAGCTTCACAAAAAAGCTATTTAAATATCCCTGCCATTATTTCAGCAGCAGAAATTACCGATGCGGTTGCTATTCATCCAGGCTATGGCTTTTTATCTGAAAATGCTGATTTTGCTGAAATTGTTGAGCAAAGTGGTTTTCGTTTTATTGGTCCACGCGCAGAGACCATTCGCATCATGGGCGATAAAGTATCGGCCATTCAGGCGATGAAAGAAGCGGGTGTTCCGTGTGTTCCTGGCTCAGACGGCCCATTAACCCAAGACGATGCGCGCAATTTACAGCTCGGCCGCGACATTGGCTACCCGGTGATTATTAAAGCCGCGGGTGGCGGTGGTGGCCGCGGTATGCGTGTGGTTCACAGTGAATCAAACCTCCTCAACGCCATTGCATTAACACAAAGTGAAGCGAAAGCTGCGTTTAATAATCCTATTGTGTACATGGAAAAATTTTTAGAAAACCCTCGCCATATTGAATTCCAAGTCTTAGGGGATGGTCGCGGTGAAGCCATACACTTAGGTGAACGAGATTGCTCGATGCAACGTCGTCATCAAAAAGTTATTGAAGAAGCACCTGCACCCGGCATCACACCTGAGTTACGTGAAAAAATGGGCGCGTGCGTGGTGGATGCGTGTAAAAAACTCAATTACCGTGGTGCAGGTACGTTTGAATTTTTATACGAAAACGGTTGTTTTTATTTCATCGAAATGAACACACGTATCCAAGTTGAGCATCCAGTCACAGAATTAATTACGGGTGTTGATCTCATCAAAGAGCAAATCAGAATCGCAAGCGATCTACCACTCGGCTATACGCAAGATGATATTAAAATTCAAGGCCATGCCATTGAGTGCCGTATTAATGCGGAAGATTCGAAAACTTTTATGCCATCACCTGGAAAAATTGACCATTTGCATCAACCTGGTGGCCCCGGCATTCGTTTTGATTCTCATCTTTATAGCAGCTACACTGTGCCGCCGCACTATGATTCCATGGTAGGAAAACTCATCAGTTATGGAAAAACACGTGAAGAAGCTTGTGCTCGTTTGCGTGGTGCACTGGATGAAATCATTATCGATGGCATTCGTACCAACCTTGACTTGCATCGACGGCTTTTAAACGACAAAGGCTTTATTCAAGGACAAACGAATATTCATTATCTTGAGCAATTGCTTAAAAATTAAAGCTTAAAACAGGATCATACGGTGTTTGAACTCCATATAAAACCTTGCACGTCTTATGACGTTGAACGTATCAGTGAGCGCCTTGAAGACCAAGGCGCTTTATCAGTAACCGTCGTCGATCAACATGATGATCCCATTCTTGAACCAGGCCCAGGCGAAACCCCTCTTTGGCCGACATCGATTATTCAAGCACTTTTTTCTGATGCGAGCGATGCACAAGCTGCTTGGAGCGCCATCGCTTCCGACTATCCCGAGCTCACCCATACAATACACGATATCCCCGAGCAAGATTGGGTACGAACATGTCTTGACGATATAAAGCCTCAGCCGTTTGGTGAACGCTTATGGGTATGCCCCTCATGGCACACACCCCCTCAGGCTGATGCCATTAACCTCATGCTCGATCCAGGTTTAGCATTTGGTACAGGCACCCACCCCACCACAGCCCTCTGTCTCACCTGGCTGGCACACGCAGATCTTGAAGCTAAAACCGTGATTGATTACGGATGTGGCTCCGGTATTTTAGCGCTTGCAGCCTTAAAACTGGGTGCACATCATGTGGACGCCGTTGATCTCGACGAACAAGCGTTAATCGCAACGCAAAATAATGCCGAAAAAAATCACATACCTCATGAAAAATTAACACTATCAAGACCAGAAAAACTCACACAACCCGTGGATATACTGCTCGCGAATATTTTACTTGCGCCACTATTAACACTCGAATCCCGCTTTCAAACACTGCTCAACCACCAAGGCATTTTAGTGCTATCCGGCGTACTCACAACACAAGTAGAGCAACTCATCCAAACGTACCTATCACCCGAGTGGTCACATCTTGATACACATACTCAAGGTGAATGGGCGTTAGTTTTGTTTCAAAAAACGTAACACCCTACCCATTATGAAGAAGCTTTCGGTGGCCTAACCACAAGGCCACTTGAAATCCAAAAAGAGAATACAATCAAAAAGATAACGGCTCCTAGCGTCATCGCGATGCTTCTGACTTCGATAAGCCAAGCTTTACTATTCACTTTAGCCACAACTTCAACAACATGTGCATACCATCGCTCTTTGATCTGAACAAGCAATATCGTCATTTCAGCTATCGCCTTGATACGAACACTTTCATTCAAGGCTTCACGAATTTGGGTTGCTGATGCCAAGGTTTTTTGATCATCGTTAAGATCGGGATAAGATATATCCAACCACCTCAAAAATATCACTTCGATTTCTTCCAACATTTTATAGGCCAAAGGTAGAGAAATAACACTTTGCTTGAGCGAATAAATATTAGCTTTAAAGTCTTTGGATGACTGCATAAACTGCTTTAAAAACGAGATATCTCCTGTGATAATAAAGGTATGATCAGCGTTCGTCATATTGAGCATTGAACGATGCAATTCATAAAGATCTCTGGATACATTTCTAAAATCAATCAGAACGGTTTGGAGTGTTTTATTTTCACTCTGCAAAGTCGTCAATAAGGCTAGATTCACCATCATAAAAAACGTAATAATTATCGATAAAAACAATAATTTTTTTCTTACGCGCACTTTCATTTTCCGCTCCTTGCGATCATGATGGCTTATTTGCTTATCTTAAATATATAGGTCTTTTAAACACTTTTTTAAACACTTTTTCAGCATAAAATGGGGCCAGATCTGACCCCATATATTTAAGCTTAAACTAAATTTTATTTCAATAAACCCAACGCTTTCACGGCTTCACGCTCAGCGCGTAATTCAGCCAGTGTTGCATCAAATTTTTCTTGTGCATACGCATTGAATTCTAAGTCATGAATCACACGAATACCTTCTTCAGAATATAAGCGTGCGTGCTTTATGCCTGCAACCGCAACACGCTCCAGTGTATGCGACTCACGACGACATGGGAACGAGAACATTAAACCTTCGTCGACCCCGTATTCACCCTGTGAACTTAAGACCATCGAAAACGATTCTCCTTTCGGTGTATCTGTAATTAAATTCTGAACACCACGAATGATGGCATTCGCAGCCGAAGCAGCAGACGATGCGCCGCGCTCTTTGATTACTGCCGCGCCACGTTGTTGAATAATAGAAACAAACGTTTCTTTAAGCCAAATTTCATCATCAATCACCGACGTCACCGGCAAGCCATTAATTTTTGCATGAGAAAAATCAGGAAATTGGGTTGCTGAATGATTACCCCAAATCGTCATTTGAGACACATCAGTCACATCTACATCGGCTTTTTTAGCTAATTGATTGCGCGCACGTAACTCATCGAGCGTTGTCATGGCATAAAAGCGCTCAGCTGGCACATCTCTCGCATGATGTTTTGCAATCAAAGCATTGGTATTGCATGGGTTACCAACAACAAACACACGCACATCTTTGCTCGCATAATCATTGATTGCACGACCTTGTTCAATAAAGATTTCACCGTTTATTTGCAATAAATCAGCACGTTCCATGCCTTGCTTGCGCGGTACCGAACCGACCAAAAAAGCCCAATTAACATCATTCATGACTTCTTTCAGGCTTGATGTACACACAACATTTTTCAAGCGAGGAAATGCACAATCTTCAAGCTCCATCGCCACACCTTTAAGTGCTGGCAAGGCGTGAGGTAATTCAAGCAAATGCAACTCAACATCGGTATCATCACCAAATAACTGCCCTGAAGCAATTCTAAATAATAAAGCATAGCCGATTTGTCCAGCAGCACCTGTAATCGCAACTCTGACGCGTTTATTCATGTATTATATCCTCATCAATTTTGTGACCAAAATGATGGCATGATATCATCCGTTTATCAAATCATTTGGCCAAACTTTTTTATGATCCCTTTATCGCTCTACATTCACATGCCTTGGTGTATTCAAAAGTGCCCTTACTGCGATTTTAATTCACACAAAAGTCCTGCTGTGTTACCCGAAATACGCTACATTCAAACCTTACTCAACGATCTTGATCATGATCTAAGTCTTTTTCCAGCAGCGCGTCTTATTCATTCTATTTTTATCGGCGGTGGAACACCCAGCCTGCTTTCTGAGCAAGCTTATGCCATACTGTTCGAAGGCCTTCACCAACGCCTAGATTTTGAAGCTAACATCGAAATTACGCTTGAAGCCAACCCCGGCAGTGTCGAACAAGCACGTTTTTCGGGTTATCGAAAACTTGGCATCAACCGCCTATCGATTGGCATACAAAGCTTTAATCCGCTGCATTTAAAAGCCCTCGGACGCGTTCATGATGATAAAGAAGCGCATCACGCCATCATTCAAGCCCGAGCCGCAGGATTTGACAATATTAATTTGGATCTTATGCATGGTCTCCCCGGTCAATCGCTTGAAGAAGGCCTCACCGATCTTAAAACGGCGTTAAGCTACGCTCCTGAACATCTCTCATGGTATCAACTCACCCTAGAACCCAATACCGTCTTTTATAAAAAACCGCCGATTTTACCTGACGATGACGCACTGGCTGACTTAGAACAAGCCGGTCATGATTATTTAGCTGAACATCAGTATACAAAATATGAAATATCTGCATTTTGTACACCCAATAAGCCCGCTCAGCATAATCTCAATTACTGGACATTTGGTGATTACTATGGGATAGGTGCGGGTGCACACGGTAAATTATCTTCCGCTGATTTAACGCAAATTTATCGTACACAAAAACCTCGTCAGCCCAAAGATTACATGAATCATGATAAGGCCTTTATCTCATCAAAAAAACTTGTGACAGCTGCTGATCTTATTTTTGAATTTATGTTGAACACTACACGACTGGAACAAGCCATTCCCCACACACTCTTCACCGAGCATACCGGCCTTGATATCGCTACGCTCATGCCACTACTTCAACAAGCCGAGGCACAGGGTTTTTTAATATTAGCATCTAATCACTGGCAGATTACGCCTTTAGGACGTCGATTTACGAATGATCTGCAAAGCTTATTCTTGCCATAAAAGCGCATCAAGCTCATACTACGGGCTTATTTTTTATTTTATTTATTTATCTAATTGGGGTACTTATGTTCACGCTTATTCTCTTACTGATTTGCCTTGGTATTGCCTATATCCTGGGTTCTTTATGCTCCGCCGTGATTGTTTGCCAACTTTTTAATCTACCCGATCCACGCACGTCAGGCTCAAATAATCCTGGCGCGACCAACGTGCTGCGTATTTCCGGAAAAAAATACGGAGCCATGGTTTTATTCGGTGATTTCTTAAAAGGACTGTTAGCGGTTTGGCTCGCTAATATGCTAAATTTTGGTCCGTTTACCCAAGGCCTGGTTGGTCTTGCTGCCGTGCTTGGGCATGTTTACCCTGTGTTTTTTGAATTTAAAGGCGGAAAAGGCGTGGCCACAACGCTGGGTGTTTTATATGGTTTTCAACCTTTACTGGGCTTAATCGTGACCATCATCTGGATGCTGGTTGCCTATTTTAGTCGTTACGCGTCGTTAGCATCCATGATTGCCGTTTCGCTTGCTCCGTTGATACAACCGAACGGCAAACATGCGTTCATACCTTTCTTGATGATTGCGCTCATCGTTATTTATCAACACCGTAACAATATTACACGTCTGCGCGAAGGCAACGAGCCTAAAATTAAATCATAAGAGGCCAACGCGCGCGCACCTCCACCGCATCATCATGATCGGGCTGTCTACCCTCTAAAAGATGCAAACAGCCCGTATAAGCCACCATAGCGCCGTTATCAGTGCAATATTCAGGTCGTGGAAAGTAAACTTGGCCGCCACGTGCCTGCATGGCAACGTTAAGCGCTTGACGTAAGGCACGATTGGCGCCCACGCCACCCGCAACCACCAAACGCTGGCCACCTGTGTGATCAAGTGCCCGCATGCATTTGGTCACCAGGGTTTCAATCACCGCATCTTGAAAAGCTCTGGCAATCATCACACGACTCGGATCATCTTGCGCGCTACGACGCCAAGCCATCATGGCATGGGTTTTGAGCCCACTAAAACTAAAATCAAAACCCGGGCGATTCAACATCGGTCGCGGAAACGCCGGCATCTCAGAACAAGCTTGTTCATCTGCGACATCCGCAAGCTTTGCCAGCAGTGGCCCGCCAGGGTAGGCCAAGCCCATGAGTTTGGCGGTTTTATCGAACGCCTCGCCTACCGCATCATCCAACGTCTCGCCTAATAACGCATAATTACCTAAGCTACGCGCTTCAAATAATTGCGTATGCCCACCGGATACAAGCAGTGCGGTAAACGGAAATTCTAAGTCTGGGGAATCTAATTTTGCCGCTAATAAATGCGCTTCAAGATGATGCACAGCGATGGCCGGAATATTTAAAGCAAAGCTTAAACTTTTGGCAAACGACGCCCCCACCAACAAGGCACCCACGAGCCCAGGACCGGCTGTGTAAGCCACCGCATCAATATCGGTTTTATTGAGCCCCGCCTTAGTCAACACAGAGTCCACCAAAGGCACAATATGCTGGACATGATTACGTGAAGCAAGTTCGGGAACAACGCCCCCAAATTCACGATGAACCGCCACTTGCGAATGCAAGGCTTGCGCTAATAAGCCTTCTTCCGATGAATACAGGGCAACGCCTGTTTCATCGCAAGAAGATTCAATACCTAAAACTCGTAACACAGATGCTTCCTATAAATATGCTTAAAAAATCTACGGCCTCATCCCAGACTCGGGCGTGGCTTCATTCTCAAGCCCCATATCTTTCATGGCCTTTTCTACTTGAACTTTTAAATTGGCAGAGTTTAGAACATCATTCAAATCCTCTTGCTCTAATTTTTTAATATTTCCTGCCTCATCGTGCTTATAAAAATGTCCTTCGGCTGAATTGTACCCGTATCCCGCGTCGCGTATTAAAAAATTCACCGCAGCCCGATTAGCAATATCAGCTTTATGTAAAAAATCTTGAGGAATCCCTTGGTCAATGAGTGCCTGATTGTCTTCAAAGTTTTCAAACCTCAGAGCGCCATCCACAACGTCAACCATATCCAGCGGTGGTCTTTCCAAAAAATCAAGCGGAATCTCCTTCTCTTCAGCTTCTTTGCGCAATTGACTTGCAGCGACCGCCAAACTAAGCGCACTCATCGCCTTGTCCATCATAGGACCCGTCAAATAAGCCCATATATCCGCATGTATCGATTTTGAAAAAACCAGTGAAAGCCCAGCAATTTCTCCCAACGACGACGCAAGAGTTTCATAGGTCTTCAGTCCGGTATCTTTCATGCCTTTAATTTTATCGGCAAAGAGCTTTGACTTTTCGTCACTTTTACGAAAACGCTTATCCACTTTCGTTTCATGAGCTTCTGTTGCCTTAGCTTGTCTTGCTGCTTCCTGAGCATCATTCGCTTTTATCAAATCATTATGCTCTTTAATACGTTCATTTTCCTTGATTTTTTCTTTCATTTCTTTGTCAAAGTTCTTCAACTCCGTGCCATACATGTCGATTAGATCTTGCTTCGGATTTGGATTTCTAGGCATCATTATTCCCCATTAAAAAGTTTAAAACAAAAACCCGTTGATTCATTATAACACAAAATTGTAGGAGCGGCATCCCAATCACTCAAAACATAGTGTTGATACACTTGGCCATCATCTTCATGCGATGTTAAACCAGGCCTGTGTGTATGACCATGCACCATGATGTTGATTTGATGCTGTTTTAAATCACGCATCAAGGCTGCGGGCACCACATCCATGATATCCGGTTGTTTTCGTGGATTATGCTCGCTGTGAGCACGTACACCGGCAACCATACGTTGGCGAATACGCCGAGGCAATTTTAAAAACAATCTAGAAAACCACCGGTTACGGGTCAAACGCCGAAACCTTTGATGCGCCTTATCTTGTGTACAATAACGATCGCCATGCGTTAACATCACACGTATACCGCCAAGTTCTATGAAGGCCGGTTCATCCAGTAATACACTCGATGCGCGCCGAGCAAACGCAGAACCTAATAAAAAATCGCGATTACCGCACATCAAATAAACCGCAACACCCTGCTCATGCAGTTTCGCTAATTGATCGGCAATCGCATCACTCCATGCATTCGATGTGTCATCCCCCGCCCACGCATGAAAAAAATCACCTAAAATATACAAGGCGCGAGTTTGGGACGCAGCCCATGCTAAAAATTCATCAAAACGCTTCGAAATTTCAGGAATATTGGGATCCAAATGCAGATCCGAAATAAAAACCGCTTCGTTCACTTTATAAATACTCAAGTTCAATTCGGTCACATTTCAACCGCATTTGGCAAGGTTTAGTTGATGGCTCCAGGGTTTCGGGCAAGCGGTACACGCCTGCAATGGCAATCAATTCAGGCTCAAACGCCTGACAAAAAATACGTGCGTTTTCGTCTCCCGAAATCCCAGCAAGCGCACGGCCTCGTAATGTACCGTACACATGAATATTGCCTTCTGCGAGTAATTCCGAACCCGGGCTCACCGAGGCTGTAATAATCAGATCGCCGGTACTGACCACCTGCTGCCCTGACCGCACGGGCGTGGTCACAAGCTTGGTTGTTGGTGTTGCGACGGGCTTTACATCCTGATTACTCAGTTTTTCGCCCACCTGTTTATCTTGTGAAGCAGAAGCACGTAACGCCGCTAAGCCGTGTTCGCGCGCACGTGTTCGTAATAATTCGCTGCCACCCTGCACCGCAATCGGTAATAAACCATGCTGTCGAATGCAATGACTTAATACGGCTAAATCGGCATCGGCTTCTTTGACCATCGATAAATCTAAAACAATCGGCGCTGAATCAAACAATCTAGGAGCCTTTTTGATCAACTCTTTTAATTGTTCATCAATTGCCGCAGTTGATGTATCCAGAACCTGAAGCACCGTCAACGTGTATAAGCGACCCTTTAACTTAAATGCCTGTAATTTCAACATATTATCTGTCATAACACCAATATCCATCCGCCTCTTTTTTGTTTATACTAGCACGCACGTATTCTTAACAACAGGTCAACAACGTGGATAAATTGTGGCTGAAGCAATACCCGGATGGTGTTCCATCTAGCATCGATACGCATACCTACGCTTCTCTGATCGACCTTTTTGAAACGGCTTGCCGTCAACACAAACACCGTACAGCCTACATCAACTTAGGCCATAAGCTGAGTTATGCCGAACTCGATACCTTAAGTCGCAATTTTTCAGCCTACTTGCAAAGCCTAGGGCTCACACAAGGTGCACGTGTTGCGATTATGTTACCCAATGTTCTGCAATACCCTATCGCGCTTTTCGCGATTTTGCGTGCGGGTTATGTCGTGGTCAACACCAACCCCCTCTATACCGCAGACGAAGTCAGCCATCAAATCAGCGATGCTCGCGCTGAGGCCATCATCGTTTTGGCTAATTTTGCCCATACGGTTGAAAAAGCTCTACCAAAAACTCCTACGATTAAACACATTATTGTAACAGAAGTGGGCGATGTTTTATCGTGCATCAAGCGTGTTGCCGTGAACGCCATTCTCAAACACGTTCAAAAGCAAGTCCCTGCCTACGATATTCCACAGGCCCTAAGCTTTCGCCAAGTACTGCAACAAGGCAAGAAAAAACCGTTTACACCCGTAACACTGCAGCACGAAAATATCGCATTTCTTCAATACACCGGGGGTACCACAGGAATATCAAAAGGTGCGGTTTTAACGCATGGCAACTTAATTTCCAACGTCTTACAAGCATCGGCTTGGGTCTCGCCGCTGGGTATCAATCAAGATGATATTATTGTCACCGCTTTGCCGCTTTATCATATCTTTTCGCTCACCGCGAACTGTCTCACGTTTTTAAAAGCCGGGGCAACCAATATTTTAATCACCAACCCACGCGACCTTCCGCGTTTTATTAATAGCATCAAATCCAGCGGCTTTACTGCCCTTACCGGCGTAAACACGTTGTTTAATGCCCTGCTCCATCACCCCAAATTTGGTGATATTGATTTTTCAAAATTAAGATTTGTGCTTTCTGGCGGCATGGCTTTACAAAAAAACGTGGCCGAGCAATGGCATGCCAAAACCCACGTTCATATCGTTGAAGCCTATGGCTTAACCGAAACAAGCCCTGCCGTGACCATGAACCCTCTAGATTTAGATTATTACAACGGCAGCATTGGCTTACCGTTACCTTCCACCGATATCTCCATTCGAGACGACGAAGGGAATGAGCTTCCGCAAGGTGAACCGGGTGAGCTATGCGTGAAAGGGCCACAAGTGATGCCCGGCTATTGGCAACGCGCTGATGAATCTAGCGTTGTTTTTTGGCCTGATGGTTATCTACGTACCGGTGATATTGCCAAAATAGACCCACAAGGCTTTGTGTATTTGGTCGACCGAAAAAAAGACATGATTGTCGTCTCTGGCTTTAATGTTTACCCAAACGAAGTCGAACACATTATTAGCCTCATGCCTGAAGTACTCGAAGTTGGCGTGGTGGGTATCAACGAAGCGTCTGGCGAAGTGGTGAAAGCCTGCATTGTCAAAGACGATCCTAAGCTCACCAAAGCCGATGTGATTACCCATTGCCGTAAGCATTTGACTGCTTATAAAATACCGAAGCGCGTGGAATTTTATGATGATTTACCCAAAAGCAACGTTGGCAAGATCTTAAGAAGGTCATTAAAATAGCATTATAGCTATTTACTAATCAATATAAATCCTCTAATATCAAAATATACCAACTATTTAGATTTAGAGGATTGATTATGCCCTCAGAAATAAAAAAATTTAATTTAGCTTACACCGCAGTACCAGAGGTATTTGGTATTACCTCATCTATTTTTTTTACTCAAAATAACGAAGCAAACACGAAGCAAGAACAAGAAGAGATTATTAGCACCGAAGAGATTATTAGCACCATAGAAAAAGATACCGATCGCGTATGCTACTTAAGCCTTGGAGACGACCGAGTCTCAGACATCAAAAATAAACGACTTGTCATAACGCTCAATGGAGAGCTTGCTTTAGCAGCTGATGTTTCTCCTGATTATACTCAAGGAAGCGATTCAGGCCGTTTAATCACAGAAATTGTTTATCATAAGTACTACTTTTCTCGTCCCGATCAAGATAATGGGGAACAATTACTCAAGGCCATGGGTTTTATTTACATCAATGATTACGGTCAACTTGCTGGATGTTCTTTGCTTACAGACCCTACCGGTGAATACCCAGGCTGGATTCTAGCCACCATACAAAACACCACAGCCCCGCCAGAAAATCGAGCAGTTACCGTGTTAGCAACACCCCATTTTGTGACTTCAGAAGCTCAATCGACCGTATCCATGGATAATTTAGATTCGATTGAAGCAGAATTAAAAGCGGCAATCTGCAATGATACAATTGCTGATTTAATGAAAGGTATTTTTAACACAGATGGTTCAGTGAATATAAGCTACCTCGCTGAATTAAACACACGATTAATACCCAACCAAAATCTCGATGATCGTGATAGAAAACAAGCGCAATTGGATATTATATTTAGCTTAGCTGATGAACTCCATAACGAAGCGTTAAGGACCGTCTGGTTGAATAAAGTAACGGAAGATGGTATCAATTGTTTTAAAACCGATATGTTCGAGCCACATGTACACGCGCTTTTAGGGCTATTGGATTTATCTGACGAAGAAAGAGAAAAACTAAAACAAGCGTCTGAATTATATGCTGATATATATATGTTAGCAGAAGAGCACTTATATAAACCCGAATACTCTCATAGATTCACGGAAATTGCCGATGAAATAAAAGAAGAAATTCACACCCATCAAAACATTGATAGATTTTTAAACAACAACGCCTGGGCAAGAGAATACAAAGAAGCTAAAAAAAGGTTAGATGACCAAAAAAATGCGGACCTAGCTGCACGTCACAATCCCCTTGCAAGCAATTTTTTCGAACGAAATTATAAAAGCCTAGGATACGGTGTAATCACCGGCATAACCGTAGGCCTTATCCTTGGATTAGCACTGATTACGAGCCCACTTCCTCCGATTTCTATTGCTCTACTGGTCATCGGTGCAGCCCTTATTTGTTTTGGAGGCATAAGCGCCCATGAAATTTACTTTAATGAAAAACAACACGCGCAAGATCTTGAGCAGTACAAAACAGAGGGCCTGGCTATCATAACAGCGCATGAAGAAAAATTAGGGCTTCTCAGGCTTGATCTTCCAAAGAACATACAGAATTCGCCTGTCCAAGAACTAGAGCAAGAACCTGTATCTTTAACTGTTAGCAGCTATAGCCTTTGGAAACAAGCGCCAGAACAACCTGATCCTAATAACGAACAAACACCATTAAAAACACCTAGCACACCGTCTTCACTATCACAAAAATAAACCAAAAAGTTGCTTATTATAATAACATGTGTAAAATCATGAAAATTATTTGTTAAGTGTTAAGTTAAGGAGACGTACCAATGAAAACAACAACACGTGCATGCATAACCGCCGCTTTAGGACTCGCTTCAGCCATAGCCTTTGCTGTTCCGCCAAGACAGTTGATCACGCATAATACCACGGATTTAGATTCCAATGCCTTTGTTGCCGGCACGATTCCATCTCAACACCCAACCAAAGCGCACAGCGATGGCAAAGTCCTTTGGGCCTCTGTTCGCATGGCATGCTACGGTCATGTGGTGAATGGCAAATGCCCTGCCTTAATTAAAGTAGGAGCAAACACAGACCATCCGATTGAACTCGGTATGCTCTACATGGACTTAAGCACGGGCATCATCACCCCGTCTGAATTGCACGCCAGCGGCTATGCGATGATTGTAAACGGCCCTGCTGAAACAACGCTATATCAGGAATAAAATCCACTTAATCTTGCGGTGTCCACGTCACCTGGACACCGCCGAGTTGAGCGGTGTTCTTAGCCCATGCATCAATGCGATTGCTTGATGTTTCGCTTAATACTTGAGTTTTATGAAGGGGTGAACGACCTAAGCCCGCAAGATAAACATAAGCTAAATCCACCGCTACCGATGGATACACCTCATAATGCGTACCTACGGCAACAGCCCACCGATTGGTATCGGGAAGACGTACGCTGCGCTCGGCATATACCGTCGGTGTTTCATCGGTACCCACACCCGCACGTAATACCCAGCGATCGTTCACAGCATATGTACTACCCAGCGCAAAACGCCAAGCATCGCGATAATTATCATGTGAAACAACGTTCAACGGTACCTGAATACCCAACTCAGCCGAATAACCCGCAACATTTTGTAATTCTGTTGCTTTAAACGAGCTCCAACCGGTGTATACAACAGACCCCAGCAGCGTCCATTGCGGATTCACCTCATGATAACCACTTAACGTGACAATTCTCGGCAAATTCACATCGTTGGTGATTAAGCCATGGGTTTCATAAACAGTATTTGGATCGGTAAGATTAATATCAGCCAAACGCCCCGTTAAAATACTCTCGC
Source organism: Legionella sp. (assembly GCA_009995425.1). Lineage (GTDB taxonomy): Bacteria > Pseudomonadota > Gammaproteobacteria > Legionellales > Legionellaceae > JAALKW01. The sequence goes on along the minus strand of JAACPN010000004.1, from coordinate 26,989 downwards.
CTTCAAAACGATGCTGCACTTCAGATTGATAATTTAAACCCACACGTGTGTGTTTATCATTGAAAAAAGCAAGCACACCGCCATGAAAACCAACGCCCATGGAATTACCCTGATTGTCACTGGTTGAGTCGAGCGTGGTTGCATCAACCTCATAGCCTAACGACTGGAGATATTGCATCGCTGCAGGAGAACCAGCCACGGCATTAAACGTCACGCGAGCGAATTGGATATCAAGACCTAAACCAATCGATAGATTATCGGTGAGATAAGCTCCCATCTGAGGCGCTAGATCAATCGTTTCGAGACTGGTGAGTGTGGCTGAATAACGCACGGGCGAGGTCCTACCCCAATCACTGCCTAAACCAAACGGAGCCACCACACTAAGCCCAAACGTTGCACGCTCACCCAAAGGATGCGCAAAGTGTAATGCAGGTACTCCCGCCTGACGTCCGCCTCTTAAATTTGTAAAAGATTGCTTATACGGGGGTATATCGATGAATTCATCGGTTGTCGTAAACGTACTTGTACCTGTTAGCATCGTCCGAGGAAAAACACCCACACCACTGATTAAAGCCTGATTATTTTTAATCAACACCAAACCCGCGGGATTATACCAACCAATGGAAGCATCCGGCGCTTCTGCGGCCGATCCTGCTGCAAAAACACTGAGTTCAGAAACACTTCCTTCGGTATACAATGAAAAACCGCCGGCATAAGAGCAGGTACTCACCGTGACAGACAACGAAACCAGGCATAAAACGTGTTTTATCATGCTGCGCACTTACCTCATCAAAACAGGGCTCATCATCATACAATAAGCTTTGGTAAATGCAACCTCGTGACGCATTAAAATAAATCATAACTTTTTTCTAAAGCGACCAAATCAAATTTATTTAAAAACAATGACATACTCATCCATGAGCTTAACGACGCTAAATCACCAAACTGTGGCGGTAGATATTTAGGTGGTAAAATAATCCCTTGCTCTAAAAGTTGAGACAGATATTTCAACTCATGAATCATCACTTTGCCACAAAAAAGCAATTGTGCATTTTTAATTAAATTATTCTTAGCTGATAATCGTAAATAATTATAAATAAGAATAAAACCTCGAATATACGATAGATCTTTAGTAAATGGCCCCAAAACGGGCGTGCTTCCTCTGAAAACACGTACAGAAGCATTATAAGCCAGTTCTGCTGAGTCAAACTGTTCTAAAAAAAACTGATAAACATCTAAAAAATTTGCCCCATTTTCAGCAAGATCGATCGCTTTAATTCGATTCGTTATTTTAAGCAGCCTTGCGGGTGAAGAATTAAAACTAAAAAGCTCCATAATCACCGCTAAACCTTCTTGAGTCACGGTTGAACAAGGTGGACCAATCGATAAAAATGAACAATAGGGCTGAGCACGTCCATTAAGTGTCGTACCCACATGAACCCAACCTTCATGAACTTCTAGGTATTTAAGATCTCGATCACTAAACTGAGCATGTGTATTCAGCTTAATATAGTCTGCCCCCGCAGCCGCATCGGCAATGATCATGTCATCAATTTTAACCGTCACCAGGTTATCATCTAAAAAATAACGACCCAGCGATAATTTTAATTTATCCAAGGCCATTTCTGCGCTATAGCGCTTTGCATCCAGCTCAGTCGATAAGTCTACAACTAAATCTTTTAAAGCATCTCCAAGCAAGTTACCTAATTCAGTAAGCTTTGGCCCATTAACATAAAAAACATCGTCTGGGCTACCATACAAACGTTTGGCAATTTTAGAGAATTTCGGAGTCCCTCTAGCATCAAGCATACGTACGGCTTCAATATAATCGAGTGCTCTTTGCTCAATCAAACTATTGATGGTTGAGTACTGGCCCAGCAAATTTCGAGAATCATGAATAATTCCATAAAACTCATCAATTTTTTGCTCCACATCAAACGGCAAAGGAAACGATTCATAATAGTCTTTATCGATATTTGGCAAAATTTTAGCGTTATTTTTAAAAAAATCGTATTTCACCTGTTCCGGCCATTTGATAGCATCAAGAATTCTAATCGGCTTCTGTGCTTTGATAAGCCTTTCTGACAATTGGAAAATCTCATCATGTTCTTTTTTATGCATAAACGGTGACCTCTATTCATGGAAAACTGCTTTGAGTATAGTCCATAATCATGGCTTTTTACGCTTTTTAACGTTGCTCTACACGTGCTACACTTTAATTTGATCTCTCAAGGCATTCTTAACAAGGCATGCATGATGCAACATATCATTATAAAATTTGGTGGAACAAGTGTCTCTTCACGAGAAACGTGGGAAAAAATTCAATTTATCGCAGAAAACCATATACAACAAAATATTCAGCCGGTGATTGTATGCTCGGCAATCTCTCAAGCATCCAATCAACTGGAGCGCATGACCAACGATGCTTTGCTGAACAAACATCACCACGCCCATAACGCCTTAACCAAAGCCTACACTGAGCTTGCCCAAGCACTCGAGGTTGATATCACCCCCATTCAACCCGACATGAATCAATTGGAGCAATGGCTTACGGGTATTTCTTTGCTTGGCGAGGCCCCCGCTAAAACACGTGCCCAAATTTTAAGCCTCGGCGAACTCATGATAACACGCCTCGGACACGCTTTTTTAAATCAACAAGGCTTAAATTGCTTTTGGTTTGATGCGCGAGAAGCCCTCGTATCCACCCCAACGCCTCAGCAACCCGAACATGATGATGCTCGATATTTAAATGCTTTTTGTCAAGAAGAATTAAATCCTCACCTTGCTAAAAAATTAGTCAATACAGGCGCATCGGTCATTATTACCCAAGGTTTTATTGCTTCAAATCAAGCCGGTGAAACCGTGTTATTAGGTCGTGGAGGATCTGACACATCCGCGGCCTTATTTGCCGCGAACTTAGGTGCACGTGCCTGCGAAATTTGGACGGATGTCCCAGGTATTTATACCGCAAACCCAAATCAATTGCCCAACGCACGCCTACTCAAAAAACTGAATTATAACGAAGCACAAGAAATCGCTTCGATGGGCGCTAAAGTGCTTCACCCGCCCTGCATTCCACCGGTTCAACGCGCCAACATTCCCATGCGTGTTAAGTACACCCGCATGCCCGAGCATCCCGGCACCCTGATTACCCACGAGAGTGACGCCACAGCGGCACCGATTAAATCTATCCAAGTGAAACATAGCATCACATTAATATCTATCGATGCACTCACCATGTGGCAGCAAGTTGGATTTTTATCACGTATTTTTGATGTATTTAAACAACATGGTTTTTCTGTGGATTTACTCTCATCCTCTGAGTTCAACGTCACGCTCTCGCTCGATAATCATCATACCCATCGCCCGCGACAAGCACTCGAAGCATTATTAAGTCATCTCAATCAACTCGGACGTGCCCAAATCATTGAACCGTGCAGTGCGGTGAGCTTGGTCGGACATCATATTCGAACCGTTTTACCTCAACTTGGACCTGCTTTAGAAGTTTTCGAAAACAAACAAATTTATCTCATGTCACTTGCTTCCAACGATTTAAATTTAACCTTTGTTGTGGATGAGTCGCAAGCCGATAAACTGTGCCAGCAACTGCATGTGTTGCTCATTGAAAATAATCCTCAGAGTTTTTATTATTCAAAAAGCTGGCAAGAGCAATTTGGAACGCCAGCCAAACGCGTGATTCCGTGGTGGGATAAAGCTCAACATGAGCTTTTAGAAATTAGCAAGCAGCATGCGCCGGCTTATGTCTACCACACCCCCACGCTGCGTCATAAAGCCGACCAATTATTGAGTTTAAAAACCATTGATCAGTTATTTTATGCGATTAAAGCCAATCCAAACGCGGGGGTATTAAAAGCGATCGAAGCCAAAGCCGTTGGATTTGAATGCGTCTCGATTCAAGAACTGCAGTATGTACTCGAGCTTTTTCCCGAAATTAATCCTAAGCGCCTGTTATTTACCCCTAATTTTGCGCCTAAATTAGAATATGAACATGCTGTAGCCCTTGGCTGTTATATTACGATTGATAGTCTCTATCCTTTAGAGCACTGGCCAGAATTACTGACCGGGCATGAGGTGTTGCTGCGTATCGATCCGGGCTGCGGTGCAGGGCATCATAAATATGTTTGCACCGGCGGCAACGAATCTAAATTTGGGATCCCTAAATCATCGATTGCCGAAGCGGCCAACCTGGTCAAACAACATCATATTCGTGTGATTGGGTTGCATGCGCATTCAGGCAGTGGCATTTTATCACCTGAACTTTGGCAACAAACCGCAGCCATGTTGATTGAACAAATCGAACATTTTCCTGATGCGCATATTATTAATTTGGGTGGCGGCCTAGGGATCGTCGACAAACCCAGCCAACACCCGCTGGATATGAAAGCACTTGACGCTTCATTGCAAGCGATTAAATCACGTGAACCTAAATTTTCTTTTTGGCTTGAGCCCGGCCGCTTTTTTGTTGCTGAGTGTGGCGTGATTTTAGCACGCGTGACGCAATGCAAAACCAAAGAAAAAATTCGCTTTATTGGTATAGAAACCGGCATGAACTCGCTGATTCGTCCCATGCTCTACGGTGCGTATCATGAAATCATTAACCTTACGCGTCTCACCGACGAAAAAACCGGCTTTGCGCACATTGTTGGCCCTATCTGCGAATCGGCCGACACACTTGGGTACGATCGCCTATTACCTGAAACCTATGAAGGTGACGTCTTGTTGATCGCGAACACAGGTGCCTATGGTCATTGCATGGGTTCGTCTTATAATATGCGACCCCCTGCAGAAGAAGTGATGTTAGATGCATGTTAGATGACCAAAAAGCACGCGAACAAGCGATTAATCCAAAGCTATCCGCCGTTGTACAAGCACCGGCGGGTTCAGGAAAAACAGAAATTCTGACACAGCGCTTTTTAAGATTGCTTTGCACCGTCGATGCTCCAGAGCACGTGGTTGCACTCACGTTTACACGTAAAGCGGCACACGAAATGCGCGAACGGATTTTGCATGCATTACAGCAAGCAAAAACGGGGATCCAACCCAACTCGCTGCATCAACAAGCACGTTACCACGATGCCAAAACCGTATTAGAACGCGATAACACGCTGGGCTGGCAAATTTTGAATAATCCAGGGAGGCTTCGTGTCACAACCCTTGATTCGCTCTGCCAAAGCCTTGTGCAAGCCATGCCCTTACAAGAAAAACATGTGCCCTACGCTGATGTCACCGATACGCCATCTCAACTTTATTCAGAAGCGGCGCGCGCCTGCCTTACGTATGCACTGAGCACCGCTGAATATCAACCATCCATTGCCATATTACTGGAACAACTGGATAACCGTGTTGAACATCTTCTGACGCTCTTCACCGAACAATTAGCACGACGCGACCAATGGATTCGCCCCGTGATTCAGGCACGTTTTCAACAAAAAGCCCACCTTGAAGAAGCGCTTTATAGCATCGAACAACATGCACTGAACCAATTCAAGCAAACCTTGCCCGAAGATTGTGCGACACAACTGTTTGAGCTAGGCACCGAGATTGCACGCCTTGAGAATAGCCCAGACTCACCGCGTTACCCATTAGTCCATGACATCACGTACGATACCCTTGATGCCCCCACAGCCGCCGCCTTGGCTTCACTGTTGCTCACCGCACAAAACACGTTTCGAAAATCCTGTGACCATCACGTCGGACTCAAGCGCGGGGTGTGTTCTGATGCACGCTATCGCGAGCTGAAAGCAACCAGTCAAGCACTACTCGAAACCCTTGGGGATACGCCCGGCTTTCTTGATGCTTTATTACGGATCCGTGCACTTCCGTCCCCTTGTTATCCCGAAGCTCAATGGGAGCCATTGCAAGCTTTGCTTAAATTACTTCCGCTGTTAGCGAGCCATTTGCAACTTATATTTCACGCTCATCAAGCCGTTGATTTTTCAGGCATTGCGCACCAGGCGCTTGATGCGCTTGGCGAAGAAGATGCACCAACTGATTTGGCGTTGCATTTGGATTACAGTATCCAGCATTTACTGGTCGATGAATTTCAAGATACCTCCCTTCAACAATTTGAGCTTATCACGCGCTTGGTGCGTGGCTTTGAACCCGACGACGGCCGTACGCTTTTTATTGTCGGCGACCCCATGCAATCCATTTATCGTTTTCGTGCCGCTGAAGTTGGGTTATTTTTACGTGCACAACGCGAAGGGATAGGCGCTGTGCGCCTCACGCCTTTGCAGCTCAGTTGTAATTTTCGCTCAAACAAAACGTTGGTCGAATGGTCCAACCGCTTGTACTCTCAAATTTTTCCCGTGTATGATGATGTTGAATCCGGCGCTGTTTCGTTTCATCCCGCCACCCCCACACAGGCTTTAGAGCATCAAGAACAGGCCGTGTACGCCTTTCAGCATGAGCATGCTGATGACGAAGCCGAAGCGATTGCTCGTTTATGCAAACAATTACTTCACGACCACCCCGATGAAACCGTTGCTATCTTGGTGCGTTCACGACAGCAACTAGCCCTTATCACACGCGCACTTGAGGCATACCAAGTTGCTTACCAAGGCCTCGACACTGACTTGACCATCACACGCCCCCATGTTCAAGATGTTTGGTCATTAACCCAAGCGTTGCTGATGCCTGCTAATCGTTTGGCGTGGCTTTCGGTACTCCGTAGCCCTTGGTGCGGTTTAACCTTAACCGACATCCACTGTATCGCGACCTATGACGTAAAACAGCCGATTATTTCAGCTTTATCGCAAAGCGCGTGCATACAAAACTTAAGTACCTCTGGGCAAGTACGTGTCAAGTATATTGTGAGCATTTTGCAACATGCCATGGACACGCGCCATCAATCCCCCCTGGCTACATGGCTCATGAACACCCTCACAGCTTTGCATCTTGAAGCCATTTTAACACCTGAAGAAGAGCAGGATTTAGAGCAATTTTGGGAAAAACTCGCGCGCTTTGAACAAGACGGTCAAATCATCGATCGTAGGCTGTTTAAACAAGAACTCAGCAAACTTTATACCAAGCAACTTGGCACCGCGCGCCTTCAAATCATGACCATTCATAAAGCCAAAGGCCTCGAATTTGATTCGGTTATTTTACCAGGACTCGGTAAACGCGCCCCAAGCCCCGACAAACCATTACTACGCTGGTTAACCCTGCCAAGTCACGTATCAACTGATGAATTGATTTTGATTTCGCCCCTACAAGCGGCACACAACGAACGTTGTCCATTATACGACTACCTTGGCCAGTTGGATGCAGAAAAATCAGCTTATGAACAACAACGCTTATTATACGTGGCAACAACACGCGCTAAAATACGTCTTTATTTATTTGACTGCACCACGTCCGTCACAAAAAATACATTTCGCGCAAGCCTCAGAACACAAGACTTTCTATCCATCCCCAGTGAGCCCGTACCTGAACACGCGATGCTCGATGATCCTGCGCGCCACTATCTTCCTGATACATTTTATTCCGCATCCACATCACCCATTCCACCTGAAGCGCTTGAGCTCAACACAGCACTACCTGAACTCACGCCTGCACGTGCACTTGGAACCATAGCCCACCAAGTATTGGAATGGATTTGTACTTATCATCCCAAAACCCTTCATGAGGTGCCATGGAATATCGCGACGCATGCTTTACATGCTTTAGGTTTGTCCGAACCCGCGTTAAATGCACTCACAACGCAACTCAAAACACTGATATCCAACATGTTTCATGATAAACAAGGCGCGTGGATTCTCAAAAAACATCAAGATGAACACAACGAATATGCCTTATTAGTCCATGAAAACAATCGTGTGAGTACCTGTATTATTGATCGCTTATTTATTGAAAACGGTCTATGCTGGATTATTGATTTTAAAACAGGCCAAGACGAAACCGAACAGCAACAAGCCCATCAAAAGCAACTGAACACCTATGCGTATCACATGCACGATCATCTAAAACTACCCATACGATGCGGTATTTATTATTTATCACACAACCGATGGGTTGAATGGGCATGGGAATCCACACGAAGATACGTTATGATCGATGCATCTTCATCCATCACTGAGTAATTTTCATGAACACACCACCACGCCAAGCCCACCAAACACAATTACCGGGTCAAAGCTTACGCGGAGTCAAAAATATTATTGCGATTGCCTCAGGTAAAGGCGGTGTAGGCAAATCAACCGTCACGGTCAACCTTGCGGTCGCTTTGGCAAAAGCGGGTGCACGCGTCGGTATTCTTGATGCCGATATCTATGGCCCTAGCATTCCGGTCATGCTAGGCCAAGCCACACCCGTGCAGCTCAACCAAGAGTCCCGTTACATGCCTGTCCAAGCGCACGGCATACAAGCCATATCCATGGGCTATTTAACTCAAAATCGCGAGGCCCCACTGATGTGGCGGGGGCCTATGCTGGCTAAATCCCTGATTCAAATGCTGGATATCACGGCGTGGGATAATTTAGATTACTTACTGATTGATTTACCACCTGGAACAGGCGATATTCAACTCAGTCTCGTTCAAAAAATCCCTCTGACTGCCGGTATTATTGTAACAACACCACAAACCGTTGCCACAGAAGACGCAAAAAAAGCTTTACTCATGTTTGAGCACACCAACATTCATGTTTTAGGCTTGATTGAAAACATGGCCCAGCATATTTGCACGAACTGCGGTCACCATAGCACGCTTTTTGGAACAGGCGGCGCCGAGGCGCTTTGTACGAAGCACCACACAACGTTACTTGGCCAACTACCCTTGCACGCAGACATTCGTGAAGATAGCGACAACGGAACACCTTCTGCATTACAACATAACACCGAGCTTTCACAGGTGTTTAAGACGCTAGCCGAAAAAGTCGAAACCGCGCTTCGTAAACGCCCGTTAAATTATGCGGGTAAATTTCCCCCCATTGTCACCGAGTAAATTAAACGCCGGTTTAAGCAAATCACTTATTTTAAAATATATTTATACGATTTTTATGCTATAAATATCAATAAGGATTTCTTAAATTGGCTGCATCATGAAAAAATACGTTATCACATTTATTTTTTTTACATGTTTTAACCAATCTATTTTTGCGCAAGATGCTCCTTTGCGTGTAGCTATTCCGGCGTTTGCACCACCGTTTGTCATGCAAGACAGTCTTAACCAATATTATGGTTTCGACATCGCCACCATGGAGTCTATTTGTCGCACACTCAAACGCCGCTGCAAATACCTTCCGATGAATGCTGATGACTTAATACCCGCATTGGCAACACAACAAGCGGATGTTGCGATAGGAGGGATTGTTTATATTTTTCCACATAATCGGCCTGCGCGATTTTCTACCCCATACATGATCAGTAAAGCCCAATTTATAACAACGGATAAAGCCATATTCACCACCCCTTTCACACTTAAGCAATTAAGCGAAAAACGAATGGGCGTACTCAAAGAAAGTCCTTTTGAGGCAGTTGTGAGTAAAATAAGAACGAACAAGCCACGTATCATCACATTTGAACGTGACAATGACATGATTGAAGCGTTACGTGCTAACACCATCGATATCGCTTTATTAAGTGAGCTCGAGGCTAATTACTGGCAAATCCATTCTAACAACCTGCTTAAAAACATCGGACAACCCTTCCCTATCGGTCTAGGGTTTTCTATTGCCACTGCTCCAGGCAATCCACTGCTCCTACGTCAACTCAATCATGCCATAATTCAGTATCAAGAAAGTAAAGACTATATCCGCAATTACAAACTCTATATTCCAGAAAGCTTTTAAAGAAGCCTGTATTACTGCATAATCGCTCGACAAAGCAAGGCATTAGACGATATAATTCGCACTTTTTTTATACTCTCATAAATATAGGTGCGTTCATGAACCATCGTGTAGGTTTTGTCAGCTTAGGATGTCCCAAAGCATTGGTCGATTCTGAACGTATTATTACCCAACTCCGTGCCCAGGGTTACGAACTGGTTTCTACTTACGATAATGCAGGCGTTGTTGTGATTAACACCTGTGGATTTATTGACTCCGCCGTCAAAGAATCGATGGACGCTATTCGTGAAGCCATGGCTGAAAATGGCCGTGTGATTGTCACCGGCTGCCTAGGAGCCAAAGCCGATCTGATTCGAGAAGCGTGTCCTGATGTTTTACACATCAGTGGGCCTCACGCTTACGAAGAGGTTGTGCGTGCCGTTCATCGACATCTACCCCCACCGATTGATCCTTTCACACAGCTCGTGCCACCACAAGGCATTAAACTCACGCCACGTCATTACGCTTATCTTAAAATTTCTGAAGGCTGTAATCATAAATGTACGTTTTGTATTATTCCAAGCATGCGTGGCAAACTGCAAAGCTATCCCATGCAAAATGTTTTACAAGACGCGCTTCGACTCAAAGAAGCGGGTGTACGTGAATTACTCGTGATAGCACAAGACACCAGCGCCTACGGTCTTGATACGCGTTATCAACAAATCACCTGGCAAAATAAACTACGCGAAACACGCTTTTATGATTTATGCGAGGCTTTAAGCGAACTCGGCATTTGGGTGCGCCTGCATTACGTCTACCCTTATCCTCATGTGGACCATGTGATTCCACTGATGCGTGATGGTAATCTTCTGCCTTATTTAGATATCCCCCTGCAACATGCAAGCCCTCGTTTACTCAAGGCCATGCGACGCCCAGCCAACGCTGAGAACACGCTTGAGCGCATTGCTAAATGGCGTTCAATTTGTCCTGATATCACGATACGCTCGACGTTTATTGTTGGCTTTCCTGGGGAAACAGAAGAAGAGTTCGAAAGCTTATTAGATTTTTTAGAAGACGCACAACTCGACCGCGTTGGCTGCTTTCAATACTCGCCCGTAACCGGTGCACGTGCCAACGAACTCGCCGATCCGATTCCTGATGCTATCAAAGCGGAGCGTTACGATCGCTTCATGCGACTTCAGGCCGACATCAGTCGTGACAAATTGCGTCTCAAAATTGGGACGACTCAAAAAGTTCTGATTGATACCATCGACGACGATCGCGTGATTGCTCGTAGTACCGCCGACGCCCCTGAAATCGACGGCTTGGTGTATCTTCCACACAACAACACACTCAAAATCGGTGAATTTGCTCAAGCTTTTATCACGGACAGCGATGATTATGATTTATATGGAGAAACAAAATAAATCATAATAGTGTATAATAAGGCATAGTAACTTTTTTTGGGAATTTTATTATGCGTGATACTCAGGAAATCATTGAGGAATTAAACAAATTAGCTAATGATGGTGTTCGTCAGGAATATTTGATAAACACTGACGGATGTGCAAATGCCCCTACTAGAATTCGTTATATAGCAGAAAAACGCCCTCAAGATATACCGCAAATATTACAAACGCTCAAAACACCAGAAGCACGTTCATACGTTATGGCATCTGCATTAAATATCCTAAAAGAAGAACATGCACCTGCTGTTTTAAAACTTTTAACAGCACAAGACCGGTTAACATACATACGGGATGAAGAATCTGGCGCCACAGAATACGGCGACATCACCAAACCTGAGTTTAAATGCATCAATTATATTATTTATTGCGATCTTTATCTCGAGCACCTGCAGGAGAGCAAAAAATTACACCCTACCTATTCGCTTGAGTTAACCAATCAAAAAATACAGGTGATTAAAGATGCTCGTGCTATTTTAACAGAAAATCCGGAGTCAGAAGATACACTGCAAAAATTTTATGACCACTTACAAAAGAAAGAAAATAACGAGCTTTTAGCAAAACGCCGAGACACGAGGCTCACGTCATTTCTTAAATCAGTAGGGCTTGAGTTCCTCGTTAACCTCGCGTACAACTCATTTTTTGTAAAAACCGATGGAAAAAAATTAATAGAAAAAATAACAGCGATCGATCAGCAGCCTACATCTAAGCCCTAATAAAAAAACCTATACGGGTGCTGATTTATCATCTTCAAACTCGCGCCACAGCGTAATAAACAGCACCATGATGATAGGCCCAACAAATAAGCCTAACAAACCTAAGGTTTCGACGCCGCCTAAGATACCAAATAAGACCGCTAAAAAAGGTAGTTTGATCGCCCCACCGATGAGTACCGGCTTAACAAAATGATCGGCGGTGAACATCACAACCGTACCCCAAACAATGACAATCACGGCTCCAAGTACACTTCCATGGGCCCAAAGAATCCCTGAAACAACGGCAAACACCAGGGGTACTAAAAACGGAATCATGGCGGATGCACCGGTTAAAAAACCAAGCAAGGTTGGACCAGGAGCCCCAACCCAGGCATAACAAAACCCCATCAGAATACCTACACCAATACCAACCAAAATCGTACCATTCACCGTTCCACGAAGCGCTTTAGGCAATTTATTCGCGTAATGATACCAACGACGACCGAGACAATTACCGCCCACTTGATTGATGGTTTTGATGATGCTCTCACCATCCCGAAAAAAGAAGAAAAGAATCAGCAAAGTAAAACCAATTTGAAATCCACGATGCGCGACATTTAAGCCAATGCGCCGAATATAATGACTTGCCGGCGTCAACGACCCATGAAGATTGGAAATAAGATGCTTAATGTGACCGGGTGCACTGAAATTTTTATCCCAATAATTGACAATATCTTTTCCAAAAAAGGGAATGTTTTGAAGAAAGCCAGGTACTTCGCCACCATGACGATTGAGTATTTGTAAGTAATTTAAAAACACCTGGAGTTCTTTGACTAAGACGCTGATAAGCCAACTTAAGGGAATCACAAAAAAAAGTGCGAGCACGGTTGTGAACAAAAACGCTGAGACATTATGATACTTGCCAAAAAAGCGCTGCCACCGCAAATACATAGGATACGTGGCAATCGTGATAATCCCCGCCCAAACCAACGAAGGAATAAAGCGATGAATAATAAATAACGTCAAAATGAGCAAGCTTACGCTTAAGGTAATACTCATCAGTTCTTTATGATTTTGATTCATCAGCCCGCCCCGACAGGAAATAAATGACTGATGATTTCCAAAATAAAACACGCAGGAATTGCTGCCAAAACATCATCGATCATAATACCGAGCCCACCACTCACGTGCTTATCAACCCAACGAATGGGATAGGGCTTCCAAATATCAAAAATACGGAACAAAATAAAACCGGCAACAACCCAAATCAAATGCACCGGAACCAAGAACATGGTGAGTAAAAATCCAACGATTTCATCCCAAACGATTCCAGCGTGATCATGTACGCCTAAGTCCCGCGAAACCTTGCCGCAAATCCAAATACCAAGAGCAAACGCTACAAGCGTCATCACCAAATAAATTTGAGGCGGCAGTAAAGCCAAAAGAAAATACAACGGTAATGCTGCAACTGTGCCGAACGTGCCTGGCGCAAAGGGAGCAAGTCCGCTCCCAAAACCAAAGGCTAAAAAATACGTTGGATCTTGCCAAACTTTTTTTAACGACAGTTGCAGCATACGAACTCCTGTATCGCTTCAGTCAAAAGGTTAAGACAGCTTTGCATCAATCTCAACTGCACGTACCTGTTTTGCAACTTGATTGAGCACACCGTTAACATAACGATGGCCATCTTGAGCCCCAAATGTTTTTGCCAACGTAACCGCTTCATCTAAAACAACCCGATAAGGAATCTCGAGAGTGTCTAATAACTCAAACGTACCCAGGCGCAAAATCGTTAATTCAATCGGATTAATGCTTTCAATTTTTCGATCTAAAAAAGGTTCAAACGCCTGGTCTAACCGAGCAAGATCGTTTGAAACACCATAAAATACTCGACAAAAATAATCTAAATCCACGTTATCAGACACGTGTATTGCTCGGAATTGTGCTTCTATCGCAGCAAGATCATCACCCGAGATGTGTCGCTGATAAAGTGCTTGTACCACAAGCTTTCGTGCTCGACGCTTACCTTTAATGCTTTGTTTATCACCTGTCACTTCAAGCCCCTAAATCATCACTCATTTTTTCAATGGCTTGACGAAAATCACTTACATCCTTAAATCGTTTATAAACCGACGCAAAACGGACGTAAGCAACATGATCGAGCCTATATAAATGCTCCATCACCCAATCCCCCACCCGGCGTGAGTCAATTTCACGCTCACCTTGATGCCGGATATTTTTCAAAATAGCAACAATGGCATCTTCGAGTGCATCAGCACTCACCGGGCGTTTTTCTAGGGCACGTAACATCCCTGCTCGTAAATTTTTAACACAAAACGCTTCGCGTCGACCATCTCGTTTAACCACCAGCGGCATCACGAGTTCTGCCGATTCAAAGGTTGTAAACCGTTCTTGGCATGTCATGCATTGGCGGCGTCGGCGTACTTGCTCTCCCGCTGCAACCAAACGTGAATCAATCACCTTCGTTTCTTCTGCCTGACAAAAAGGACAATACATTTTAAATACCACCTACACTTCTAACGATAAACAGGAAATTCCCGGCATAATGTCAGCACACGTTCACGTGTTTGCGTAATGGTTTCTTCATCATGAACATCATCTAAAATATCTGCCATCCAATGCGTTAATTTTTCAACTTCGGCTTCACCAAACCCTCGTGTTGTCACAGCTGGCGTACCTAAACGCAGTCCACTGGTCACAAAGGGCGAACGCTTATCATTCGGTACAGAGTTTTTATTCACGGTTAAATGTGCACGCCCCAGGGCCTCTTCAGCTTCTTTACCTGTGATGGATTTGTCCATCAAATTCACCATCACTAAATGATTATTGGTGCCTCCTGAGAGTATGGGGTACCCTCGCTCTTGCAGCACACGGGCCATCACTTTAGCGTTTCGTAAGACTTGAACTTGATAATCTTTGAACGAAGGCTGCAAGGCTTCTTCAAAAGCAACGGCTTTTGCAGCAATCACATGCATCAACGGACCACCTTGTGTACCAGGAAAAACCGCTGATTTAATTTTTTTCTCGATGGCTTCGTTCGCTTTACCTAAAATAATACCACCGCGAGGCCCGCGCAATGTTTTATGCGTGGTACTGGTCACCACATCAGCATAAGGCACCGGAGATGGGTATAAATCCGCGGCAACTAAGCCTGCTACATGCGCCATATCAGCCAATAAATAAGCGCCCACTTTATCGGCTAATTCTCGAAAACGCGCCCAATCCACCACTTGTGAATAGGCAGAAAATCCAGCAATAATCAGTTTGGGTTGATAATCCAACACTTGCTTTTCAAGTGCTGCATAATCAATCAAGCCTGTTTGTTCATCGACACCGTACGAGGCCACTTCATAGAGTTTTCCTGAAAAATTAACCGGTGAACCATGCGTTAAATGACCACCATGCGGTAGCGCCATGCCCAAAATTTTATCGCCTGGGTTCAGCAAAGCCATCATAACGGCTGCATTGGCCTGTGAACCTGAATGAGGTTGCACGTTCACAAAATCGGCAGAAAATAATTTTTTGGCGCGTTCAATGGCCAGTTCTTCGATGCGATCCACATGCTCACACCCGCCGTAATATCGCTTACCAGGATAACCTTCCGCATATTTATTCGTGAGTTGCGACCCTTGTGCTTCGAGCACCCGAGGTGTTACATAATTTTCAGAGGCAATCAATTCAATATGATCTTCTTGCCGTTGACGTTCAGCATCCATCGCTTGCCAAAGCGCATCATCAAAGGTGGCTATTGTGTCAGTGTAATCAAACATTCGCGGTCCTTATCTTAATCGCCCATTCATTGCAATGCCCATCATATCATGGTGTTCAATTTAATCAACATGTTTTGTTAAGGCTCGGATACGCCCAAAGCGGTTAACCACCCATCGCGTCTGATCCGAATCAGGTTTTTCTAACAAAAAATAACCGTTCATCGCAAGCTGCGCGGGACGATGATCCACCACCAAAGCATCGTCACCTCGAAACCCATGCCATGTTAAACACGCACCAGGGGCATGCCAGTACCATGTATGAAGTTTTTGTGGATCACCATCTGACGTAGGATTTTTTAACTCCAGCACCATCCCTGACGACCAGCTTTCTGAAGCAACCCGTGGTCGCAACACCAACGTCTCTGAACGCAACAAAGCTTGATTTCGCGCAAAAATAAGCACACGCCCAATTTCGCTCAACAAACGCCGTTCGGCTTGGTTAGTTTGCAATCCACGCCAGTGTGAGACACCGGCAGAAAATAAAATACCGAGTATCGCGAGCGTTACGAGAACCTCGACCCAAGTTAAACCCGCGTGGTGTTGTTTGTATCCTGCATTAAACATGAAGCAACTCGCCCAAGCGCATGATAAACCTTTTTTTTATCACATGGATTTTGAAGTAATTCAGCGGGATGATGCATATTCACAACCGGTGTTTCATCACGAACTTCAACCTTACAGCCAAGTGCAACAATCACGCGAGGCTTTGTTTTATGAATATGTTGATTTAAATTATCTGCTTCTGAATCATACAGCATATCCAGCATATTTTCTGAGACACCCATACTTTGAAACATCGCTTGAATTAATTTTTTTTGACGAGGATTCTCCAAGCGCTGCTCCATCACAACCGTGATTAACTCAGGTGACTCGACACGACGCATCACCCAAGGCTCGATGCCCATGGTCTGCAAATAATAAAGTTGTTTATGCGAGAGTTGCGCCCTCATGATTATCTTACCTTTACAATCGTGAACCAAGATGTTTCGCTGGAACCATGCTTTGATGAAAAATAGCGATAACGACTATCTGCTCGGCAGTTTGCGTCAAATAATAGATCATATGAGCACCCGATGGAAATCGAAAAATATTTTCCCCTAAATCATCAAAACAATTTTTACCCATGGATGGCATGCCTGAGAGCAGTTGTAGTGTGTCTCTTAGATTTTTTAAATAGACAATCGACTGCTTTTCACCCCAAGTCTCCTTGGTAAAACGTCGTAGCTGGACCAAATCCTGTTGTGAATGCTCTGTGAAAAGATATTGACCCATATTAATCGGATCCACCTTTTAATACATGATCAAACAGCGCACTCCCATCAACCGTACGACCAGCGGAAATATCCTGCTGGGCTTGCTCAACCCTGTTTTTTAATTGCTGCATTTTAAGTGTTTCAAAATTCAAATAATCATCAACAGATATAACAATAGCGACGGCCTTACCATTTCGATTAATTTGAACGGGTTCACGTTGAACTTTAAGAAGAAGATCACCAAAATGTGTTTTTGCTTCATTTGAAGACAAAGCTTCCATAGATAACCCCTCATTATGATTGTTTCGTTCGATACAGTTAGTATAGACGCATCAATCAAGATTGTCCTCGGTTTTACAAATTTATGGTGTTGCAAAGACCCTCATGATCAACTTTATCACGTGCGATGGGCATAAAATTATCATCCGCCGCTAGAAAAACGTCAGTTTTTCGTCAACTATTTGTTGCTGACTCCTTGATAATATGCTATATTTGGCATATTATTTAATATGTAACGAGCATCAACGTGAAAGAATTGATTTGGCTTGGGAGCAGCCTAGATGATTTAAAATCATTTCCTAATGAAGTACAAGACGAAGTTGGATATGCGTTACATTGTGCACAGTTAGGTAACACAGATTACTCGGCCAAAGCATTTAAAGGGTATGGATCTGGTGTCTATGAGATTGTAAGTAATTTTAATACGGATGCTTTTAGGACCGTTTATATCGTTAATTTGGATGATTGTTTATATGTACTGCATGCGTTTCAAAAAAAATCAAAATCAGGCATAAAAACACCAAAAATAGATTTAAATGTAATTGAAAAAAGGTTAAAACAGTTAAAAATAGCATTAAGACGAGGTGAATGATGAGTAACCATGATGAATTGAAGATGACAAGATCATCTGGCAACGTATTTCAGGACTTAGGTTATCCTAATGCTGATGAGCATTTGTTAAAAGCTAAGTTTGTTATGATTATTAACAAAATAATTAAAGAACGTAATCTTACTCAAGTTGATGCAGCGAAACTCCTTAGTATTGATCAGCCAAAAGTATCTCGGCTAGCCCGTGGCCAACTATCAGGGTTTTCCATTGATAAACTCATGGTTTTTTTGATTTTACTTAATCAGGACATTGAAGTTAATGTTAAGCCCCATTTAACAAACTTTAACAATGATAATTTTAGCAATCATTTTTCATTAAATTATTTAACTTAATTTGTGAGTGTCATAACTAAGCAGTGTCGCACCTAAATGACAATATCTCATCATGATCAACAACCAAAGCCGCTGGCTGAAACAACACATGGCGTGAAACAGCCGGCGTTTTCACATCCACAATATTTAAATCAAGCAGCATCAATTCAGCCAAGGCCCGAAGTTCGTCTGGATTACGCTCAATCGGCCTCAAATCTTCATCCAATTGCAAGATATTCACGCCACGATCTGCACACCATTTTAAAAAAATAGGGTAGAGTTTTTCTTTTGGATCAATCGCCCGATCAACTAAATACTTCACATCGTATTTTTCACAAAATAAAAGCTGATACCCTCGAAAAATAAACGCAATCACACGATCCCATAGCACCTGAGACGCCTCGCGCAAACCGATGGTAAAACTTACATTACGCAAATAAAAATTTAGACCAAACCAACAAACAAAATCTTCATACGTAAAATAATCATCCACATCCGTCCAAAAAGGATTGTACTGATTGAACACACGTACGGTATCATAATAATACGTTCGAAATGCCGTCTCCCGAATGTCTTGAACAGCGAGCAGTGCATGCTCTCTCAACGTGAGTTCTCGTTTAAATAATAGCTCTTTTTCAGCAGCAAACGTGCTTAAATTTTCAGTATACGAACGATAGCAATGCGAACCGGTCGTCATAGCAATGGCGATTAAAAGCGAGGCTTGATCATCCGCTCTATAATGCTCCATGTTTGATAATAACAAACGCGCGTATCCATGCATGTTGGCCGCTTGTAAATGGGTTAAATCACGATGAGATGACTGCTCGAGCCGCTCAACAAAAACCGCCATTTCTTGCCTCAAATAATCTTTTTGACGGGCTATTAACTCATCTTGAGATAAACCCTGTAAATCTTGTCCATTAAATTTATCATGTGCATACATTTGGCATAACATATGCTCTTGAACGTCTACGTCTTTAAAATCAATTCGATCAAATAAGACTAAGTATCGCTGATAATTTACCGATGGCACGTCTTTTAATATATTGTCCACGAGTTGATAGCTTTCATAAAAATGATCAAACGTCACATGAAGCTCTAAGTTAACTCGCGCTGCTTGGTATGACCCAAGAACCGTTTCTAACGGTTGGGCAACCTCAGTCGCATCAACTTCCAAAACCTGACTTTTAGGAAACTGCACGGTTGGGCTGGTTTCACCTGAGTTATAACATTGGATATAATCTATCACAGTAAATGCGACCATCGCCAAAGAAAGCCCAAGTGCAATATAACTTGTTACACCAAAAATCACGAGCAAAATCATGGCCACACTCAAGCACAGATAAGGCATATCTAGAAATTCGGGTAAATATTCGCGTTGATAAAGTTGGTCTAATGCAAACATTGCTACAGCAATGCATGCGTACCATGGCGAACCCCAAAATACACAAGCCCCAAGAGAAACACCGTAGAGTACGAGCAAGGGATACACTAGGTTTTCGCTTAAAAACAAAGCAGATTTCATTAAATAGGTATTTTTATGAAGTTCCCAAGGAAGACTGATGATTGTTTCATGCTCATCTAAATTTTCAGCTATTTGGTTTCGATGAGCGATGGAGGCAAGATAAAAAATAGTACCTAACAGCAAAGCCGTTCCAATATAGATAAGCCAAACATTAAGTACAGGAAATAATCCAAGCAAAGGAAAAAGCGTAAGGTTCGTTAGCCAATGAATCGCTCGAAAAGACCATAGTTTATTTTTGACACCACTATCCACCGTTTCTTGTGTATAAGCTAAATATTGCGAAACTGAATGCGCATCGGCACCCACATTGACAACAGACTGAAGCATCTCTAACGAAAGCATAAGCAACAAAAAGCAGATAGATTTGCGGAGATCATAACATGGAGATTAAATAATAACCATATAAACCACAAAAAAACCAGCCAATATTTTGAAAAAACCTACCTAATCACCACAATATTCCCTAAACACCTTAGCTGTTTTTTTGGCAATAATATGTAAAATATGATCACTCACAGCAATACCATCCAGCCATCGCGTCATGCGACCTTTATAATCTTTGATGGCAGATGATTGATAACGCATGCACATATGGATCGTGCTGATCAAATTCAACTGCATCTGTAAGATTTCACCATGCTTTGCGAGCTTCAACAACCCTTGGATTAATTGATGCTCACTTATCGCCATATCAGCCACCGGTGCACGATATAATGTCAAATGCTGAGAACTCAACATCAGATATTCACGTCGATACTGCTCGGGTATCGCCTGAAAACCTCGCTTATGCCTTTGAAAACTCGGATCAAAATGTAGACCCGCTTGCTCAAAAACAAATGCTTCAATATGCGAAAGCGTGTTCTCAGGTTGATTAAAATCAAACGAAAAAGTTTGATGCGCCTCCGTCTCTTCCACCAAATTCCAATACGTCATCTTAAGCTCATGGGATGCCATCACCCCCGTCACGACGCCATCAAAGCCTTGCTCCGCCAAAGCCATAACCTGTTGACGCGATGTGGGTGAGCCGTATACAACATACGATTCTTTATTCAGTTGACTCACAGGAAAAATAACACGCGATGACGCATCGCTACCATAATAAATCACTTCGAGTAAAAAAAGAGGAATGGCGCGGGCTAATCTACCTTCCGTATTTTCAAGCGAACGCATCAATTGAGTTGATGATGCTTCTGATTCGTATGAAAACTGCATGATCGCGATTTTTTTACCGGATTGTGAGGTATCAAACCCATGTTTAATCTTCCAGCCATAACACCAAAGCGGGTAATCAATGAATTCAAATTTGATGTTTAAATTCTCTTCCGGTGATTTTTGTGCGTTATTTTCTATAGCGCTAGTCATGAATGTTGACACCTCCATCGACGATAAGATGATAAAAGTATACCATGTTGTATACTGGCAAGAATCTATTTGACAACAAAAAAAACATGATGAACTTAGATAGTTTAATCAATAAACAGTTTTATACACAACTCACAGCCCTACCTTTTGTCGAGAAAATAATACTCTACGGCTCACGTGCACGTGGTGATGAGCAACCACGCTCTGATATTGATTTAGCGGTATTTTGCCCCCAGGCTGACATTCACGACTGGCAAACACTATTAAACATTATTGATGAAGCAGATACTCTATTAGCTATTGATTGTGTACAATATGACACGTTAGCCCTCAATAACCCGCTCAAACATGCAATTGATCGCGATGGAATCATACTCTATGAAAAAAATATCACATCATGAAAAACTTACCTTATCGTTCCATCAAGTAGAACAGGCACTCGTCGCACTCAAACAAATGGTTGACAAACCCATGCAATCGGATCGCAGTAACATTGATGCATGCATCCAACGCTTTGAATTTACTGTTGAATTATTTTGGAAATTATTAAGACGTATCATCGAATCTCGTGGAGGCACGCCCACCTATCCCAAAGATGTTTTACGTGAAGCGTTTAAAGGCCAGCTCATTGATGATGAATCGATATGGCTCCGTATGCTTCAAGACCGAAATTTGACATCACATACATACAATCAAGATTTAGCCGATGAAATTTATCATCGCATCAAAACCTATTATCCCGTGATTCACGAAACCTACGAGCAGCTTAAACGCTATCAAGCTTAACGTGGCGCCATGCGTAATGCACCATCTAAACGAATCACTTCACCGTTGATCATGCTATTTTCAATGATGTGCGCCGCCAACGCGGCAAATTCTTCCGGTTTGCCCAGGCGCTTAGGAAACGGTACCGACTCAGCCAAACTTGCCTGAACCTCTTCTGGCATATTGAGCAATAAAGGTGTCGCAATAAGCCCGGGCGCTATGGTGTTCACGCGTATACCACTTGATGCCAATTCACGTGCAGCAGGCAATGTAAGCGCAACAACACCACCTTTGGATGCACTGTACGCCGTCTGCCCTATTTGACCTTCATACGCTGCAATCGACGCGGTGTTGATGATCACACCCTGCTCTTCACCATCAAGCACGTCTGGCGTCTGTATAATCGCTTCAGCAAACACACGCATGACATTAAACGTACCGACCAAGTTCACATCAATCACCTGTTTAAATGCATCCAGTGGCATCGCTCCCTGCTTGCTGACCATACGTCCTGCCGGTGCAATCCCCGCGCATTGGATGCAAACACGTGGTAAGCCGATGCGCTTGATCGTTTCAGCTAAAGCTGCTCGAACGCTATCATCTGAACGGACATCACACGCAATAGCATGCGCATCATTCACATCCGCTTGCATATCCCATACCATAACCTTTGCACCGCGTGCACGAAAATATTCGGCACACGCAAGCCCCATGCCTGAAGCACCACCGGTCACCACCACACGCAGCTGTTCTAAATTCACCATAACCACATCCTGTTTGCTATTAAAAAAACTGCATGATTAAAAATACACAAGCAATACCCAACATCACCGATAAAAACCAACGACCACCGGGCAAAATATGATGATCAGACAACGTATGCTTATAACGGCCACTGTACAGCATAAGTAAAGGC
This sequence comes from Legionella sp., assembly GCA_009995425.1. Lineage (GTDB taxonomy): Bacteria > Pseudomonadota > Gammaproteobacteria > Legionellales > Legionellaceae > JAALKW01. The sequence goes on along the minus strand of JAACPN010000004.1, from coordinate 4,231 downwards.
AAAATCATGAGTAAAATAATACACCACACACCCGCATACGCCAGTGCTGTAATAAAAACTCCGGGTTTAACTAAAACAATCAACAAAGGCGGCAAAAAACACAACGCATGAATCAATAGCCCGTCTTTGCCTTGCTTGGTTTTGCTCAAGCCATCGGCAATAAAATCCGCCAAGCTAATCGCTACGGATAAAAACGAGGTAAGTACGTAGACCGAAACAAACATACTGGCGATATATTTCATCCATGCGTTATTGGCGACATGCGTGATGGCAAGCATGAGGCTTGAGCTTGAATTATTTGACTCCGCCATCGCAATTAAACCATGTTCCCCCTCACGTGGCAGCACACCTTGAATAATGCAAAGCCAGAGTAAGAAAATCGCGAACGGCACCAAGCTCCCGGCCAGTACAATAAATTTTAATGCTTTTCTATCCGAGTGCAAATATTCACGCAGGGTAGGCAAGATGGTCGCATAACCAAACGACGTCACCATGACAATAAATGCACTGTTCCGTATCGAAAAATCGCCTTCATATAACTTTTCTAACTGAATTTGAGGCGCAAGTACGCTCACAATAAGAATAAAAATGATAAGCTTAATGCTCATAAATAAACGGTTGGCCATATCAACCGCCCCCATCCCTCGGCAAACAATACTCCCCAAAACAAGTAACGTCATCACCGTTGTTAATGCGCGCGGTATATGAAAATCAATGGCTTTAAAAAATGTTTGCAATACGCCACTGGCACTCGCAAGGTAGGCGCAAATCAAACTGTACATGAGCAATAAATAAAGCAAACTTGTGACCGTTTTTCCCCAGGCGCCCAGCGTAGCTTCGGCCATCGTAATTAAGTTACTACCAGGTTTAAACCATAAATTAACTTCCAGTACCGCAAAAGCACCCATGGTCATACACAACCAAGCAATGGTTAAAAGCAACGCGCTAAATCGAAATGATTCATGCGCACTGACGATAGGAATAGCCAGCATACCGGCACCAATACAGGTACCTAAAATCATGAGCATGCCACCGATAATATTTTTTGATTGCATAACGACCTGTTGTCTTTCTTAAAATAATTTAACTAAAATCATGCATTATAACACAAAGCATCATCTGCTCTCCTCACGTTTTTTACGCGCTAAAACAAATCTAAAACAAATGATCGTTGAAGATCGATATGATAGAATGCGCCACATCTAGTTTTCCAACCGAGATTTGATCGTGGAAAAGACCTATTCTCCAAAAGATATTGAACACACGTGTTACGAAACATGGGAAAGCCACGACTATTTTAGTCCACAAGGTTCAGGCAAACCTTATTGCATGATGCTACCGCCCCCCAACGTCACAGGAACGCTACACATGGGCCATGGTTTCCAAGACACGCTCATGGACGCCATGACACGTTACCAGCGCATGTGTGGCAAACGTACATTATGGCAACCCGGTGTTGATCATGCGGGTATTTCGACGCAGCTTGTGGTCGAAAAAAAATTACAAAACGAAAATTTGTCGCGCAAAGACATGGGTCGTGATGCATTCTTAGATCGTGTTTGGCAATGGAAAGACGAGTCAGGTGACACCATCATGCGCCAAATGCGCCGCCTGGGGTGCTCCACCGATTGGTCACGCTCACGCTTCACCATGGATGAGGGTTTTTCTAAAGCCGTCAATAAAGTATTTGTGCAACTCTATGACGAAGGCCTGTTATATCGCGGCAACCGCCTCGTTAACTGGGATCCAAAACTTGGTACGGCCGTCTCTGATCTTGAAGTCATCACCGAAACAGAAGCGGGCAATCTTTGGCATATCCGCTACCCCTTGGTTGATTCTGACGACGTTGTGATTATTGCAACAACACGTCCCGAAACCTTGCTTGGGGACGCCGCGATTGCGGTTCATCCTGAAGACACACGTTATCAAGCTTTAATCGGAAAGCACGTGCACTTGCCTTTGTGCGATCGTACGATTCCGATCATTGCTGACGAATATGTTGATCCTGAATTTGGCAGTGGTTGTGTAAAAATTACGCCTGCGCATGATTTTAATGATTATGAAGTCGGTAAACGTCATCAATTACCCATGACCACGATTTTAACCAAAAAAGGTTGCATCAATAAACATGCCCCCCTTGCCTACCAAGGCATGGATCGCTTTGTTGCTCGTGAAAAAATCATTCACGATCTCGAGCAAGCCGGTCTTCTTGAAAAGATAGAACCGCATCAGCTCAACATTCCTCGTGGCGAAAAATCGAATACCATTATTGAGCCGCTGCTCACCGACCAGTGGTATATCCACATGGAACCGCTGGCAAAACCCGCACTGGATGTTGTTCGTCAAGGAAAAGTACGTTTTGTGCCAGATAATTGGACAAAAACGTATGAGCACTGGATGGAAAATATTCAAGACTGGTGTATTAGCCGCCAGCTCTGGTGGGGACATCGCATTCCTGCATGGTATGACATCCACGGCAAAGTATACGTTGGATACACTGAAAAAGACGTACGTTTTAAATACAAAATCGATGATGAACGGGTATTAAAACAAGATGAAGATGTCTTAGATACCTGGTTTTCTTCATCGCTATGGCCTTTTGTTGCGCTAGGATGGCCTGAAAAAACACCGGATTTTGAAGACTTCTTCCCGACGTCCGCTTTATTTACAGGATTTGATATTTTATTTTTCTGGGTGGCTCGCATGATCATGATGAGCCTGAAATTTACCGGAAAAATTCCTTTTCCTGAAGTTTTCGTCACCGGCTTGGTCTGTGACCAAGATGGAAAGAAAATGTCAAAATCCAAAGGTAATGTTCTTGACCCCATGGATATTATTGACGGCATCCGTCTCGATGATTTACTTAAAAAACGTTCGGCAAATCACTTGGTGAGCTCAACGCAAAAGAAAATTATTGCGATCACAAAAAAAGAATTTCCAGAAGGTATTGAAGCCTTTGGGACAGACGCACTACGCTTTTCATTTTGTGCCATTGCTTCCAATGCACGTGTCATGCGTTTTGACATCGCTCGTGTCGAAGGCTATCGAAATTTTTGCAATAAACTGTGGAATGCGGCACGCTATGTTCTCATGCATACCGAAGAAGAAAGCGTAGATTTAGGCGATGGCGCGTTTCAATACAGTTCTGCCGATCGTTGGATTTATTCACGTTTGCAACACAGCATTGAGCGTACCCATCAATATTATGGGCAATACCGTTTTGATTTATTAGCAAATAACTTATACGAATTTGTATGGCATGAGTACTGCGACTGGTACCTCGAACTCTCGAAGCCGGTACTCTATGACACCCAAGCCTTGGGTGCTATGAAACGTGGCACACGCCGAACATTAATCTCGGTATTATTTCATATTGTGAAACTGCTTCATCCAATTATGCCGTTCATCACCGAAACGATCTTCCAACGCTTGAATAAACTTACAAGCGAAGGTGGTGAAACCTTGATGCTCAGTTCTTTTCCTGAAGTTCATCAAAAAAGCATCGATTTGGAGCTGGAAGCAGAAATCGCCTGGCTGCAAACCGTGGTGCAAGCGATTCGTACGATTCGAAGTGAAATGGGCATCAGTCCGTCGGTGTGTATTCCCCTCTACCTTCGTCATATCACACCTGACATCGAAGAAAAACTTGAGAAGCACATGACCCTTCTCATGACACTCACCAAGATAGATAAAATCCATCGCCTCGCAGAAAGCGATGCGATACCTGTATCAGCTTCGGCGGTGGTCGGTGACTTGGAACTGCTGATTCCCATGGCAGGTCTCATCAAAAAAGATGATGAGCTCGCACGTCTCGAAAAAACATTGAAAAAGCTTGATCAAGACATCGCACTGGCCACAGGAAAACTCAACAATCCACGCTTCACCGACAAAGCGCCTGAAGATATCATCCAAAAAGAGCGTGAAAAACTCGCGCAAGCGGAACGCGCTCGTGAAAAAGCCCTGCATCATCAAGCAAAAATTCAAGCCTTGTAGAAGCGCTTGAGATGTATGGTAACAAAAGCGTAATTCAGGATAGCGTTTTTTTGAATTACGCTTTATAATTACGTTTCTATCAGGGCCCATAGCTCAGTTGGTTAGAGCAGCGGACTCATAATCCGTTGGTCCAAGGTTCAAGTCCTTGTGGGCCCACCAATAAAATCAAGTAGTTACGAGTAGTTCAAAAAATTGAAGACCTCTGAGGGGCACTTATGGGGCACTTGGAAATAACAAG
>JAACPN010000072.1 GCA_009995425.1 Legionella sp. | reverse complement strand
GCCACAGAATATCCAGTCATAAAAGAATAGGTTATTTTTTCTAACCTCCTTAGTATGATTTTGCTGCATAAAATGTGTTTTCAAGCAGCGTGCAAATCGTCATAGGGCCGACGCCACCCGGAACAGGTGTTATCCAAGCAACGTTGTCTTTGACGTGATCAAAATCAAGATCGCCCCGAAGTTTTCCATCCTCTTCGCGATGCATACCCACATCAATAACCACTTGTTTCTCACTAAACCAGCTTGGATCTAAAATATCTTTGGAGCCAGCTGCAATAATAACCAATTCAGCTTCGCGGACATGAGATTCTAAATTTTGTGTGGCGCGATGGCATACGGTAACCGTTGCTTTAGCTAATAATAACTCAAGTGCCATAGGGCGCCCGACAATATTAGAAGAGCCAATCACAACAGCACGTTTGCCGAAAGGATCAATCGAATAATACTTGAGTAAATTCATGATACCGTAGGGCGTGCAAGGCCTCAACGTTGGCTCGCCTTGTGCAAGTCGTCCCAAGTTATAAGGATGAAACCCATCCACATCTTTACTCGGTTTAATACGTTCAATAACAGCACGAGCACAGATATGTTCAGGTAGAGGAAGTTGTACTAAAACACCATGAATTTCGGGGCTTTCGTTTAAATTATCAATCAGTTCAAGCAAACTGCTTTCATCTGTTTCAGAGGGTAAATCATAAGCATATGTATTCATGCCAACGCGCGCGCAGGCTTTTCGTTTATGATGGACATAAATTTTAGACGCGGGATCGTCACCGAGTAAAACAACGGCAAGGCCAGGTGTTGAATGGCCGTTTTTAAGATGTACATCGACCTGTGATTTTAGGCTTTCGAGTCGTAATGCAGCAACACGTTTGCCGTCTAGAAGAAAAGCTGTCATCCTAGTGGGTCACATTATTTTTTTTAACAATGCATCGAAGCTAACAAAATCCTAAGATAATAGCAATTTAAGTTTTTTTATGATTGATAATCAAGAGGCTGAAAACATGATTTTTTCGAATCTCTGCGCGCCTTGTCCTGGACAAATGCAAGTGCCTATTATACATTGCTTTTCTGAAAATTAACGGCATGTTGGGATATAATAACTCTCCTATGCTTAAATTTGGATAAATACCATGCGGGTAGCCTTGATCGTTGAATACGATGGAAGCCAATATCATGGCTGGCAATCGCAGCCCAAGCTTCGCACAGTTCAAGATGTTTTGGAAAAAGCGTTAACACAAGTCGCCGATCATCCTGTTAATATTATCTATTCAGGGCGTACAGACACCGGTGTGCATGCAACACATCAAGTGATAACGTTTGATCCCCAAAGTACACGCAATATGCGTGCTTGGGTTCATGGAACAAATGCTTTATTACCTAAAGATGTGTCGGTAAAATGGGGGCAAGAAATAGCGGATGATTTTCATGCGCGTTATTCAGCCCTATCTAGACGTTATCGCTATGTGATTTATAATGCATCCATACGACCAGCACTACTTCAAGGCAATGTAACTTGGCAATACAGACGGTTGAATCATGAGTTGATGCAAGATGCCGCCCAAATTTTAAAAGGTAAGCATGATTTTACTTCATTTAGGGCCGTTGAATGCAGTGCAAAATCACCCATTCGAGATGTACACGCGATTAATATCTTTCGGCAGGGCGATCTTGTGATCTTAGATATTACGGCGAATGGTTTTTTACACCATATGGTACGTAATATAGCGGGTGTTTTAATGGCCGTGGGTTCAGGCAGGCAAGAGGTTTCATGGGTTCATGAGGTCTTGCAGGCAAAGGATCGGCGGAAAGGCGCAGAAACAGCACCACCGTATGGGCTTTATTTGGTTGATGTTAGCTATCCCAAAAAATTTAATTTAGCGTCGTTGCCCCTAGGACCCTGGTTTTTAGGGCAATTAGATGAATCATGTGTAACACGTTGTTAGGAATCAAGAGTGATGAGTGAATTTAAAGAAGAAGCGGCCGGGCATTTTATATTACAAAAAATTCAAGCGGATCTCGCCTCAGGAAAACATCAACATATTGTGACACGTTTTCCGCCAGAACCTAATGGATATTTACATATTGGTCATGCCAAAGCAATTTGCCTGAGTTTTGGTCTTGCTAAGCGTTTTGATGGTACATGTTATTTGCGCTTTGATGACACGAATCCCATGAAAGAAGAGGAAAAGTTTGCACGTGCGATCAAAGATGATGTGCGTTGGCTTGGGTTTGAATGGAACGCATTAACACACGCCTCAGATTATTATCAAGCATTTTACGATTTTGCTATTCAGCTTATCGAGCAAGGCTTAGCCTACGTTGATAGCTTAACGGCTGATGAAATGCGAGATTATCGTGGAACCTTAAAAGAAGTCGGACGCGAAAGTCCTTATCGTACGCGCTCGATTGAAGAAAATTTAGCTTTATTTAAAGCCATGAAAGCGGGTGAGTTTAAAGACGGTACGCATGTACTTCGCGCTCGCATTGATATGAACGCGGGTAATCTTAATATGCGAGATCCGGTTTTATATCGTATACGCCATGTGCCTCATCAACGAACAGGGGATGCTTGGTGTATTTATCCGATGTATGATTTTGCTCATCCACTTTCTGATGCGCTAGAAAAAATAACACACTCGTTATGTACACTTGAGTTTCAAGATCATCGGCCGCTTTATGACTGGTTTATTGAGCACTTATCTGTGCCTGCAACACCCGTTCAAACCGAGTTTTCTCGTCTTAATTTGTCACATACGTTAACCAGCAAGCGAAAATTACGTCAGCTTGTTGAAGAAAATATTGTCGATGGCTGGGATGATCCACGTATGCCCACCTTGTGTGGTATGCGTAAACGAGGCTATCCACCGGCGGCTATCCGGAAGTTTTGTGAAACCATCGGAATTTCTAAAAATGATTCTGTGACGGATGTCGGCGTGTTAGAAGCCGCGGTTCGTGAAGAATTAAATCAAACAGCCAAGCGTGCGTTGTGTGTGCTTGATCCGTTAAAAATTGTGATTGAAAATTATCCTGAAGGGCAGGTTGAGTCGCTTGAAGCTTCGTTTAATCCAAAAGATCCGGACGCGGGCACACGTGTTTTACCTTTTTCACGCGAAATTTATATTGAACGAAGTGACTTTATGCTTGAGCCGGTTAAAGGCTATTTTCGCTTAGCCCTTGGGACTGAGGTGCGATTACGACACGCCTATGTAATTCGTTGTACTGATGTGATTTATGATGAACAGGGAGGTATTCAAGAGCTTCGTTGCACGTATGATGCTGAAACTTTGGGTAAAAATCCTGAAGGCCGAAAAGTCAAAGGTGTGATTCATTGGGTCTCGGTTGACACGGCGCATCCGATCGAAATTTATCAATACGATCGCTTATTTCATGATGAAAATCCGGGGCGAGAAGAGGATTTTTTACAATTTTTAAATCATGACTCAAAACACGTTCAATCGGCTTATGTCGAGCCTGCTATGGCGTTTCAGACACTGGGTGCAGTATTCCAATTTGAGCGTCTTGGTTATTACTGTGTGAATACCGTACGTGATGATATCGTGCGCGTGTTTCATCGTGTGGTAGGCTTAAAAGATACCTGGGGAAAACTCACAGGGGAGGCGTGCGCATGTTAGAACTTTATTTGTATAATTCGCTTTCGCGAAAAAAAGAGCGATTTGACCCTATTAAACCGGGTGAAATAAGTTTGTACGTGTGCGGCATGACGGTTTATGATATGTGTCATTTGGGGCATGCCCGCTCGATGGTTTCGTTTGATGTTATTGTACGGTTTTTACGTGCTGCAGGGTATAAAGTCACATTTGTTCGCAATATTACAGATATTGATGACAAAATTATTAAGCGCGCAATTGAGCGTGATGTAGGGATTGATGCATTAACTTCAAAATATATTGATTTTATGCATCAAGATGCGGATACGTTAGGATGCCTAACTCCGACCATAGAGCCCAGGGCAACCCATTATATTCCTTCGATTATAAAATTAATCGAACGCTTAATAGTAAAAAAACATGCTTATATCAGCGATGATGGGGATGTCTGTTACGAAGTTAGCCAATTTGCTGAATATGGTAAATTATCGAATAAAAAGATCGAGGATTTGAAAGCCGGTTCACGTGTTGACGTGGCCGAAGGAAAACGTTCGCCACTTGATTTTGTCTTGTGGAAACGTGCTAAATCCGGTGAACCAAGTTGGCCATCACCTTGGGGTGAGGGACGTCCCGGTTGGCATATTGAATGCTCAGCTATGGCGATGGACGTTTTAGGTGAGCACTTTGATATCCATGGCGGAGGGCTGGATTTACAATTCCCGCATCATGAGAATGAGATTGCTCAAAGTGAAGGGGCAACAGGTAAGCCTTTTGCAAATTATTGGTTGCATGTCGGTATGTTGCAAGTTGCTCACGAAAAAATGTCTAAATCTTTAGGTAATTTTTTTACGATTCAAGATGTACTCGCTCAATATCCTGCTGAAATCATACGTTATTTTTTACTGAGCAGTCATTATCGTAGTCCGTTGAATTATACCGAGCATAATTTAGAGCTTGCGACAAAAGCGCTTAATCGGCTGTATCAGTCTATACGAAATGTTGATTTTGATGCATGTGTAGCGGATATAGATACCAAATGGCTTAAGTTATTCCAGACAGCTATGTGTGATGATTTTAATACACCTGAGGCTTTAGCCGTATTGTTTCAATTAAGCCATGAACTTAATAAAACAAACTCATCTACATTAGCGAGAACGTTGAAACATTTGGCGGGAATGCTCGGGTTATTACAAGCCAACCCAGATGAGTTTTTAAAATCAGGGGTTAAAAGTATAGATATTCAAGAAATTGAAGCACTGATCCAAGCTCGCCATGATGCACGAAATAACCGTGATTTTAAAGAAGCGGATAGGATTAGAGCACAACTTTTAGACGATGGTATTGAACTTGAAGATAATGCTTCAAAAACGACCTGGCGAAATATGGGGACAGGTCGTGTTTTCTAATGCATTTTTTATGCCACAATAAGCATAATACCCCAATAGCAATCCTGTCGTTACGGCAAGTGGTATTGAAAAAAAGAGCAAATTCACGGCAAGTAGACCTAGACTCAATACACCATAGCCGATGATTTTGATCCACGGTATTTCTGGCTGTGGGAAGGGTGGAGGAACATGTGCTGTTGTTTGATGGTTTAATTGTTCCAAATGATGCTTTATTTTCCCTTTCGATACGCTAAATTGATGACGAAGCGACAGCAACGATTGTTTCGTGTCTTGCTCAATGCGTTCCCGATTTTTTTGGTAAGTTTTTATTTCAAGAGGGATATTGTCTGAATTCAACCAGTGCGTAATTTTTTTGAAACGTGTTTCAGGAGGCAGTTGATTTAAAAACTTAAAACATTCAGGATGAGCCGCAACTTTAATGAATCCAACAAGCTGTGTTGCGGATAATGTATTGAATGTGGATAAAAAATCAGGTTTTAGGCTTGGAATTTTTGTAAGTAAAACCTGAAATGTTTCATTGTCACTCATGGTATTTTTAATGATATCCATTTGAGCGGCTTGTAGCATCCATCCCATCAAACGTTCGCCGGTTAATAATTCCTTGAGAGACTGAGCTCGATAAGGGTGTAGTGTATCCAACACATCAGGTAAGGCGTTTAGATAAGGGATCCAGTGCTCAAGACGGTTTTGCTTTAAAGCATATGAGAGCAAGACGACAAACGTTTTATTTTTTAACAAAGGTCCGACTTGGTCAAGTAAGTCACCCACGCGCATGGATTGAGCATCACGGATGTTTGTTAAAAAAAGCAGAGCCCGTTGTATATCGGACAAAATACAATCAAGGCCCAACAGTAGTTGCATATGCATGGATTCTGAATCTTTGAACACGTGTTTTAGAAACGATCCCAAGGTTGGAATAATCACGTACTGGATGACGAATGGAATAGGGCCAGCGGCTACGATAGCAAAAGCAGACGTGACTTGAGCGACTTGAGTTAACCCATTGTACCAATTGTTCATCATGTTGTTGAACTCAGGTAAAGAAAGATTGTCCCATGCTTCTTTTTGAATGTGATCAGCCATGTTTTTTATGTACTGACTCAGCTCAGCTTTTATTTTTTCAATAGGCAGAAATAATCCAATAACAGGAATTTGTTTGAATAAATCGATGAACTCATGTACATTTTTTTCTTGTGCTAGAAAAACCTCGATCACGTCCGTTGTGTTGATTCGGTTCATGTCTAGATATTTTTTTAATAAAGCTGCGGTTGAAAATTTAAAGCTTTTTTGACCTTTTAGATAGGGCTCATATCCAATCAGAAGCTGATCGAGAATGAAGGGCATCTGCCGCATCTTTTGATTGCCCATATACCGCCATCCACAGGACAATAACCCGGATACAACGGACAAATCAGCGGCACGTAGATCATCAAGCTCAGGAAGGGATTGCCACGCTTCAAGAGGTATCAACGGCTCTGTGACCTCAAAGCTTTCAAAGTGGCCTTCTGGCAAAAATCGATCCAATATTTTTTGATAATCCTCCACGAATGCGTCTAAAAACATTTCTCGTTCATCTTCAGTTAACTGGGCTTTTTCTCCTAACAACGCGGTGTAGTGATCTTCTGCTCGTTGATTGAGGTCGCGCAAGGTAGTTAATAAAACGCTTTGATTCATGAAAACATAGTCTTGTCCGGCTTGGCGTTTAAACACGGCATTGGCTTTCATGCACAAAGCTAAGAGGTGATCAGTCACGATGTAATCACGTGTTTCTTCTAATAATCGCGTTTTTAACCGTTCGCGTTGTTCGTTTAAGCTGATTTGATGTTGGTTAGCTTGAAAGATTGCCTCAAGGTTATCATGATCAGCATGATCAGAAAAAGGAACAATGAGTTCTTCCTGGTTAATGATGGATAAATAAGCCCCAGGTTTGCCGTTTCTTCCAGCGCGTCCATTGATTTGAACGTGTTTTGCCTTTGTTATCTGGGTGCAGGCATTGATAAGGAAATGTCCACGTGGGTGGTTCGTTTTGAAATCGGCGCCTCGCGCTAAACTCTCGGTTGTAACCGTTATCGTTGAATTCATTCCGGCACGTTGAATGATGCTTTCCTCGATGTCGCCTTGCTGATCATCACCTAAATAACATTGGATGAAGCCTGTGATGTCTTGACGCAACGCTTGTGTGAATGCCATCGCAGATTTAGGATCACGGGTTATGATAAGACAGGGTTGTTCAGGATTATTTTCTTGATGAGACTTTAAGGTTTTTATTATCAATGCTTGCTGATCGGTTGTATTTTTAGCGCATAGGAGACCTAAATTTTCGCTCAATATTTCGTCAAAAAAGCTAGGGTAATAAAAAGAGGTTAAATGATGATGCGCGTTGAATTCGTTGATCTCGACATCCGATCCAGGTGTTGCTGTAAAACAGAGCACTTCACCCCCATTTAAACGATAACGATCCAATGCATTTTTCATGCTGCTGACGATTAACGTTTCTGAATGGGGTTCTGTTTCAAAGGTATATCGAGTACCGTATTGACGTTTGAGTCGTGCGTGCAGCAAAGGTTGCACACCGTGAGAATAACTGACTTTTCCGTCAGGCCGTTTCGTGTTGTCAAGAATAGGAGCGGCACAGTAACGTGTTTTTTCTTTATTTTTTGGGAGTATACTAAAATGAATGTCTTCTTCTAAAGACCAAGCTGTTTGTGCGGCTTGAATCAATTCATCAATCAGATCATTCGGTATTTTATGCACAAATTCTGTTTTGAGGGAACAATAGTTTTTAAAATGACGAATATCTTCTGCACGGCTGCATGGATTATTGATAAAAATTTCAGGCTCTTGAACAAAATCTAGCAAAGCGTCATACACAAGCGACCATGATGGCATATCATGAAATAAAGGGTTTAGGGATGCGGCGAGACGAAATTGTACCGTGCTGGTTAGATTGGCATCCCCTTCATCCAATAACAACGAGATTTTTGTGGGTAATAATTTTCCTTCTAGCAGCATTTGTTTAGAAAATAATTCAAATCCTGCAGCGGTTGAAAAATTGATTCCATGATCGACATAAAGGGATCTTGGGCTATCGGCTTGCAAGACGTCGGTGGCGCAAGGGATCCCTAAATAGCGATACAATCCTCTAAAATGCGTTAATGCATCCCATGCCAACTTGTTATTTTCCGTTGCTAGATTCACCGTTTGGCCTTGGGCACACAACAGTACACTGTGAATCGCGATGATGAGGCTTTTGCCTTCACTGGTTTTAATGCCTTGAAGGATAGGACCTTTTTGTCGTAACGCATTCAGAATACTGATTAATTGCGTGTCTCTTGGAAATTTTCCTTGTGTTCGGTAAAGAACTTCGCAACACAATCCTAATACACGTAAAAGGTGCTCGTGCGGTTGTTGTTTTTTGTGGATAATGCTGTGTTTTAAGGTTAAAAATAAATGTTGACACTGTTCTTGGTTTAATTGATGTAGGGTTGAATCGATTGTGCGATGGTAATCTTGCAATAATTGTTCTTGTAATGATGTATTCAATGGGCAATCGTCTCCGTTTTTTCCTGAGAGGCATCGAATATCCGCAATTTTTCGGGCAATTCGGTGAGGATCATATGAAAATCGGGAGAGATTCTTTGTGTAGAGTTCCAGCTCAATTGTTTGAACAGCTTCCTCAAGAACAGGATTTTTCAGGAGTGTGGTGAGCTCCTCTTGGCTCAGAGCACCAAGTTCAATTAAATTGGACAATTTTTCCAAAAGCGGATCGGATAATGCGTTTAATTGTGTGATGGTATCTAAAAACGGTGAACCCGTTTTAAACAGAAAAAGACTGATTGTGGAGAGAAATAAAACCTGCTCTTGATTGCGCGTGTTCAATAACGATGCAATATCGCTAAAATCCATGGATGAGTTTTCATTCAGTCCATGCAAAAAAAAGGCAAAAGGAAGGTGGAAGCGCTCGATTAATTCCGTTGTCTGTTTTAATTGTGCTGCAGTTAACGAAAAAGTTTGAAAAAATAAGTGTCCATCGGGTGATAGCCATAAAGGAATCAATCGCTGTAATGTTTTTTTTGCATCCGGTGCATCTAAGCTAAACAATCGTTCTGTGATATTAAGCAGTTCATCTAATTGGGATATGGGTAGGTTTGTTGTACGAATATCATCTAAGGCTTCTTGTAAAAGAGATTGAGCTTGTTTGAGATGGTTTAAAAGCGTTTTTTTTGTGATCAATTGCTCAATGAATGTCGCACTAAATAGCACAGCGCCTGATGGATTGACCGAGACCTGAGGGGTTAGCAATTCAAGACAGATCAACACATCATCAAGCGAGTGTGTGGTGTCAAGCAAGTTTTTTAAAGCGGTGAATAGACGTGTACCTTTGTCGTTTTGAATAATGTGGGAATACCCCTCAATCAGCGCATTTAGTTTAACGAGATTATTCGTAAAAAAGTCAAATTTAAGCGGGCTACGATAATCCGTGGGATTGCAATAGAGGAACAAAGCCAGCAATATTTTTTTGGATGCGTTTTTTATAGATTGTTGATTAAAATGCGTATCAATAAGAATTTGGAGAAGTTTTTTTGTTGTGTTGGGTAAAGCGGGTAAGGATTTTGATACCAAGACCAATTCATCACGATGCATGATAAGAAAACGGATGATTTGTTTTTCATCAAATTTTTTAGTCAAAATAGCAGGGAGGGGATGAATATTTTGTAATTCGTTAGAGCAGATCTGCCACAAAGAGGTGCTGCCTTTCAGTTCGTCGCGAGGGGTGTTTTGATGACGTGTTATGAACGATTCAAGGCTTGTTTCAACTTGGACATGATCATACGACGGCTGTTTTTTTTGCATGAAAGCATGAAACTCAGATTTGAATCGTTCATTCTCTAAGCGAGGCCTGTAGTGTTCGCCGGTGTGTGTTAAGACAAAATATCCAACGATGAGGTCATTGAGGTCATTGAGGTCATTTTCAGTCTTAGTGTCGAATAAATTTCGATAAAATTCCAGTTCCTCGCGCAAAACCTGTCCACCCAAATAGCGAAATATCAAGGTTTTTAAGGGCAAAAATGCAGGTGTTTCTTCAAGCAGGTGTTGACGTAATAGCTCAGATGAGACCGAATAGCCTTTTGTAACAGGGTCCATTGCGTTGGGACTTAGCATCATCTCTTGGCTAACAAGTTTAAAATCATGATGTTTGATGGCGTAAGGGGCATACATAGGCAACAACGACACACCTTTGAGTTCTTTGATTTGTTCATGCAAGGTGTGATTGAGCATGGCATTATTTATCATGCAATCAAGGCCATCAAAAAGATGTACAATTTGTGTGACGGGCAGGATATGAAGTCCATGATCTGAAGACACCAGGTGCATAACAAATTGATGCATCAGTTCGTTTGCCTCATGGTTTTGATGGTTGCAATACATGAGAAATTTGGTATGCGTGTTCTGCCAAAATGTATCGATTGTTTCCCAGGAAATGGTTTCAATATTTTGTCGAAGCCCTGCATAATAGAGTAATATATGATGTGCAAACGTTTCAAAATCAGGCCATTCTTCAGGTGAATGAACGTTAGGCGTTTGCTCAACCAAGGTTAAAAAAACAGATGATTTGTTTTGATTCATTAAGCTGGATAGGCTACACACGTGGCCGGCATCTTTGATGTACAAGCGATAGACGTGTTTAAGCAGGCATTTTGGTTCGAGAACCCGTAATAAATGTAAAAATATCAACATATCTTGTTGTTGATCGGTCATCAACAACTGGACCATTATTTTTAAATTATCAAGCGTATGTTCCTCAAAAATAGAAATAAAATCCTTCAGAAGAGCTGCATATTCGGGGCGTTTCTCAAAACGAGATGCGGTTAATTGAATCAATTGATTTTCTAGAGCCGTAATTTCTTCGGAAGTAAAGCTACGGTTGGGATTATAGATTTGTAGTAAGTTTTTTGCGAAATTGATTTGTTCAATCGTGTTATTACCATCGCTCAACATCACTGAACCATCGAGAGGAAGCTGCCAGCACTCAGGTTTGTCATATTGTACGCTCATGATAGGCAGTAAAGAATGCTCGGGCACATATACGCCTATCCTATTTGAATCTACGCTCATGTGAGCATTCGAAATTGAGCTGATCGTTCGGGAACCGAACACAGAACGTGAATAGCGAACGTCGTTTGGATGAATACCATCGGGTAATCTTTCCTCAATATCGTTGATCCCCCAAAGTACATGACACGCGATGTTATCAACAGATATCTTCGGTAAAAAAATTGGTTGAGGTTTTCCTTCTTTAAACGTGTAGCCTGTTTGAAATACGTTTGCCGCACATTGAGCCCTAAATTCGTCATTGGATGCCATCTGAGACCAAAAAAAATCACGGTGACGGCGATAGCTTTCGGTGGAATAAAAATTATGGGTATTTGTTGGTGTCGTTTTGCTTTGTAAATATATCTCAGCTTGTTTTTTTAATTGTTCACAAAAGCCATTAAAATCGAGGGTATTATTAAAAAAATAAGTGTTTTCGCGTTGAACCTGTTGGGTTAGGTGTTGAGTCATTTGATTTTTTTGACTGATTTCTTGATGATGGCTTAGTGTTTGTTCTTCGCTAACTTCTTGTGTTTGTGTGGCGCTTTGGTTTAATGCTTGAGTTAAGGAAAGGGTTATCTTCGATTGAAATTGTGTTTTATTCCATCGTTTTGTTTCACGAAAGTTACCTTCTTCGGCAGGTGTGACTGAGAAATGATCGGATGGGTTTGATGGGGTTAAGGTTAAAATGCTTGGGTGTGTTTGGGCTTGGGTTTGAATGTTTCGTAGGACGGTAGAAAACATGTTGGGATCCGACAAATAATACCCATAGCCTTCCGTTAATGGGCTGAATCCATCGACCTCTTCGTTTTTATTCGGTTCTAAATCGAAAAGAGCTTTATTTTGTGTTTCTGTTGAGGTGAGTAAAACTACGTGAAACATGATTGGAAGTCTTGATTGCTTGATGACCTGTTTGATCGTATCGCGAACTTTCGATCTTACTGTAGGATCCGTGTATTGTGGTCCTTGCAAGGTAAGTAGCATTTCTCTAAAGTTACATGAAAGGCTTGAGGAGGAGGAAAAAAAAAGATGATTCAGGAGCTTAGGCAATCCACTCAGCGTCACGGCTGGGCCAAAAGCTAAATGAATAAGAGGGGAAGATAAAGCTCTGCAACGCTTAAGAAGCGTCGTTAAAATAAGGCTTGCTTCTAAACAATTAGAAAAGCTATGAATATTTTTTAAAACAGGGTTGATGTTGTTAGATAGGGCTGTTTGATTAGCATATTGAGTCACGTGCAAATGCGTGGGTGTTAAGGTATCGTTGGGTTTGTAGATGTAAAAAAGACTTTTCTTAATTTGATAAGAGACGGTTGAAACTTTTTTTTTGTATTCATGAAGATCAGATTCAAGGGTATCGATTCCTTTGCGATAGTTGCTGGGAGGAGAGGCTCCTTCCGGTACCCAAAAAACTTCTTGAAAAGAGAAACTTATTTTTTTATTATAAGTGCTGAATCTAGAGATGAAATCGAGTAATTGATTAAAAAATTCATCCTTCATTGAGGCATTGTTGTTGAGTTCGTTGATGGGTATTTCATCCAATACATCAAGATTTATTTTAAAACAGGCGGTCGGGCTTAAGTCATTGAGTGCTGCTTTCCAGATTGATTGAGGCTCGTTGTAGCTAAACGTTTTAACAGAATCTTCCTGCTTTTCTAGTAATTTCTGAATACAGGAGCGCAACTCATCAGAGACGTACTTTTTATTAGAAAAATCGGTATCTTTTAAAAAAAGACCAATAACCTCTTGGTGGTGATCGAATTCATCCAAAGACACTTCGCTCCAGGTATTGGGTCCATCGTATTTAGGACTTAGTTGTAGGCTTAGTATTTGCATGATGAGAAGTCTGTATAGAATTCAGATAGGTTTAATTAATATATTAGCATAAATATAAGAAGTTTGCTCTTGACAGAGAGCTCATAAACATCCAAAATTGCGTCGTGTTTTTGGCTATGTAGCTCAGTTGGTTAGAGCGCGGCACTCATAATGCTGAGGTCGGTGGTTCGAGTCCACCCATAGCCACCATTTATTGTGAATTTTCATGACATCAGTTATAATCCATTGACTTTATTACGTGCTGTGATGGATAGATGCGTTCTCTTCGATATGCTGGTTTTCTTCTTTTATTCTTGTGCTCTTTAGATGCTTTAGCATCTTCCGAAGGCCTGCTTAATATCGATCAAGCAAAACAGTACCTGGGTCATGCATCGCCTCATCAACCCTCTTATTCAAAAGCAACAGCAACAAATCAATCTAAGCCTGAAGCGATACCTTCTGAAATTACACCTAAAGCCGTTAGTGAGATAAAACCTGAAACCAAACTATGGAACTTACGTGACGCAGACATTCGTGCAGTGATTGCCGAAGTATCGCGTGTTACGAATAAAAACTTCCTGATTGATCCTCGCGTTCAAGGTAAAATTTCAATTTACTCAAGTGAAGAAATCACGGACAAAGAACTGTATCAAGTATTTCTTTCAGCGCTGCAAGTATCGGGTTATGCAGCCATACCCAGCGGCCACGTTATTAAAATATTACCGAATATGGAAGCGCGTACACAATCAGCGGATCGCTCCGACATGCCTCCTGGCACGCCAACAAACGGAGATGATCTCGTTGTTCAAGTGATTCCCGTAAAGCATGCGGCGGCCGAACAGCTTGTACCTATTTTACGACCACTCATGCCGCAATGGAGTATGGTTTCGTCTTATCCTGCAACAAACATGCTGATTTTGTCTGGACGTGCAAGTAACATTAAGCAAATGACGGAGATTATTCAACAGGTTGATACGTCATCTGCGAATGGGATTGATATGATTCCGCTAAGGCATGCGCTGGCGATGGATATCGTGAATACTTTAAAAGATCTGGTCAGAACACAACCCAACACACCCGCAAGTCAATCCATTACGTTGGCAGCGGATGATCGCAGCAATGCGATATTAATCAGTGGCAATAAAACGGAACGCCTACGTTTACGTTTACTCATTGCAAGACTCGATCGTGAACGCCCAAATTCAGGGGATGAAAACACCAAAGTCGTTTATTTAAATTATATGCGTGCTGAAGATCTTGTGCCTATTTTGGCCGGTATAGCACAAGCGAGTTTTAGTGGTGTTGTAGGCACAACCATTGGCACACTTACGCGACCAACGCTTGATAGCACAAACCCTGAGGCAGGTGTTGTGAATATCTCGTCAGCGAACGCTTCAGGAGACACCACGGGGCTCGGCGCGAGCGGCGGAAATGTTGTTTCTACCCAAATCGAAGGCGGCACTAAACCAACTGTACAAATCATTGCCGAGCCAAACACCAATTCCGTGATTATTAATGCGCCACCCATGTTAATTAAAACATTAAGAACCGTGATCACTCAACTGGATATTAAACCTGCTCAACTTTTAGTTGAAGCGATGGTGACTGAAATCAATGAAACAGACTTCAAAAGCTTGGGACTTGAATGGGGGAGTATCAATCAGGATGGCCAGAGCTCAAGTACTTTTCGTCCTGGATTTGCTGTTTTAAATTCACAATCCTCGATTAAAGATTTTCAGGCGCAAATTTATGCGTTAGCACGCGAGCGTAAAGCGAATATTCTTTCAACACCTTCTGTGGTCGTTCTTGATAATCGACAAGCTAAAATTGTGATCGGCAAGCAGGTCTCGGTTGCGACCTCGCAGTATCCTAATAATGCAGGAGGTACGACTACCGCGAGCCCGTTTACGACGTTTGATCGTATGAACGTCGCCTTGCATTTATATGTACGGCCTCAAATCACGCGTGGCCAAGGCATTCAGATGCAAATCGATCAAGGAAATGACACGCTAGATCCACTTGCATCCACCGATTCAAATACCACGCCAACGTTTAATATTAGTGCGATTGTCACCTCGGTGCATGTTGAAAGTGGTGATATGGTTGTTCTAGGAGGGTTAACACAAGATTCTCTCGGCAGCGACAAACTGGGTGTACCTATTTTAGGCGAGATCCCTGGACTCGGTCGTTTTTTCCAACATAACATTACCAACCGTGAAAAGAAAATCTTAATGGTCTTTATTCGACCGGTTATTTTACGAACAGAAGCCAACACTTTACAGGTTTCCGGAGCAAAATATAACGATACGCGTTTAGAACAACTTGAAATTTCACGAGCACAAGAAAGCTTTAATCAGCATGATAAAGATACAGTTTTACCAGCCTTGAGTCATGCCGTCTTACCCAAGCCTTTTGATAAACGCTCCTCTGCTTTTTCAAAAAAGATGAAATAGCGTATGGATACACACGAAAAAATACCCCGTCTTCCTTATAGCTTTGCTAAAAAGCAGGGGATTGCGGTAACGGGATTCAATGAAGAAGGTTATGCTGAGGCTGTTCATCTTCAGAATATTGATTTTCAAATCTTGCTTGAAGTGCGTCGCTTTGTTGAAACGGAATTATTATTAAAGCAAGTCACACCTTCAGAGTTTCAACATCATCTTGCGGCGGTCTATGAGTCAAAATCATCTATTTTAGATGCGACCGAAGGAATGGAAGAAGACTGGGACTTAATGCAGCTTGCCGAGCAGCTTCCCGACGGGGAAGATCTCTTAGATAACCGTGATGACGCACCGATTATTCGTTTGTTAAATGCGCTTTTAACCCAAGCGATTAAGCAAAAAGCTTCTGATATTCATATTGAAACCTACGAACATCGCGTGGTTGTTAGAAACCGCGTTGATGGTGTTTTACAAGAAATTTTAGAAATCCAACGCGGTATTGCCCCTCTTGTGATTTCACGCGTTAAAGTTATGGCGAAGCTGGATATTGCTGAAAAGCGCGTACCTCAAGATGGACGTATTTCGCTTAAAATAGGTGGACATGCGATTGATGTGCGTGTATCAACATTGCCCTCGAATCATGGTGAGCGGATTGTTTTGCGTCTTTTAGATAAAGAATCCGCTCAGCTGGATTTAGCTTTGCTTGGCATGAAGCCTCATACATTAGCAACGATAAAAAACATGCTGACAGAACCGCATGGTATTTTATTAGTCACTGGGCCAACCGGATCAGGAAAAACAACGTCGTTGTATGCGATGCTGACTGATCTGAATCAAGTCAGTCGGAATATCTTGACCATTGAAGATCCTATTGAATATGATTTACCCGGTATTGGTCAAACACAAGTTAATCCTAAAGTGGATATGACGTTTGCGCGGGGGCTTAGGGCTATTCTTCGTCAAGATCCCGATGTTGTGATGATTGGAGAAATTCGCGATTTAGAAACAGCCGAAATCGCTATTCAATCCAGTTTAACGGGGCATTTAGTGCTCTCAACGCTCCATACCAACAGCGCCTTAGGTGCGCTTACACGCTTGCATGATATGGGAGTTGAATCGTTTTTACTCTCATCGAGCATCGTCGGTTTAATTGCTCAACGTTTGGTTCGAAAATTATGCCCTGATTGTAAAAGGCCACACACGCTGCGAGATGATGAACGTGAGCTTATGAAGTTAGACTTTCGTGTTGATACCTCTTCGGTATGTGAGCCCGTAGGATGTGATGGTTGTAACCAACTGGGTTACCGTGGACGAACCGGTATTTATGAACTTATACTGATTGATGAAACGTTGCGTGGTTTTATCCATCGCAACGAAAGCATTCAAACCATGGAGGCGTATCTTAGACCAACCGTCCCAAGTATTCGAGAAGATGGTTTTAAGCGCGTACTCGCAGGGGATACATCCCTTGCTGAAATTTTACGTGTGACGAGTTAATTTTTTCTAAAAATGCAGGTATAAAAATTACCTGCATTTTCAGGAACAAGTCATCTATTTACTCATCATCCCAACTTAACGTCCCACCGGCTTGATATTCAATGACGCGGGTCTCAAAAAAGTTTTTCTCTTTTTTGAGATCCAGCATTTCACTCATCCATGGGAATGGATTTTCAGCCCCCGGGTACATGTCAGATAAACCAATTTGGTTCAGTCTGCGATTTGCAATAAAATGCAAATACTCTTCGAACATTTCAGCATTCATACCTAAAATACCGCGTGGCATGGTGTCTTTAGCGTATTGATATTCCATCTCAACACCGTCTTTCACAAGCTGATTGATTTCTTGTTTAAAGCTTTCGGTCCAGAGCTCAGGATTTTCAATTTTGATTTGATTAATCACATCAATACCAAAATTCATATGCATCGATTCATCACGCAATATATATTGAAACTGCTCAGACGTTCCGACCATTTTATTACGTCGACCCATAGACAAAATTTGAGTAAAGCCCACGTAAAAGAAAATACCTTCAAAAATAACATAAAAAGCAATCAGGTCACGCAATAAACGTTGGTTTGCCTCAGGTGTTCCTGTTAAGAACGTAGGATCGCCCAAGCTTTGTGTGAACGGTAGAGCCCAAGTAGCTTTAGTTGAAACGGATGGGATCTCACGATACATATTAAAAACTTCAGCTTCATCCATACCCAAGCTCTCAATAATGTATTGATAAGCATGCGTATGTAAGGCTTCTTCAAAGGCTTGGCGTAATAAGTACTGACGGCATTCAGGATTGGTAATATGACGGTATACAGCCAAGACTAAATTATTGGCAACCAAAGAATCAGCTGTGGAGAAAAAACCTAAATTACGTTTAATAATCAAACGCTCGTCTTCGGTCAGGCCATTTGGATCATTCCAAAGTGCTAAATCGGCACTCATGCTGATTTCATTTGGCATCCAATGGTTTGCACAGGCCGTTAGGTACTTATCCCAGGCCCATGTGTACTTGAACGGCACAAGTTGATTTAAATCAGCTCTGCAGTTAATGATTTTTTTATCATCAACTTGAACGCGTGCAGCGCCCATTTCCAAAGCTTCTAAACCGGTGGCGCCCATCGCTTCAGCAAGGGGTGGGCTGGTTAATGTTGTGTTCATATAAATTCTCCTCAATTAAGATGATTAGCTTATTGGCACGCATCACAATCAGGATCGAGAATCGAGCACGCTTTGGGCGCTGATTGTTCGACCTTTACTGCATTTAACGAACTGTCAGAAATCGTTGATTTTTCCGCATTACTTGCACCTAAACTACGTAAGTAATACGTCGTTTTTAAACCATGAACCCATGCCGAGCGGTACAGATCATCCAGTTTTTTACCCGATGGCTTAGCCATATAAATATTCAATGACTGTGCCTGATCAAGCCATTTTTGGCGACGAGAAGCTGCCTTAATGAGCCATTCAGGCGCTATTTCAAACGCCGTTGCATAGCGTGCCTTCAATGCATGAGGGATGCGATTGATCGCTTGGATGCTTCCGTTGAAATATTTTAAATCATTGGCCATGACTTCATCCCATAAGTTAAGTGCTTTTAATTCAGCAATTAAATAAGGATTAACCACGGTAAATTCACCTGAAAGGTTCGATTTAACAAACAAGTTTTGATACGTAGGTTCAATCGATTGTGATACACCACAAATATTTGAAATCGTCGCTGTTGGTGCAATCGCCATCAGATTTGAATTTCGCATCCCTTGTGTGCGTACTTTAATACGAAGCGCTTCCCAATCAAGGCGTTGTGTTCGGTCTTGTGTTAAATAACCAGCATCGCGTGCTTGCTCTAAGAGCTTAATGGAGTCAATAGGAAGCACACCTTGACTCCATAACGAACCTTCATAGCTTTGATACGAGCCTCGTGCTTTTGCTAAGTCTGAAGAAGCCGTAATGGCGTAATAACTCACCAGCTCCATCGAAATATCAGCAAATTCAACCGCTTCCTCTGATGCATAGTCGATACCTAGCATGTATAACGCATCTTGGAACCCCATCATGCCCAAGCCGATCGGACGATGTTTTAAGTTTGAGTTGCGTGCTTGAGGTACGGAGTAATAATTAATGTCAATGACATTATCAAGCATCTGAATGGCTGTTTTAACCGTTTGTTTGAGCTTCGCTTTGTCTAATTTTCCGTTAATAATATGTGCAGGCAAATTAATACTACCTAAGTTACACACCGCAATTTCATCTTCAGATGTGTTTAACGTAATCTCTGTGCACAAATTTGAGCTATGAATCACGCCGGTATGTTGCTGTGGGGAGCGAAGATTACATGGATCTTTAAACGTGAGCCAAGGATGACCTGTTTCAAAAAGCATGGAGAGCATTTTTCGCCAAAGCTTAACTGCTGGAATAGTTTTAGCGCTGGGGATTTTGCCTTCTGATGCTTGTTTTTCGTACCCAATATATAATGCTTCAAACGCTTTACCATAGCTATCATGTAATTTGGGTGCTTCGTCCGGTGAAAACAACGTCCAGTTACCGTTTTCGTGCATGCGTTGCATAAATAAATCGGGAATCCACAGAGCCGTATTCATGTCATGTGTACGACGACGATCATCACCGGTGTTTTTACGCAGTTCTAAAAATTCTTCAACATCTTTATGCCAGCACTCTAAATAAGCACAAACCGCACCTTTGCGTTTTCCGCCTTGATTAACCGCTACAGCCGTTGCATCAGCAACATTTAGAAACGGAACCACCCCTTGTGAACGTCCGTTGGTGCCTTTAATATGTGCACCCATGGCACGAACCGGTGTCCAATCGTTACCCAGGCCGCCTGCAAATTTTGAAAGCAAGGCGTTATCTTTTATCGCACTGTAGATACCATCCAAATGGTCTGGAATGGTGGTTAAGTAGCAGCTCGAGAGTTGAGGGCGTACGGTTCCAGCATTAAATAACGTGGGAGTCGAGGACATATAATCAAACGAAGAAAGCAATGTATAAAATTCAATGGCTTTTTGTTCGCGATGAGATTCACGCATGGCAAGCCCCATCGAGACCCGCATGAAAAACGCTTGAGGTAATTCATAACGTGTGTTGTGCTCATGAATAAAATAGCGATCATACAGTGTTTGCAAACCAAGATACGTAAATTTCATGTCGCGTTCAGGTAATAAAGCTTGGCTTAGTTTGTCTAAATCAAATTCACTTAAGCTTGGATCAAGAATACCTTGCTGTATGCCTTGCGCAATATATTTTTTAAAATAAGCAGGGTATAAAGTTGCCATTTCTGAACAGGTGGTTTCTTGCTGCATGCCTAATTTGCTAAGCGCCTCGGTTCGTAAGCTATTCAGTAAAAGTCTTGCGCTCACGTAAGTATAGTTTGGTTCTTTTTCAACCATGGAGCGTGCTGCCATAATCAAGGCTTTATGGACGTCTTCTAAATTAGCTTTATTGTATAAATTACGGAGTGCGTCTTTAAGAATAGGCGCTGACTCAACATCGGAAAGATCAGCGCATGCTTCATCAACTAATATTTGAAGGCGATCAAGTTCAAGTGGCTTAACTTCCCCATCGGGCATGGTGATTAAAGGTGCATTCGAGTTTTTAGCTGCATGCTCTTGTACGCTTGCTTCACGTGCTTTACGGCGCTCTTCGCGATATAAAACATAAGCACGTGCTACTTTGTATTCACCACTTCGCATTAAGGCTAATTCGACTTGATCCTGAATATCCTCAATATGAATGGTACCACCACTTGGCAGGCGGCGTTGAAAAGCCGCTGTAATTTGTTGTGTCAAATTCTCAAGATTAATATGCACGCGATCGGAGCTTGCTGCACGCCCGCCTTCTACAGCGATAAAAGCTTTGGTCAGGGCAATTTTAATTTTATTTGCATCGTAAGGGGCTACTTTACCATTACGTTTGATGGTTTTAATTGTACCTGGAGCATGCACAGTGAACTCAACAGAACTCTCGTTAGATAGCACGTGTTCGGGTTCAAGTATTTGGGCCATAGTTCCTCCAAAGAAGGTGAGTTTGCGTAAGAAAAAGGGAAAGCTTTATTTTGTTAAAACACAACATGTAGTTGTTTTTAATGTCGAGAGTTACAATATAATGTGTTTCATCGAAAATAACAAGGGCATAACTCTGGGTATAGGCTGTGGATAACATGTAGATTTATTTTCGAGTTTTCACCACCACAGCATCACTGACATTGGACAGTCCATGCGCATGAATATTTAATAAACCAAGTTGAGCATAGATTTGACTCGAGCTGCCGCCATCCAGATTAAGGGCCTGCTCACACGAAAGTGGAGCACGTTTCATCAGTTTCGAAAGCGAGGCAGTGGTCATAGGCGATCGCTCCGTCACCAATAAAACAATGTGTTTATCATCAGTAATACCCAGCGCTGTCCTCTCTGCAACACCAGGCTTTAATTTAGGCGTTTTACCATCGATTAATAAACGCGGCCCGCTCTGAATGGCAAAATCAATATGATTACTATGATTTCGATGTGATTTATAATAAGCATAATTCGAAAGATGTGGCTGATTATCAGCAATATAAAATACACCCCACCAGCTGATCGATTTTAATTTTGAATATTGATGGTCATGCCCCAAGCGTAATCCAAGAGGCTTGTATTCAGTGTCAAAAAAACCGCCATTGATTGCAATCACCGCGTTGCTATGGGTTGCAAAATCTTTCACAGAAGCACTCTGTTTTGATAAATCCCGCGCTGTAACAATGTCTAATTGCTGTTGATTTAAGTCAATTTTAAAAACATGAATGTGAGACCAAGGCACTAAGTTTCTATCGGCCATATCAATATATTCAATGCCTGGAGCGATATTTTTCCACGAGTAAGCGATAGCGAGATGACACCATGAAAAGAAAAGTAAGCAAATATAAGTCTGTATCTTGGTTTGCCTTAGCATGGTTATCTTGTATCCTTAGATGCAAATGCTTACCTCTTGAATATTAGGACTATCATGCGAAATTTAACGCCACAGATCAACCAAGATCAAAAAAAGAACGCTGAATCTTTAAATCATTTAATGAATGATGTTTTAAAGCGAGCGCACAAGCAGGGCGCAACAGATGCAGCCGTTGCAGTGAATCATGACCAAGGCTTTGGTGTGGATGTGCGGATGGGTGCTGTCGAAACCGTTGCTTTTAGTGAAGAAAAAGGCGTTAGCATAGCGGTGTATATCGGCCATAAAAAAGGAAGCGCCACCAGCAGCGATACCTCGCCAGCAGCACTGGATGCCATGGTTCATGCGGCCTATGAGATTGCAAAAGTGAGTGCCGAAGATCCATGCTCGGGTTTACCCGATGCTCACTTAATTTCACTGGACTACCCTCAGTTAGACTTATGGCATCCCTGGACAATTACGCCAGAAGAAGCAGCTGAATTAGCCCAAACATGTGAAGCACATGCACGTCAATTAGATAAACGCATCCATAATTCGGATGGGGTAAATTTTTCAACGTATAATTTTTGCCATGGTTTTGCGAATACACGAGGGTTCTCAGGCGTTGTTGAAAGCAGTCGTCACAGTATGAGCTGCTCGTTGTTGGCCCAGGAAGTTTCTAGGAATGATGGTGCAATGCAACGCGATTATGCATACACTACATCGCGTCATCCTGAGGGTTTAATGCCTATCCATGAGCTGGCTGCCCTAGCTGTAAAACGAACCACGGATAGACTATCTCCGAGGCAAATTAACACACAAAAAACACCGGTTCTTTTTTCATCTCGTGTATCAAGCAGTTTGCTTTCTTCGTTTATACAAGCCATCAGTGGTGCGAGTTTATATCGAAAAAATTCATTTTTACTGGACAGTATCGGGCAAACTATTTTTCCAAATCATATCAATATCTACGAAGCGCCGCATCTTTTAGGTGCTTTAGGCAGTACGCCATTTGATGGTGAAGGCATCATCACACGAAATAATCACTTGATTGAATGTGGCATACTTAAGCAGTATGTGTTGAATAGCTATTCAGCACGTAAACTTGGGTTACAAACAACGGCCAATTGTGGTGGTGTAGCTAATCTTACGGTGGATGCAACCGCAGGTGATTTACCCGAATTGCTTAAAACCATGGATCGAGGCTTATTGGTTACCGAGCTTATGGGGCAGGGCGTGAATGGTATTACAGGGGATTATTCTCGCGGTGCATCAGGATTTTGGGTTGAGCATGGTCAAATTCAATACCCTGTTGATGAAGTGACGATTGCGGGTAATCTCAAAGATATGTATTTAAATATTCTTGCGGTAGGTTCAGATATTAACCCATCAACAGCAACACGTTGTGGTTCTATCTTAATTGAAGAGATGACGGTGGCTGGAGGCTAATCTCATATCACCGTCATACTAGGCCTCAGATATTGAGGCTTAGTTTTTATCGCGGAAAGTAATGCGACCTTTACTTAAATCGTAAGGTGTTAATTCAACTTTAACTTTATCGCCCGTTAAAATACGGATGTAGTTTTTTCGCATGCGACCGGAGATGTGTGCAGTAACGACATGACCATTTGCAAGCTCAACGCGAAACATGGTGTTAGGCAGCGTATCAATCACGACACCATCCATTTCAATATTATCTTCTTTTGCCATTATACTCAGTTCTCAAAATACAAATCTATAAAAACAAGTATCCTGCACGAAAATAAGAAAAATCGCAAGGTTATCTCGTATAAAAGTCGAACATACATTGGTTAACCCAGGGATTGACAAGTAATTTCCTATTAAGGTGTAATGCTTGTTTGTAATTTTAACAGGGGGATGTCTTGAATATAGATAACTCAATGCCTCAGACACACCATAAGTTGATGCCTTACTTTGTTTTTATGCTTGCTACAGCATTTTATTTATACGAATTTATTTTACAGGTATCGCCAGGTGTTATGGCTACGCCCATCATGAAAACCTTTGGTGTATCTGCCAGTGGTTTTGGCTTTATTTCCGCTTTTTATTTTTATGCGTATGCCCCCATGCAAGTACCTGCCGGTTTGTTATTCGATCGCTATGGGCCAAGAAAATTAATGACCTGCGCGATTATATTATGTGCTTTAGGTTCGGTATTTTTTGCAGCGACCACAAGCATCATAGCAGCGGCTGCAGGACGTTTTCTCATGGGCTTTGGTTCTGCTTTTTCGTTTATTGGCGCGTTGGTGCTTTTGTCGCGCTGGTTTCCTCCAACAAAATTCGCCCTATTTGCCGGTGTTGCTCAATTTATGAGCTCGCTTGGGGCTATGTTTGGTGAACAGCCTTTGGCCATGCTTATTCATGCTTATGGTTGGCAAAATGCAAGTTTTATCCTGGCCGGTATCGGTTTTATTTTAGCACTTTTGTTTTGGGTGTTTATTCGTGATTACCCAGACCAAGCAACGCAAGCAACCCCAAAACATCCACTCAGCGAAGAATGGAAGCGATTACGTCTGGTCACAGGAAAAGGCTATACCTGGGTAACGGGTCTTTATGCATGCACCATATGGACACCGATTGCCGTGTTTGCAGGTTTATGGGGAATACCTTACCTGCAAGTTAAATATAACACCAGTTTACTTATTGCGTCCGGTATGTGTAGTATGATTTGGCTTGCTATCGGTCTTGGAAGCCCACTGCTGGGATGGTGGAGCGATCGCTTAAAAACACGCCGTTTTGCCCTTGGTCTCAGTGCGATTTTAGGTTTATTCGCAACCTCACTTGTTTTATATATGCCTGATATACCCATGATTTGGATGTATTTGATTTTATTTATTTTTGGCTTAGGTGCGTCCGGACAGACCGTCAGTTTTGCTGTAGTCAAAGACAATAATCATCCAAACCTTGTGGGTACCGCGTGCGGCTTTAATAATTTATCGGTTGTTATTGGTGCGGCATTTTTTCAACCCATGGTTGGCGTGGTGCTTAAGCATATTGGTGATGTACACGTGGTTGATGGTATTTCTCTCTATGGATTGCTAGGATACCAAAAAGCGTTGTTCATCATGCCTGTGTGTTATCTTATAAGCTTGATGTTTGTGCTTTTTGGTATAAAAGAGTCTCATCCAGAAAATATACACACAATAAAATAAAAAAATAAAAAAAAGGACACGTTGGTGACAATCATTTTGGGCATTGATCCCGGTTCTAGAATTACAGGCTATGGCTTGATTCGTGCCGTAGGTAACCAAGTATCGTATGTCGATAGTGGTTGCATTAGAACAACGTCCGAAGATACGTTAGGTGGTCGTTTGCTTGAAATTTTTAACGGTATACAGCAATTAACACAAGCTTTTAAGCCTGATGAAGTGGCCATAGAGCAAGTTTTTATGCATCAAAATGCTAACACAGCCCTAAAGCTGGGGCACGCTCGTGGGGCCGCTTTAGTTGCCTGCGCGGCTCAAGCACGTTGTGTCGCAGAGTATGCGCCCAGGCAAATTAAACTCGCTGTTGCAGGTTACGGCGCTGCAGATAAAGAGCAAGTTAAACAGATGGTGATGCGCTTACTTGTGCTCACACGCGCCCCACAAGCGGACGCATCGGATGCTTTAGCGGTCGCACTTTGTCACAGTCATGTTCGACGTGAGCATTTATTCAGGAGCAAATTATTATGATTGGTTGGCTCAAAGGAAACGTGATTGATAAGCGGGAACCTGGAAAAATCGTGCTTGATGTACAAGGTGTTGGTTACGATGTCGAAACATCACTGCCAACGTTTTTCCAACTTGAGACCATGAACACACCGATAAGTTTGCATATTCATACGTTGGTGCGTGAAGATGCGCTTATTTTATATGGTTTTTTAGCCTTAGATGAACGACATTTATTTCGAGCCTTGATTCGTGTCAACGGGGTAGGACCCAAGCTTGCGATTTCTATTTTATCCAGCATCAAGCCCGATGAGTTTGTACGCTGTATCCGACAAGAAAACGCCGCATTGCTGACCAAGTTACCTGGAATAGGCAAAAAAACAGCGGAGCGTTTGATTGTTGAGATGAAAGATAGGCTTCAAAATGCAGATTATTTATCAAGTGATGTTGCAGTGGATGCAGTACCTCGACACTCAG
>JAACPN010000071.1:20717-27855 GCA_009995425.1 Legionella sp. | reverse complement strand
CGTAGTATCTACAGTGTCAAAGGAAGAGGTTGCTGAATTAGATTTGTGAAGTTGCGGAAGTTATTTCGTGCACGTTCCTAAGTATATCGTTTCAATTGGTCTTAGGGGCAAATTGCATCGCCAAACCAACAATATATATATTGTGTCTATCGAATAAATACTCTATACTTAAAGTACAATATAAAAGTTGTGGTTGAGATTCGCTGGTGAATGGTAGAGATGTTATTAATTTATTAAAGGCTGCAGGATGGCATCATAGCTCTACCAGAGGAAGCCATCATAAAATGGAAAAAGAAGGCTGTCGTTCAGTGCCTGTTCCTGTGCATGGAAGCAAAGATCTTGGGATTGGTCTACTTAAAGCCATTGAAAAACAGACTGGTGTGAAATTAATAAATCGAGACTAAATAATGAATGACGTGATTGATTTAACGTATGGCGCAAAAATTGAAGCCGATGGTACTGGGTTCCTCGTTACTTTTCGTGATATAGAAAACGCTTTTACAGGCGGAGAGACCTATGAGGAAGCGCTATTCAACGCACAAGAGGTGTTGGATTTAATGCTTTTGGATCGACTTGAGAACGATGACGAGATCCCTTTGCCCTCGCTATTTCAGAAAAATGAAGTGCCTATTTCTGCAAGTCCTGAAGTGGCAGCCCCCGCTTTATTACATATTATTAGACGAATCAATCATCGCTCGATGGCAGATGTGGCTAGAACCATGGGTGTTTCGTATCAAAGCTATCAGCGGATGGAGTCTGGCAAAAATTTAACCATGAAAAGTTTGAAGAAAGCCGCTATAGCTTTGGGATCTACTGTTGAAATTAGATTTCGAAAAGTCATTGCACCTGTTGCCTCATAAGTGATGTTACCGAACAGAGACAAAAATTAATAAAATATCCTCTAAAAATATCCTAGCGGGGTGAAGGGGCCGGCAATGAGGCCCCTTCGGTTTTCCCGAGACTGTTCACTCAACCTCAGAGCCATCTTGACCATTATTTTTAAAATGATGCTCCAAATATTCTGCAATCATTTTCTTTGTCAGCTCACCTGCCGTGACACAAAAATACCCTCTCGCCCAAATCGGAGTATTCTTATCTCGAATCGTTCACATACCTGTCGGGTTAAGTCTCTTAATCGTAAAGCAACATCACCCTTAAGTACTTGATACCGATGAATAGCTCTTAATTCTATTCTACTCTGAATTTTAAAAAGCCCTGTTTAACCACAGAAGTATCTTCACCAAAAACTCTTTAATCACTGCAGATGATTTGTTAGAAGCCGCAGAAACAAAACCACAATATGATTCTGCCATTGCAATTACTTGTGTCGCGTGGAATTTAGCTACCGTTAATTCAGCAGAATATGCGAAATCATCAATGCATTAGTCAAAAAAAAGAATCGTCTTTATCCTGACATCAATCGAGTTATTCTTGATTATGATCTGATTGGTAATAAAAATAATTTTCATTTAAACGTAGTATCTACAGTGTCAAAGGAAGAGGTTGCTGAATTAGATTTGTGAAGTTGCGGAAGTTTTTTCGTGCACGTTCCTTTACTAAATGCCACGCGCTCAACAACCGATGCTGCTCCGTGGCGAGCTTCTGCTTCAATTGCCTCATAACGCGACACAAGACCGTCTCGATTGGCAATTTGAATATTGAGCCCAGGGCGTGCATTCAGTTCCAACATCAGCGGGCCATGCAGTTTATCTAAAACAATATCCACACCGATATACCCTAATTTGGTAAGCTCATAGCCTCGGGCAGCCATATTTAAAATCTCATCCCAATAAGGTACTTGAATATTAACCAATGAATTCAACGTATCGGGATGATAATCAATCGCATCGTTATGCATCACTCCACCACACGTTAAACCTGTCGCCAAATCAATGCCCACACCGATCGCACCTTGATGCAAATTAGCTTTGCCGTTCGAAGCGCGCGTCGGCAGACGCAGCATCGCCATGGCAGGATACCCGAGCAAGCATATCACCCGAATATCCGGCACACCTTCGTAACTCACGGCTTCAAACACAGGGTCAACAATTACGCGACGCTCAATCAACCCATGATCAGGATGCCCCCCCAAACTGTATGCACCGGACAGTAAACTTGATAAGTGGTATTGCAAATCATCCAGCGTTAAGAGGGTACCGTTGACTTGGCGATAATGCTTAAACACACGGCTGGCAATCACAACAATGCCATCGCCGCCTGCACCATGCGCTGGTTTTATTACAAAATCGGGATAAGGTTCGAGTAACACATCCAAAGATTTTAACTGATGCTCTGCTGTGATGCTTTGATACAACACGGGCACACCAATACCAGCCGCAATAGCCAATTGCTTGGTCTGTAATTTATCATCAACGCAAGGATAATGTTTTCTTGCATTATAACGCAGGACATAATCCCCGTTACGTCGGTTAATACCCAAAACACCCCGAGCTTTTAATTGTCGAGCACGCTTCCACATCAGGCAGCCCCTGATAGCGCTTTAAAACGTAATAATTCCGACAAACGATACCCACGATATTCACCGAAGCTCAGAATCAACGCTAATAACACAAGCAATAACTCAGGAAAAGCAAACATCAAATACTGCAACGCCTCAAAATTCATGACAGCGTAAGCAATCATCGCGGCAAGCAGACTTCCACCACCTGCTTTGATGGCTTCAGAAGCGCCTCGTTCATCCCAGGTCACGCACATTCGTTCGATCGTCATGGTTAAAATAATCATCGGAAACAATGCAACAGATAAGCCCGAACCTAAATTTAAATTAAGGCTCATCACGCTAATCAATAACATCATCAAAATAACAACCGTGAGAATAACAGCCAATCTAGGTACCAAAAGCAGGCGTAATTTATTTAAATAAAAACGCACCAAAAGCCCAAACGATACAATCAGCGAAAACAAAATCACGCCCCACACCACATGCGTTTCACGAAAAGCTAAAGCAATAAGCACCGGCATAAACGTTCCAAACGTCATTAAACCTACAAAATTACGCAATAACAAAATAATCAAAGCGCCAATGGGCACCATCAACAAAACTTTATAGGTTTCTTGGACGTTCACAGGCAAGGCCAAAAGTGAAAAGCGTAATAATTTAGATTCGTTCTGAAGTCCACGTGTTTTTGCTGCACTCAAGGCATTCATGGGCGTCGGTGAAATGGTCAAACTTAGCTGAGGTACTTTACCACCACTCACCATAAACAAAGGCTCAAAACCATACTGCCAAACCAAGAAATTTTTAGGTAACCCTGCCGCACCCGTATGTGGATTAATATAAATCCAACCTTGTTCGTTATAGACCGCTAAAAACCATTGCGTCTCTGCGCGTGTCTCTTGCTTCAAATGGATACCCTGTACAGGGCGCGCTTCAATACGCGCTTGATTAAGCACCGTCATAATGGCTTGAACTAAAGCGCGCTCTCCCGGCTCATCCCCCATCAAAAGCCGAGCATTACCATCACGTTTATCTAATGCATGAATCACGCTTTGTGTAAACGTTTGAATATCCGCCGATGACTCACGCGCCTGCTTTATCATGGTTTCAACCGCGACCGTTTGATTATCGGGTAACACGCGTCGTTTTTGGAGAAGAGGCTTGCCTAAACTCCCTACTTGATGATCGGTTTCACGTAAAATAACCCGATAGTATAACGATTGCGGACCGGAACCTCGGCGTAACGACCACACAACCTCCCGATTGTCAGCGTTGAGATTCGTCGTCACGCCGTAATTTTGAGAAACAAAATATTCATCCAAAATCACCAACGCAGGCGGCATATACGGAATGGTCATATGCGCTTGAACAGGTCGGTTACGTTCAGCTGTAAAACGTAAGTTAGCCTCAACCATCCAGCTGTTCACCGTCTCCGTTTCTGTCAACGGCACATCCAACGCAACATGCCGATATAAAAAAATCGTGACGCCTATCAAAAACAACGTTCCGATTAAAGCATAAAGATGATGTTGACGTGATTTCATCAGCGACTCACCGTGTGCCTTAACGTAAATTTTTGCTGTGGATCAACCCAAGCATCAAAAGCAACCAGCGCTTCTCGCCCCAGCAACAAAGGATACGCAAAACGACGCCGATTGGCTAAGTTAACACGAATGGTCCGAATCTCACCCCCCAGTTGGAGCGGCATACTTACAACCGGCCGTCGAATAAACGGATTTTTCAAGCGCGTACCAGCAATTTCCCCTGAGCGAGCTTTAATATTAACATCACCCACATAAGCGCACTGAAAATGCACATCCCCAGTTTTGGTCGGTACAACAAACTGAAGATAAGGCCTACCGTTGATCTCAATGGGGTGAATACGTTTGGCATACAACGATGCCGATTTAGCTCCGGTATCTAATTTAGCCGGCAGCACTACGTGTTGCTCGACTAAAACTGCATCTTCAAGGTAGCCGTACACACGCTTATTGTGCGCAAAGGCTTGGTCTAAACATAACGCCCACAATAACAAAAAAGTTACACACACACGCATGTCGGAACTCCACGTCATCAAAATGAAGTCAATCCTATCAGATCTACGCTTTCAGGCACAGAGCAAGAAGATTAAGAATTGTGTCAAAACCTCATCTTATGCTAAGCTCAAAGCGTTTATTTAAACACCCTCGCTTATTCAAATAATACGTTCAAGCGGGTTAATTAGCAGGAATAATAATGATGAGTATATTCACACGATTAGGCCAAGCCCTACGAAGCTGTTTTTCTTCGGGTGGCAAAGGCAAACAAAAAGGCGTAATTAAATTTTTTGACCGCAAAAAGCGCTTTGGTTTTATCATCACAGGCGATCAAGAATACTTTTTTCATGCCAGTGCTGCACGGCCTGAAGACATTAAAGGCTTACGCGATGGCGCCCACGTTCGATTTATTCTCGTCGACGGTAAAAAAGGGCCTCAAGCTGACAGTATCGAGGTGATTTAATCAAAAATCATTTAATTAGGAGATAATACACCGATGTCTTCAACACATAACACCAATACCGTACGATCTGCATTACAAAATCTACGTGATAATCTAAACACCCAAGTGCTTGGACAAGCGAATTTAGTTTCGCGTTTATTGGTGGCCTTGTTGGCCGATGGACATTTGCTGGTTGAAGGGGCTCCAGGCCTTGCCAAAACTCGTGCGGTTAAGGCCCTGGCCTCTGGAATTGAAGGGGACTTTTGTCGCCTTCAGTTCACGCCGGACTTACTGCCAGGCGATTTAACAGGAACCGATGTCTATCATCCTGATACCGGATCATTTACGTTTCAACCTGGACCACTGTTCCACCCCTTAATTTTAGCTGATGAAATTAATCGTGCTCCAGCCAAAGTACAATCCGCCTTACTTGAAGCCATGGGCGAACATCAAATCACCGTTGGCGGAAAAACTTATCCGCTGCCTGAATTATTCCTGGTCATGGCGACACAAAATCCGATTGAACAAGAAGGAACCTACCCCCTGCCCGAAGCGCAACTCGATCGCTTCTTAATGTACGTCAAAATTGACTACCCCGAAGCAAGCATTGAGCACGATATTCTGATGCTCGCACGTCGTGAAGCGTCGGGTAAGCCCTCATCGAAATCCATCGAAACAGCACATAAACCACTTCCACAGCGCATTTTATTTGATGCGCGTGAGCAAGTACTTAACGTACATACCAGTAATGCCTTAGCGTCGTATTTGGTGGATCTCATTGTCGCCACACGCGATCCCAGACGTTACAGTGACGATCTTGCACGTTGGCTGCGTTTTGGCGCAAGTCCCCGTGCAACCCTGGCTCTTGATCGTTGCTCGAAAGCCCTGGCCTGGCTTGATGGCCGCGATTATGTCACGCCAGAAGATATTCATCAGATTGCACACGACGTACTACGACACCGCGTTTTACTCACGTTTGAAGCAGAAGCTGAAGGCATCACCGTTGATGCGTTTCTCGACGAACTGCTACGCTTGGTTGCTCTGCCTTAAGGAGCTTGTTCTCATGAGTCATGGTGTGATTGCAACCCTTCCAGAACTCATCAAGCTCGAGCAAGTTGCCCGAGGCAGGCATCCTCGTATACGTGCTAAAGCCGCTCGAAGCGGTGATAAAGCTTCGCTTTTACGTGGACGAGGCATGGATTTTACGGATGTTCGCCATTATCAAATCGGCGATGAAATTCGTCACATGGAATGGCGCTCAACAGCGCGGACCGGCAAGCCTCATATTAAACTCTACCAAGAAGAGCGTGAACGTCCGATTGTTTTACTGGTCGACTTTAATCCTTCCATGTATTTTGGCACGCGCGTTGCGTTTAAATCTGTTCTTGCAGCCCGTCTTGCTGGTTTAATTGCATGGATGTCCTCTGCCGAGGGCGATCGCATCGGTGGTTTTATCTTTTCAGGTACGCATCATCAAGAATTTGTACCGCGTAGCCGAAAAGCAGGCGTGCTACCCCTGCTTGCGGGTCTTGCCGACTACACCTCTATTTTAGATCACGAACATGAGGGTGAGCCTCGCCCGCTCGTTGAAGCGCTCAGGCAATTGCGGCATGTGTTAAAACCAGGCAGTTTGCTCGTGCTTATCAGTGATTTTTATACGTTAGATGCAACATGTGAGCCTTTAATCAGTCGCCTAAAACAACATAACGACTTGCTTGCCTACCACATCAACGACCCACTTGAGCTTGCGCCACCGGCACCCGGCTTCTACCCCGTTACCGATGGCACGCGCCGATTACGCTTAAACACCCGAGATAAACGTATACACCAAGCTTATACCACCTTTGCTGAAAATCATCTTAAAGAAGTAGAGCAACGCTTTAAACGTTTTAAAACACCCTGCATCGCACTCACCGCAGAAAGCGATTGGGTTAATATAACGCATCAGACCTTTCCTCGGAGGAGTCATGGCTGATAACCATGTGTTCACACAATTACACGACATTCATATGCCGCCACCGGTGAGTGCTTGGCCTCCAGGTCTCGCTTATTACGCTTTACTAGGCGCAGTTATCATCTTGATCCTCTTGTGGTTACAACGACAACGCCACCGTCAATACACAGCACCCAAACGCGAGGCCCTGGCTGAACTTGAACGCCTTGAAGCGTGTTATCTCGAACAACCTGATCCGAAGAAAACCG
>JAACPN010000071.1:0-20698 GCA_009995425.1 Legionella sp. | reverse complement strand
GCTTAAACGTGTGGCCCTGGTGTACCACCCCCGTTTTGAAGTCGCAGGTTTACACGGTGACGCTTGGCTGCAATTCTTAAAAAAAACAAGCCATCGATTAGATGAAGAAATTGATGCCACAGGCCAAATTTTACGTGAAGCTCCGTTTAACCCTAAGGCAGACCATCCATTAGAACCGCTGTTTCTCATGGCGCGACGCTGGATCAAGCAACGGAGGAAAAAATGTTTGAACTAGCAACACCTTGGGCACTCATGGCCTTGCCCCTGCCGTTGCTTATATGGCTTATCATGCCGCGGGCAAACACCACAAGCCAAGGTGCCTTAACGATTCCTTTTTTTGCCCGGCTATCCTCGATACAAACAGCTAAAACGCATCACTCAGCCCCATCTTATCTAGGGCTTTTTCTGATCTGGATTTTACTTGTGATCGCCTTATCCGGTCCTCGTTGGGTTGGCGAACCCCGTCCTCTTTCACGTGAAGGGCATAATATTATGCTGATTCTTGATATATCCGGCAGCATGGACATCCAAGATCACTTGCTGAACGGCCGTCCTAGCACACGCTTATCCCTAGTCAAACACGCCGCTGAAATGTTTATTCAACATCGCCCCGGCGATCAACTCGGTCTTATTTTATTTGGAACACGGGCTTATTTACAAACTCCGCTGACGCACGATCATGCAACGGTTCTTATGCGTTTAAAAGACGCAACCGTCGGTCTCGCGGGCAAAACCACATCCATTGGCGATGCCCTAGGTCTCGCAGTTAAGCACATGCAACATATCCCAGCCCAAGGGCGTGTGGTGATTTTACTCACCGATGGTGCTAATAATTCGGGCACACTTCCGCCACTGAAGGCGGCTAAACTGGCGCAGTCAGATGATATCAAAGTGTACACCATTGGACTCGGTAGCAGTAACACCGCTTATCGACGTTATGGCTCGATTCCGGTGATGGCGGATGATTTAGATGAAAACACGCTCAAAACCATCGCATCCATGACTTCAGGGCGTTATTTTCGTGCAAATGATAAACGTTCGTTGGATAATATCTATCAACTGATCAATCAACTCGAAACCGTCTCCCAATCCGATGCAACGGTTCGTCCAGAAACTCAGTATTATCTCTGGCCTCTCACGCTCGCGCTGGGCCTATTTCTGCTATGGTTGATACATATCACGGCTGTTTTTCAACGTGCACCGCGTGCCAAACGCCGCTCACATCATGAGGAACTTGCATGATGACCTATCAACTCCATTTTTTACGTCCTGATTGGCTCCTAGCCATCATTCCCCTGGCTGCACTCGGTGTTTTGATGCTCCGCCAAAAATCCGCAGGACGCGCCTGGCAGACAGCCTGTGATGCGCACCTCCTGCCTCATCTCTTAGACACACAGAGCCAAAACCCAAGACAGCGCGCCGTCCTTTACCTACTAGGCGCTGCTTTATGCATGATTTTAGCGCTTGCAGGCCCAAGTGGGACAAAACTACCCGTGCCGATCTATGAATACTTACACCCGCGTGTGCTCTTACTCGACGTATCCCATGAAAGCTTAACTCGCGATCTTAAACCCGATCGCCTAACACGCGCGAAATTTAAGCTCCATGATTTGTTTCAACATCAAGACAAAGGCCAATTTGGCCTGATTGCTTATACCGAAGAGCCGTTTGTGGTATCGCCCATCACGCACGATGCACAAACGATTGATGCACTCATCGATCCGATCACACCCGACATCATGCCGATTGATGGCCTCAATTTGGAACGCGCGCTACAAGACGCCGCTCACCTTATCCAGCAAACCGGCGCGGGACCTGGCGACATACTCGTGCTCACCGGCACGGCGCCAAGCCAAGCCGCGATAAAAACAGCCAAAAAACTTGCCGCGCAACATATCTATACCTCCATTTTGCCACTGACAACCACCACAAACCAAAGTGCACGCTTTAATCAATTTGCACAGGCAGGCCATGGCCTTAGCATTCCCTTTAAAAACACCACCCAAGATCTTGATACCTGGCTCAATTACCATGCGTTTGAGCGCTCGCTTAAAGCAAAAGATCACGAATCGATGCCCATGTGGCGTGATGATGGGCGTTGGTTAATGATTCCTGCATTGCTACTCCTGCTGATTGCTTTTCGTCGTGACTGGACATTGAGATTACGCCCATGAAATTGCTTACACGCTATGGCTTAAGTTTATTTGTTTTATGCATGATGGCATCTGCCGCACATGCCTCAAGCTGGCGTGATATGTGGAGAAACACCAACCAACGCGCTGCCGCACATCTTCTGCAAGAGCAGTTTGACGAAGCTGAAAAGCTGTTTACTCGAAAAGATTGGCAAGCCGTCGCCGCCTATCGCAATAAGCACTACGCTGCGGCTGAAAGAGGTTTTCAGACTCAAGGTGGCGCCGAAGGGTTTTATAATCAAGGCAATGCGCTGGCTTTTCAGGCCAAATACAAACAAGCTATTGAGGCGTATAAGCAAGCATTAAAACTCGAGCCGAAGCACCTGGACGCTCAGCATAACCTTGCGGTACTTGAAGAGATGCTGAAAAAAAATCCTCCTGAATCAGAATCAGAATCAGATAATTCCAATCAATCCAATCAACCAGATCAGCCCGACAAACCTGAAGATTCGGAGAAAAAGCAGGACAACTCCAATCAAAAAAAACCGGCAGAAAAACAAGATGGCTCAAACAACACGCCGAGCCAACCGGATTCATCCGAAGCATCACCCCCTGAGTCTGAACAACCTGCTGAACCTGAGCCTAACTCTGAGGCTAAACCTGAGGCTGACGCCAAGGCAGAGGCAAAGCAAGACGAGCAAGCTAAGCCCGACTCGCAACAAGCCAACGCATCAGCCACCGACGCAGAGCAACAAGCGAAAGAGCAGTGGTTACGTTTAATACCGGACGATCCGGGCGGGCTCTTACGAGAAAAATTTTGGCGCGACCATATGAAACGATTACAGCAGGGGCACGCATGAAAAACCTACGCTTAGCGTTCTATTTTTTAACGCTTATCTACTTCATACCGGCGCATGCCGCGACGTTATCGGCTAAAGTAGACCCCACACAAGTCATGCCAGGCCAAGCGTTTCATTTGATTTTAGAATTAGATGAAAACGCACCGGCAGGTTTACCCGATTTTAGCCCACTTCAATATGATTTTCAGATCAACGGCACAGCACATCGCGCGTCTTATATGTTTATTGATGGCCAATCAAAAGCGTCATCCAGTTGGACGGTCACACTTACCCCTAAACATACCGGAAAATTGACGATTCCTGCCATTCAAGTGGGCCATGCGCGCAGCGCACCCACCAGCATTGAGGTCACCGACAGTCCACACGCATCATCAGAGCCTATCAACACGGCACCGGAAACCGCCTTGTTTATACAAACATCAGCAAGCGACACCCAGCCGTTTATCAATCAACAAGTGATTTATACCGTCAAAATTTTCCATAATACATCTATTTTGGATGCCTTATATCAGCCACCTCAACTGAGCGATGCCCTCACCATGCCTTTAGGTGATAATCGCCAATATCAAGTGATTGAGAACGGACGCCCCTATCTCGTTGAAGAGCAAAAATACGCTTTTTTTCCGCAACAAAGCGGTGCACACAAAATTTATCCACCGAGCTTTCAAGCGTTAATTTATGACGATATTCCACGCCGTGTACGTGCCGACGGTACATCGAAATCTCTGGATGTTAAGCCCATTCCTGAAAATTTTAAAAACAAACCCTGGGTTCCCGCCAAATCACTGGCGCTCACCGAGTATTATGATCAACAAAGTACAGATTTAGAAGAAGGCAGCACCCTTGTACGCACATTAACCTTAAGAGCGGCGGGGCTGCCTGCAGAATTACTCCCTCCCTTGGATATGTCTAAAAGCAGCGCTTTTAATAGCTACCCTGAACGCCCTGAACTCAAAACAGAAGCACAAGGGTCAGATATTATAGGAAAAACAACGGTTAAAATCAGTTATTTATTTAATCAACCAGGTCAGGTGACGCTGCCTGCCCAAACCGTCACCTGGTTTAATACCGAAACAGGCAAAACTGAGCACTCAACACTCCCT
The DNA here is from genome assembly GCA_009995425.1 of Legionella sp. GTDB lineage: Bacteria > Pseudomonadota > Gammaproteobacteria > Legionellales > Legionellaceae > JAALKW01. The sequence continues at coordinate 16,603 of JAACPN010000071.1, read as the reverse complement.
GAGCGCATCCTACATATTACCGCACGCGCAGGAGCCCAAGCACAAACGCCTCCACCCACTATAAAAATACCCGAAAAGCCTGCAGCGCATAAACTCACGTTTAAGTATGCGCTTGTTTTTCATATGGGTCTTTTATGCCTGGTTTTAATCGCTGTTTTTTGTGTATTTTTAAAGTATTTGAACCATAAATACAAACGTGTAATTAAACGCCGAGCATTTAAAGCGCTCACGAAAGCATGCCGTAGCCATCAACCACGAGCTTCACGCGATGCACTGCTTGTGTGGGCTAAATTAACCTGGCCTAAAAAATCATTCATAACGTTGGACGAGATTGCTCAATGCGCTTCAAGCCCTGAACTCGCAGAAGAGCTAAAAATTCTCTCGGCAGCAATCTACGGTGCATCATCACCAGAAGCTTGGAACGGCCAAGCTTTGCTTGCAGCATTACGCAAGCTTAATAAAAAACGCATGCGTCGAACAAAAAAATCATATCAAGCATCTCAAAAAGATAATTTACCGCCCATCAATCCCACCAGCACCAAACCACACTGAAAGCACCTTCATCAGCTCATTCAAGCCTTGACGCTTAAGCGATGAAAACGTTTGTGCACTAAAAATATCCGCGTAGGCTGCATAATGTTTACGAACTTCGGCAAGCGTGTTTTGTGCTTTACTGCGGCCAATCTTATCCGCTTTCGTCAACACGACATGGATAGGTAAGCCGCGATCGAGCGCCCAATCCACCATGGCCAAATCCAACGGCATGAGTGGGTGACGAATATCCATCAACACCACCAATCCACGCAAGCTTTGACGTACATCAAAATAATGCGCCAAGTGCTTCTGCCACTCTTCTTGCATCGCACGCGACACTTTGGCGTAGCCATACCCCGGCAAATCAATTAAACGATAGGCTTCATCGTTGAGAATAAAACAATTCATGAGACGCGTTCGCCCCGGCGTTTTACTGACTTTTGCGAGCTGTCGAATCCCTGTTAGGCAATTAATAGCGCTCGATTTCCCGGCATTTGATCGCCCAGCAAAAGCCACTTCGGCCCCCACATCTTTAGGAAGTTGATCAACACGCGCTGCACTTTTTAAAAAACTCGCTTCCGCATAAGGAATCATGAAAAACTTACCTTGTTGTCATACATGAATGAATAATTTCAGAGAGTCCGTCCAAAACACGCGTTAACTCATGATCGGTGATTCGACCCAGTTTTTTGCCAAGGCGTGCCGTCGATAGCGTCCTAATTTGGCTCATTTTAACCCATGCTAATTTTTGTGCAACTTTATCTTGTAATGCAAGTGTTAATGGAAAACCTGCTTTTTGCTTTTGACTCGTCAATGCCATAGCAATGACGGTCCCAGATTTCTCATTGAACACATCATGACTAATGATAAGCACGGGTCGCCGCCCTGCTTGTTCATGGCCCTGTGTTGGATTTAAGTCAGCCCAAATAATATCGCCCCTTAAAATTCTGGCCATGCATCAACATCCTCATCTAAATCTTCATCCGCTAACTGTTGTTCAAAAACCACATCTAATTGTGAACATGCTTTCGCTAAGCTCTCATGCTCACTAAGATCAACAATCTTACGAACCGCTACCTGAATTGCCTGACTTCGCGTCTTAAATTCTTTGTTTAAAACCAACTGATCTAATTTTTTCAAAAGTTCATGATCCATCGAAATAGCAATTTTATCCACATGCATAAAGCATCCCTCCCCATGACTTAAGTATTACTTTTTTCATACTCGAAGTATAGCAAACCTTCCCGCAAAAATACAAACTGGCCGTACAGCTCAAAATAATGTACTATAGGCCATCAAATTGCCTCGAGAAAAATCATGAAATCCTTCTGGGTTAGCCTGATATTATTACTCACACCATGCGCTGGATACACCATGGGCAGCAACACCGTTGGCCGTGCAATCACAGCACCCTGCGCGACCTGCCACGGTCAAGACGGACGCAGCTTAAACCCTGCATGGCCTAATCTTGCTGGTCAACACACGGATTATTTAATCAAACAAATCCAAGATTTAAAGCGTAACGACGCTCGTCACGTCGATGAAGCCATGGCGCCGTTTATTCAAGAACTAACCGATGAAGATATTCAGAATATTGCTGATTTTTATGCCAAAAAACCCCTGCCACCAGGCACTCACCGACTTCGTCGTAAGAATACACGTGGTGAAACGCTTTATCGCCAAGGTGATGCTAAACAACATATCATGGCTTGCGCGACCTGCCACGGGGTAAATGGCAAAGGTCATGGCCTCCCCGGCTTTCCGTCGCTTGCCGGGCAACATATTGATTACACCATGCATCAACTCGAAGCGTTTAAACATAATAACCGCCAAAACGATCCGGGGCACACCATGCGCATGGTCACCGCCGCAATGAGCCCCGAAGATATGCATGCTATTGCGTATTACCTCGCGAGCTTACCTCAATAGCACTTAATGCTCATCACCCACGCGCAATTCCGAAACTTGCCGCAAACCACGCGGCAAGAGTAAGCCACGTCGTCCACGCGTGCCCATATACACCTTCCAATCGGCAGGCTTCAAGGTAAAGTGACGCTTGCCAGCAAGCACCGTCAAAGCATCCTCTGCGGTAATCACTTGGATATCTGCAATTTTTTCATCACCCGGTAATTGCATAAGCTTATTACCTTTACCCCGCAATAACTCAGGTAAATCCGCCAAAGCAAAAATAAGTAAATGGCCGGTGTTACTAACACAAGCCACATGATCCGCGGCTTTATTTGTGATGATCCGTGTGAGCACGTTGGCATCCGCTGCAAGTTTCAAACACGCACGACCGTTGCGGTTTTTAACATACAGTTCTGAAATCTGAGTTACAAAACCATACCCTGCATCACTGGCAAGAATAATTTTTTGCTGAGGCTCACCGGCCAATACCGCCGTAAAGGTTGCGCCATCGGACGGGTTTAATTTACCGGTGAGTGGTTCACCTTGCCCACGTGCCGACGGCAAGGTATGCCCGGGCAAGCTATAAGCACGGCCTTCACTGTCTAAAAAGATAATCTGTTGATTCGTGCGTGCGGATGTTTGTGCCTTAAAGCTATCGCCCGCTTTATAATTCAACGCCGTACCGTCGGCGTCGAACCCTTTGGCTGCACGAATCCAGCCTTTTTCAGATAACACCACCGTAATCGGCTCATTCGGTAAAATATCCGTTTCTTTAAGCGCTTGAGACTCTTCACGCGCGACAATCGGCGCACGACGTGCGTCACCAAATGTATCACGATCGGCAATCATTTCGTTTTTAATAAGCGTTCGTAGGCGTCGATCACTGCCTAAAATAAGCTGTAATTTATCACGTTCGGCAGCAAGCTCATCACGCTCGGCTTTCAACTTGGTTTCTTCAAGTTTAGCTAAATGCCGTAGCTTAATTTCTAAAATTGCATCAGCCTGACGTTCACTTAAATTAAAACGCGCCATCAGGGCTTGCTTTGGATCATCCTCTTCACGAATGATAGCAATCACTTCATCTAAATTTAAATACGCAATCAACAAACCTTCAAGCACATGCAAGCGATCGAGCACCTGGTTCAAGCGATACTGTAAACGCTTCGTCACCGTTTCAATACGAAACTCAAGCCACTCATTCAAAATGGTCAAAAGATTTTTAACCCGCGGCATGCCATCCAAGCCAATCATATTAAAATTCACACGATAGCTTCGTTCAAGATCGGTCGTTGCAAACAAATGCGACATCAAACCATGTAAATCAACGCGACTGGAGCGTGGAATAATCACAAGCCGGGTTGGGTGTTCGTGATCCGATTCATCACGCAAATCATCCACCATCGGCAATTTTTTCTGTTGCATTTGAGCCGCAATTTGCTCAATAATTTTATTGCCCGACACTTGATAAGGTAAATCGGTGATCACCACGTGATGATCTTCGATTTTATACACCGCGCGCATTTTAACCGAGCCTGTGCCTTCGGAATAAAGCTTATGCAGGGCCGCTTTCGGCGTAATAATTTCGGCGTGTGTTGGAAAATCAGGGCCTTCAATGATTTCTAAGATATCATCCAGCGACGCTTTCGGTGTATCGAGTAAGTGAATGCACGCATTCGCGACTTCGACCAAATTATGGGGCACAATATCCGACGACATACCGACAGCAATACCGGTCGCGCCGTTTAAAAGTACATTGGGAAGCCGTGCGGGTAAAAGTGCGGGCTCTTTCAACGTTGCATCAAAATTATCCATCCATTCGACCGTACCTTGCCGGAGCTCGGCCAGTAACACATCAGCATAAGGCGATAATCGTGCCTCGGTATACCGCATGGCCGCAAACGATTTAGGATCGTCCGGTGAACCCCAGTTGCCTTGACCATCCACAAACGGATAACGATACGAAAACGGCTGGGCCATGAGCACCATCGCTTCATAGCACGCCGTATCACCGTGCGGATGAAATTTACCTAAAACATCTCCGACCGTTCGCGCAGATTTTTTGTGCTTGGATGCAGCTTTTAACCCCAATTCAGACATCGCATAAATAATACGCCGCTGCACGGGCTTAAAGCCATCGGCAAGATGAGGCAAAGCTCGATCTAAAATCACATACATGGAGTAATCAAGGTATGCTTTTTCAGTAAAATCGGTGAGTGGCTTTTGCTCTGTCATCATCGTTGTTGTCATAAAGGCTCAAGTTGGCTGCAAGAAATAGGCATGAGCCTAGTGTAAACGTTGTAGCCCCTCAATCCAATACGACAGGATTATTTAAAGCCACTCGATACATACTCAACAAGCTTCCAAGCGCAAGTTTAATACACTCATCTTGCAAGACCTATATTTTTACTTTTTGCACTTTACTTTTCAATAGATATCGTTTAAAATACCTAATGATTAATTTTTAACTATCTTTATCGCCAGATAGGCCAGACTTTGCCTGGCGCACAACAAAACGAGGTAATGAAATAATGCCATATTATGCTGTAGCTTTTCTTCCAAAAGATAGTTGGATTTCTTCGTATGAGCAAGCCTTACGTTATGTGAACGTAAACTTAACATTTGAGAAAGTTTTTTTCTCTAAAATTGAGGCTCTTAATCTTAAGCAGAACAGTGATTATCATACGATTGTATATACGATTGAGGGTGATTTAAACAAACAAAATCCTAATAAGTTCGATCGCATTGGGAATATTCATCAAGCAGAATTCATCTATAAAGCAGATCATCTTAATTTCACTCGAGACACCTTATTAAAAGAACTCAAATCCTGGATGGATAAACAAGAACGAGTAAACTCGGGCAAGCCATACAGCGGTGTAGCGCAAGCAAATGAACTCGCCCATGCTCTAAAAATGAATGTAAACTTATCGCGTGACGTTAAGACGATCTTTGATTATTGGCCTCGAATAACCGCCCGATGTATCGGGCGACTTGTGCCACTTATTAGTGTGTATAACAAATATCAAGCTTTACTATTCAAACAACGAAGCTTTACATTTGAATGTAATGAAGAGAGGCCTTGGAATCAAGGGTATTTCAGGAAAAGAAGGGATTTTTTATACGTCTTTGGTCGATTAAAAGCCAAGTCAGATGAAATGAAAGCGAGCCAGGATGCGCCTAATCAAGCCTTACAGACACATCTCGATAAATTTTTAGATAAAATTTCCTTAATTGATAGGATATCATATGATGTGCCATTCAATAAGTATTGGCTAGATCATGCTTCTTTACCTTTACCCGTTGGTATCTTACCCGCTTTAACTCAGGCTATGAACTTAATTGAGTTCCGTTTGAATCGGAATATTTCAGAAAAATATTTCAAAAAAGAAGTACAAAACTTAAAGAAAAAGGCATTGATACTACAAAGCAGCACAGCAGATACATTCGAGTATTTATCCTATCTCATGCTTGCTATTTCTGCATGTGCCATCGCGCTTACAGTGGCCAGCGTAGCTGCACCAGTTACAGGATTAGCGGTTGCAGGCGGTTCAGCATTACTAGGGCTTACGTTTTTTACCAGCAGCTATTTCCCTCCTGAACCTGGTGCTCAAGTTGCATCTGAAATGAATGCGCTTTCTGCTGCTTCTGGCCGTTGAGCCCAATTCCAACCACGACATCCCACGACTTGTTTGCGGGATGTCGTGGTTTGGTGTGCATTATTCTAGTCTTGCAATTAGATTATTTCTTCATTCCAAAGCCGTTTAAGAAAATCTTCCCAAGGAAAAATGTATATTCCCTCTTCTTTACGTGCGATTGAATCTTGACTAACCATATAATATTGTTTTAGTTTATTTTCTTCCATTAAATAACGTAAACCTTTTAAGTGCTTCGATGATATTTTATCGGTTGATTTAACTTCGATAGCGATCTGATCGCCAATAACAAAATCCACTTCGTGCCCATCCGAGGTTCTCCAGAAGCACAGGGGTAATTTTTTCCTAAAATAACTAAGATATGCACGAAGCTCCATGGCAATAAAGTGTTCAAATGCTTGGCCAAATACATCCGTTTTTTCAGGAATAGCATGTATGCCAGCAAGCCTATTTTTTACCCCTGTATCAAAATAATAAAAGCGCGCCGTTGCTATCGCTTTTCGTTTAACAGAATGTCTCCACGGCAAAACAGAAAAACCTAAAAAACTATCTTCTAAAATTTGATAATACTCTCGCAACGTCACACTGCTCACGCCCGCATCGTTGGCAATGGACGTAAAATTTAACGTCGTACCACTTGTTAATGCCGACAACTGCAAGAAACGACTAAATGCGGGTAAGTTTTTTACCAAGGCTTCCGCTTTAATTTCTTGCTCTAAATACGTATACACATAAGCATCTAAATCTTCTTCGGGTTCATCACTGAGCACCACCATAGGCAGGCCACCGTATTGCAAATAACGGGGCAAATTAAAGCGTGTAAACTCATGATACGATAATGGGAACAACTCGGCTTGACGTGCACGACCCGCCAATAAATTAATACCATGGCGTCTTAACTTTCGAGCGCTACTACCGGTTAATAAAAACCGTATTTTTTTATTTTCAATGAGCCTATGCACTTCGTTTAATAACTCAGGAACACGCTGTATTTCATCAATCACAACATAGGCTTTTTCATGAAGTTCTATCATCGATTCAATAAGACTTGGATTTGCCATAAGCCTCATGTATGTTTCTGAGTGCAGCAAATCAATCACCAATGCCTCGATACCTAAATCATGCTTAATCAATGATGACTTTCCTGTTGCTCGAGGACCGAACAAAAAATGAGATTTTTTATCTATCAGCTGCTTTAAGTTCAGTATTCTATTAATAAACACGAAAAAAACCTAAAATCTAAAGTTGTTTTTAATATTTTAGCACATAATATAAAACTATGGTTTAAATTATAGGAACCTTGTAGAAGCCATCATGTCAGGCTGCTTTTGCTATTTCCCCATCAATACGCACCTCTAAAATTTTTAGAATTTTTTGAAGTGTGCGTGCATTAATATTTTGATATTCTTCTTTTTCATAGCGAGCAATTTGTCTGGCACTTACCCCAACTTTCCTACTAAAATTATCAATACTCATATGGTTGGCTAGTCTGTAACGAATAGGAGCAGCTAATAAATCATCTAATGAATGTATTTCTATTACGATGTTATTATGCGTGTTTTTTATGATGCTTTCATACTCGTTAATATTTGCTTTAATTTCAGTTATTAATTCTTTGATTTGCGCTTTTCCGGCGCTCTCTATTGCAGCGGGAATATCATGTTTTACAGGCGCTGACAGTGATTGCGTTAACATATGCAATTGTTCTTTAGCCGCAATATATTGTTTATCGCTAGTAATCATACTATTCTCCCAAGCTTTACAATAATGATACCTTTTGAATTGCCATCCCTATTTTTTTGAAAAAACTTTGGAAATGGTAATCCACTTTTAGCCTCAATGTAATTTGCAATAAAAAAATCAAGGCCATACTTTTTTTTCATTCCTGCTCGATCACCTAAAAATATAGGGTCGAGCATATTGATATCGACAGAAGACGTATATTCCCAACAACCATCAATATCATTGGGTTCTTTTTTGCTTGTAATAAAACTGCCATCAATCCATATCGTCTTTACGCCGGCTTCCTCCAAATTATCAGTAGCTTCATATAATCCTTTCATGAGCTCTTTTCTTCGATCACTGAAAGAGCCATAGATCCGTTCGATCTCGTGTAAGGAGGCAAGATGCTCTCCAGCGGGTAATTCGTCGTCCTGAATTTTAGGAATGCCCATTTACTTATTATTTTATTAAGATTATACATACAGTATATGACGACAAAAAAGACATGTCAAATTAGTCATGATAATCCCCCGACGCATAGTCAGCCAGCATGCGCTTAAGCGGTGAACAACGGTTCAACGCGCGCATACCAAGCCCTCGTAACACACTCACTGGGGCTATAGACGCCCCAAACATGGCTTTAATGCCTTGCATCAACGCAATCACAGACCACACCTCTGATTTACGCTCGCGCTGATAAGCCGCTAATACACGCGGAGACCACGCACCATCACGCTGCTTATCTAACAACGCAAGCCACGAGGTTAAATCCGCCAAACCCACGTTTAAGCCTAAGCCCGCTAACGGATGAATGGTATGGGCTGCATCTCCCATTAAAAGCCATCTGGAACCACTGTATTGCTGAACATGCCGCATATGGAGCGGGAAAGAAACACGCGTGCTCTGTAACGTAACTGCACCGAGTTTATGTTCAAAAGCTCTTGTGAGTGCCCTATTAAAATCTTCTGGCTTAAGCGCCATCAAGGCCTGCGTTCGTTCGGGCGGTTGGGACCATACAATCGAGCATTGATGGGGGTTAGCTAACGGTAAAAATGCCAAGGGGCCATCGGGTGTAAACACTTGATAAGCGGTTGCTTGATGAGGCTTTGCCGTTTGCACCGTCGCAACCAAAGCTTCATGATCGTAAGGCCAGGTGGTGATAGGCACCCCTAACAGCTCGCGTGTGTTTGACTTTGCGCCGTCAGCAACCATCAGTAATTTAGCTCGCCAAGCATCGCCATCACTCCCCGTAACACACATAGCTGCAGCCTCTTCTACACAAGCCGTAACCCGTGTGTCTGAAAGCAGGTTGACACCTAAAGCTTCTGCACGCGCAAGCAACGCAGCACGCAGGGGCGTTTCTTCTAATATCACGCCGAGCTCGGATTTTGCTGCATCCCGCGCATCAAACGTCATATCAGCATGATTCGTTGCATCCCAAATGTGCATCGTCCGATACGGTGAAATTATTTCAGACGCCAGCAAATCCCAAACACCTAATTGGGTCAACAAGGCCTGTGAGGCCCTGTTAATCGCATACACCCGTGTGTTTTTATCTGCAGAAGATGATTTGAGTGGCCCTGCATCAATCACAGCTGTTTTGAACCCACGAAAAGCCATGCCTGCGGCCGCGGCCAATCCAACCACGCCACCGCCAATCACCAATACATCAACAGCTTTAGGCATTATAAATTCTCCTGCTTCAGTGGGACCCCACAGACCAAATCAGGCACGACACCACCAAAGCCTTTGGCATGACGTAACAACATATTTTTCAAGGCCTCACTGTTATCTAACACAACTAATCCTAAGCGCCGTGCAAAACCAACGCCGGGTAGCACGCTTTTAAACAGCGAAACCAAGGCATCGGTTGATTTCATGATGGTGGCTTGATCGGACATGCGCGCAAGCTGATAGCGTGTTAAAGCTTTAACGCTCAAACCATACTTTGCGGCACACTCTGCGAGCATCGCGACGTCACGCAAGCCTAAGTTAAACCCTTGCCCCGCAACAGGATGCAGGGTATGCGCGGCATTGCCTACAAACACCACACGTTGATAGACTTGTTCCGGCATCATGATCTGCTTGAGTGGATACGTCATGCGTTGACCAACGGCCATAAAACGCCCTACGCGATAACCAAACGCACGCTGAACTTCTTGTAAAAAATCAGCCTCATCAAGTAATTTTAAGCGCGCGGCTTCATCCGCTGAACGCGTCCACACCAACGACATATAAGGCCCTGGCAGAGGCAATAAGGCTAACGGTCCACTGGGCGTAAACCGCTCATACGCAACGCCTCCATGTGAACGTGAAAGTTTAATATTGGCAACAAGCGCATGCTCTGGGTAGGTTTTATACTCAGCGGTTGCATCACATAATTTTCGTACGGAAGAATTGGCCCCATCTGCCGCAATTACCCAACGCGCGCGCAGTTTTTTTTCTCCAGCGGGCATCTCAAGCGTCGCATCACCGGTTGCAGCATCGAGTGCGATTAATCGTGCGGGAACCCACACATCATCGGATTGAAGCCGCGCTTGCAGTGCAGCCGCCAAGACATGAATTTCAGCCACAGAGCCTAAAGGCTCATCATGCTCTGACGCACGATTTAAGCGCGCTTGCCCAAATCGACCTTGCTCAGATACATGAATCATGTTGATAGAAGCCGCACGTGATTTCAAATCAGACCAAACATGCAATTGTTCTAAAATACGCATGCTTGCCGGTGATAAAGCAATACTGCGTGTATCCAAAATGTCGGGGTTGTCTGCCGTTCGAGCGTGCGCTTCAACCATACGCACAGCGTAACCCAGAGGTTTTAAGGCAAGTATAAGCGCCATGCCGATTAAACCACCCCCGATAATTAACACATCAACATCTTCAACCACGTATCAAGTCCTCAAGTGCTTCTGGAGCCACTGCAAGTGCTCCGGTTAGATTATCATGCCCATGTTGCGTCACTAAGATATCATCTTCGATACGAATGCCTATGCCCCACCACGTGGGATCTATACCTGAGTAGTTATCAGGAATATACAATCCCGGCTCAACGGTCAAAGCCATACCAGGCTCAAGTAAACGGGATGTGTTATTCACAACATAAGCACCCACATCATGTACATCTAGCCCTAACCAATGCCCTGACGAATGCATATAAAAAGGCTTGTAGGCTCCAAGCTCGATGAGTTTGTCCACAGAGCTTTGATTGCTGTTTAAAATACCTAACTCACATAATCCCAATGTCAGTTCATGCACAATCGCCGCTTGCATACTTTCCCAAGGCATACCGGGTTTGACGCAGGCAATACCTGCTTTTTGCGCACGCCACACCACATCATAGAGTAAACGTTGCTCCGGGCTAAATTTTCCGTTGACGGGATAGGTTCGGGTGATGTCTGCAGCATAATACCCCACTTCCCCCCCGGCATCGACCAACACGAGCTGATTGGGCTCCAGTGCTTGATTGTTATTGATGTAATGCAAAACACAGGCATTTGAGCCGCCGGCGACAATACTGCTGTATGCCATATTTTGACAACCTTCGCGCCCCAAGGCATATAAAAATTCAGCTTCTAATTCATATTCATACCGCGCATGTTTGCATGCACGCATCACGGCTTCGTGGGCTTTAACCGAAATACGCGCGGCCTCCCGCATGCAGCTTATTTCTGCATCGTCTTTGATCATACGAAGTTCAGCTAAAATAGGCATGATATCGGCAAAAACTTCGGGGACATGTTGCCCACGACGTGCTTGGCCTTTTACGCGTGACCATGCATGTCGCAGCCTACGTTCATGCGCTGGGTAACGCCCCATAGGATAATAAATTGCGCGCTTATCCAATAAAATTTCGGGCAAACGCGTTTCTAACTCAGCGATGGGATACGCTGCATCAACACCAAGCGTTGCAGGTGCATCTATTTGACCTAAGCGCGGCCCCGTCCAACGCTCTTCAAGTTCGCTTTTGGGGCGATTAAATAAAATCGCGTCGCTCTGCTCGCCCCCCGTGATGAATAACACCGCATCGGGCTCATCAAAACCGGTCAGATAATAAAAATCGCTATCTTGTCGAAACTTATAATGACTGTCACCGTTACGAAGCTGTTCAGATGCTGCCGGAATCACAACCAATGCATCTGCAGGAAGATGACTGGCTAAGTATTGTCTACGCGCTTGATAATTCATGGGAACTAAAACCTCAAATACACGGAAGTTTTATCATAACGGATTTGCTGCACCAACCCAAACTTGCTACCATCATTTTTTTTAGCCTGCTAATTTTTTGGATACCGCATATCATGCGAACAATGCGCCCAATCGATCGCTTACTCACGGAGGTTGATGCCGCCGTACGAACCGTTTTTACACCGAAAACGCGCGAATGCGAACGCACCAATCCTGCAGCAAGTCTTCCTGAAGCAACCCTCACCCCCTCAGAAAAAAAACATGTCGCAGGCCTGATGCGTGTGAATCATGCGGGTGAAGTCTGTGCACAAGCCTTATATCGCGGCCAAGCCGTGACGGCGCAACTCGACACAGTGCGAGAACAGATGCACGAAGCCGCGCTTGAAGAAATCGATCATCTTGCTTGGTGTGAAGAACGTCTTCAAGAATTAGGTCATCATCCTAGCGTATTCAATGCGTTTTGGTATGCGGGCTCGTGGTGTATTGGTGCCTTTGCTGGCCTGATTGGTGACCGCTGGAGCCTTGGGTTTGTCGCCGAAACTGAGCGACAAGTCACCCGGCATTTAGAGCGCCATCTTGCCAACCTCCCCGCGTCTGACTCACGATCGGATGCTATTTTATCCCAAATGAGAATCGATGAAATAGCACATGCCGAACTTGCACATAGCGCCGGGGCCGCAAACTTGCCTTTTCTGGTACAACGTCTAATGTATATAGTATCTAACATTTTAACCAAAAGCAGTTATCACCTCTAAATCTCATTGAGGACTTGCCTGATGGACTACAGTACCCTGATCATTCTCGGTATTATTGTGCTGGCCTACGCTTTTGATTTTATTAATGGCTTTCATGATGCTGGTAATGCCATTGCGACCATTGTCGCGACGAACGTCTTAACCCCTCGTCAAGCGGTTTGTTGGGCTGCTTTTTTTAATTTTATTGCCTTTGCTTTTTTTAATTTAATGGTCGCGAATACCATTGGAAAAGGGATTATCGAGCCCGGAATTATTACGCCTACGCTTATTTTTTCAGCACTCATTGGCGCCATCAGTTGGAATCTTATCACCTGGTATTTTGGCTTACCTTCAAGCTCATCCCATGCTCTGATTGGCGGACTCGCAGGTGCCGCCATCGTACACGGTGGCTTTGCGACGTTGCAAAGTGCAGGATTTCTTAAAGTAGCCTTTGGTATTTTTATCACACCGGTGCTTGGCTTGCTTGCAGGCGCATTGATCGGCGCAATACTCGCACGCTATTTTAAAACCGGCGAAGACAAGCAGGTAAACCGCTGGTTTAAAATATTTCAACTTGCTTCGTCTGCGCTTTTAAGCCTGGCGCATGGTGGTAACGACGCTCAAAAAACCATGGGTATTATCACCGCTTTACTCATGTCTGCGGCGTGGCTTGATGGGCCTTTTCACGTGCCGTTATGGGTGGTGATTTCTTGCCATCTGATGATAAGCCTCGGTACGCTGTGCGGTGGATGGCGTATTGTACGCACCATGGGTTCAGGCATTACAAAACTCAATCCGATGCGCGGTTGCGCCGCCGAAACAGGCGCAGCAGCCATTATTTTAGCCTCAACCGAAGGTGGCATTCCTGTATCCACAACCCAGACCGTGACCGGGTCGATTGCGGGCGTTGGTCTTTCGAATACAGCAAGCGGCACGCATTGGCGTTTAATTAAAGTTATTTTTATTGCATGGATTTTAACCATTCCAGCAGCAGGTTTGGTTGCCGCCGGAATCATGGCTTTAATTCGCGCTTGTAACGGGTAGATTTTGCGGCGCAAGCCGGCTGTTTTTTCGGCTAAACATAAAATACACGATCATGCCTATCGCCATCCACACAATAAAACGCAGCAACGTAATCCACGGTAAATTCACCATAAGATACAAACAGCTCAAAATACCTAAAAACGGAACAAACGGTGCACCCGGCGTTTTAAACGGTCGAGGGGTATCCGGATCGGTATAACGCAACACAATCACACCGGTGCACACAATCGCAAAGGCAAATAACGTCCCTACATTCACAAGCTCTGCCAAATCACCTAAAGGCACCCAACCGGCAATTAAGCCCATAAACATCCCACAACAAACAATAATCCGGACCGGTGTATGGGTACGTGGATCGACTTTGGCAAAATAATGAGGCAGCAAACCATCACGCGCCATGGCAAAAAACACGCGGCTCAAGCCATAAAACAACACCAACATCACCGTGCTTAAGCCTGCAATGGCACCCACACCGACAATACCCGCAACGGCTGGCTGGCCAAGCAAGAGCAGTGCATGACTGATGGGTGAGGCAACGTTGAGCAAGTGATAAGGCACAGCCCCCGTAAGGCAGGCCGAAACAATGATATAAATGGCCGTACAAATAAACAGCGACCCTACAATCCCAATCGGTAGACTTCGTTGAGGATTAATCACTTCCTCAGCTGTGGTAGCCACGGCATCAAATCCAACGTAGGCAAAAAAGATAAGCGATGCGCCCTGCATAACACCCGTCCAACCGAACGGCGAAAACGGCACCCAGTTTTCTTGCTTGAAAGCCATCGCCGTAACAACAATCACCGCGATAATCACGCATAATTTGATGGCGACCATGGCATGATTAAAGCGCTTACTGCCTTTCATGCCCAGCGTTAACAGCGCCGTGAGTAAAGCAATAATCACCAAAGCCATGAGATTAACAAAGCCCCCGTCCATCGGGCCATGCAGTAAAGTTTTAGGGAAATGCACGGCCAGACTTGAAAAAACATCGCCCACATAGGCACTCCACCCGACCGAAACAGCCGACACCGAAACAGTATATTCTAAAAGCAAATCCCAGCCCACAATCCAGGCCAAAAGCTCACCAAATCCAGCATAAGCATACCCATACGCACTACCACATCCACCAATCATTGCTGCAAGTTCAGCGTACGAGAGCGCTGCAAACACACAGGCTAAACCCGCCATCACATAAGAAAAAATAATCGCGGGACCTGCAAGCGTTGCCGCAACAACGCCGGTTAGAACAAAGACACCGGCGCCAATCACCGCCCCCATACCCAGTAAAGTTAAATCAAACGCCGATAAAGATCGCTTAAGTGCTGAGCCATCGGTTGATGCGTGAGGTGCTTTCTTGCGAAACAGGTCCATGTTACTATGCCTCCGTAGGTCGCAATGCTAAATGATGTAAAATAATAAATAGAAACATAAACATAACATTAAAGGGCGTTCTTAAAAAAGCCCCTGCGAGCTAAACATGTCATGAGACGATATTTCTTATTCTTCATAAGCGTGGCGATTTCTCAGTCTGTATATTCTGACATGCCTGAGCGCTGCAAGACATGGCCCACGTGGCTGCAGGCCGTTTGCCAGCGCCCCTACGAAACCTGGACCGAAGGTAGCCTCGAACTCTATGTTCCAGGTTATGCTTGGCACAATCGTTATAAATACGACGACGAAAAAATAAAAACCTACAACGAATGGGCCTGGGGTGGTGGCCTCGGAAAAGGCTTTTATGATGAAAAAGGTGATTGGCATAGCCTATACGCTTTCGTTTTTCTTGAGTCACACGGTAAAGTTGAACCCATTGCAGGTTACGCTTTTCTTAAAACGCTTCATCTTAACGACACCACAGCAGCCGGCCTTGGCTTCACGGTTTTTCTTACCGCCCGTCCCGATATTCTTCATAACGCGCCCTTCCCCGGAATTTTACCTTGGGCTTCGTTGACCTACCGAAAACTTGCATTTATGGGCACCTACATTCCTGGCTCCCAAAATATAGGAAACGTTTTATTTTTACTGGTTAAATATACGTTTTGACACCAAATCCAGCACATATTCAGCACAAGCTTACACAAAAAATCGGATATTTCTTACAACGCAATACGCCTATTTTATGCCTAAATTTATACCAATTATGTTAAACTGTGAAGTTGAATCTCTTTTTTGGTTACAAAAAAACAAATTGGAATAAACCTTGCGCATTACGTTTTTTTTCATTATACTTTCCCTCAATCTTAGTCATCGTCGAACATGCTTATGCACACGGAAAACGGTCGCGAAACAGAAGATTCATTCGACTTTAGCAGAACCCTGCTTAACACCTTCGAACAACTCTCGGATGCCGCGTCCCGAGGCGCGAACACCACCCACACGTTTTGCAATAAACAATTTCATGACCTATGCAACTTCGCCGAAACGTTAGATAAGAACAAACACGTCTATTGGATTTATGGAGGGCCCGATGGCTTTGTTCTGGCTTACAGCCTGCTCAAATATATCCCCGATCTGATTTACAACGGCTCAAAAACTGAAACAGCCCAAGCATTACGTGACTTTATATGTAACCCTTGGGGTTGCGCGGCAACATTGACCTTGCTTGCTGCCTCAACCATCACATCGGCCTATGCCAACTATATGGGCAAAGACAAAGAAAACCCTGACTCCCAAATGTTTTATGTAAGGTGGCAAGCGTTTCGTGATGGCGCCAAAGGCGCAAGAAACGTTAACCGAGGGTTAAGAAACACAATGGATGCCATGAGACTCTTCTCATCCATCGATATGCGTTATGCCTTATTACCACTTAGCCTCGCACTGGGTATA
>JAACPN010000036.1 GCA_009995425.1 Legionella sp. | reverse complement strand
CCTTAATTACCTGAATTATCTTAATGAAAATCCATGATAAAGAATGTTATCCAGCAAGTCCCTGCTATCCATGCTCACACCTTGGGCATGACTGTTCAGAGAAAATAAAATTAAAAACAAGAGCATAATGCACGTGATTTTTTTCATGAGTTCACCAGCGTATACTAGAGCTTTTGGAATAACTGCCTCGTTTAAAACAGGCATCCCCAATGGCTTGCAATTCTTCTTGTGAGCGACCCGCTTTGGCACTATCACAGGTCAAAGAAGCAAGATGCGCAGCTTTCTTTGTCGCCTTGGTTTCAGCGCTATCACACCCCGAAAGCAAACAGGCTAAGAGTGCTACTGATAATAGTGTTACATTTTTCATATGTTTTCTCCTGGTTATTAAATTACTCATGCCTTACCATTTTTTACCGGAACTTTTATGATACGATCCGGCACGAAAGCGCTCGTCTCCGGCGGCTTGTATGGCTTCTTTGTTTTCGCTCGCTGCATCTTTGGTTGCTTGTGCGTTTTGCTGAGCGAGCAATAATCCCCGAATTTGTAACAATTGATGCGCTTGATTGCTGGACAACTGAGAGGCTGCCTGGAGTGCTTGTTTTTGTCCTGCCGCCGTTTGTGCCTTGGATTGCAAGATGCTTAGCTTTTTTGAATCTTGTTTTAAATTTTGTTGCTGTTTATCAATACCTTTGAGCATGGCATCGTTCGCGCGCTTTTGAGCAACGGATGCAGCGATTTTCGTTTGATTTATTTTTTTCAGCTCTTCGGGTGAACACCTACCATGGGCGTTGAAGCAAGGTATCTTTTGATAATACTCCTGGCTTTGAAAGCGATCGAGGTACGCTTGCATGCTCCCGGCTTCCTGTTTGTAATAATCAAGTGTATTGGTCGCATTAAGCAGGTTATTGATGATACCGTTGGCATTATCCCATTCAAATGATGTCAGCGATTTCGTGTTTTCCAGCATGTTTTGGTATTGCCGGACTTGATTTTTGTATTGCTCAAGCTGAGTTTTATACTGGCTCGCCTGATTTAATATCACTTTTGCATTTTGTAACCAGTTGGCAACATCAAACACCGGTGCACCGGTTGAAAAAGCCGGTACACTCCATAAAAAAACAAGTAAATATCTAAACTTCATAGGTTGCTCCTTCATGCATAAGAAAACGGACGATACGGTTGTTTAAACGTTAAATCTTTGACGACAATGACATTGAATCGATAACCCGGACGAATGTGCACCGTGGGCGATACATTGAGATTTTTTGAAATCATTTGTGAAGCTACCTCACCCATTTGTTGGCCTAATGCTTGGCTCAAAACACTGCCCGCCGTAGGTTGGTTATAGCCATACGGGTTAGGCTGTCTTATATTTTGGCTGTAGCTCATCCCCGCCACAATCCCAGACATCAACAACGCTGAGCCATACACTTCTGCATAATGATGATTCACTTTATCTCTAAATCCGGTGAGACCCGCGCTGTCCGAGCCAGGCATTGAGCCAATATCTAAGGCTTTTCCATCGGGAAACACCAAACGCTGCCAAGCGATTAAGATTGAGCTGTGGCCAAAACTCACGTCATTGGAGTAAACGCCAACCAGCTTGGTGCCTTGGGGTATTAAAAGATATTTTCCCGTTGCGGTATCAAACACGTTTTGAGAGACCTGGCCGATAATCTGCCCGGGCAATTCGGATGAAATACCGCTGATCATGACCCCTGGAATCACGTTCCCCGTTCTTAATTCATAGCGACTGTTCGGGTTTTCGAGGTTTGAGTTTAAATGCCAACGCGTCACATGCTCGTCGCCACCCAGTGCTTGTTGAAAATGTTCTGTTGGCTCTGCTTCTGTACTATGTTCATGACTGACGCGTGGGTTCTCAATCATGATGGATGTTTTGGCTTTGAGCGCCTCTTCAAAAGCTTGTGTTTTTTCTTGACGAATACGCTCACGTTCATCATCCGTTATACCAAGATTGTCACGATTCTCTGGTTCGGGTAAGGGCGCTTGAACCTTGGGCTCTTCAGGGTTGAGCTCGCCTGTTTGCTCCACGTTACGATGACCCACAACTTCGTAAGCCAGGTTCATGGTATTTTTTTTGGGTGCTTGCTGTGTCACGTTTTCCGGAACATCATTTTGTGCATGTGCCCTTTTTTGAGCAACAAACGCGATCAACACAACAAACAGGCTAACCACACCCACAGCGATAATTAAAGGCATGTTATTCACGCGCTTAACACCTGCGGTTTGCAGCTTGTTGGGTGACATATCAGGTGATAAATAATCGTTATCCTGGCTCATCGACATGACTCCTTATGCGACCATGGGCTGATGGGGGCAAGTTTTCCATGGGTTTTTGCGTACATGCGACTTAAACTCTCGTGGTGAACATACAGGCTGACGCGATAAAGATGATCGCGCTCCGTCTCATCAACCACGTAGAAAAAATTGGCTTGTTTTCTTGCGTGTGTGTTTTCAATCACGCCATAGCCTTTTGTTCGCATGGCTTGAATCAAGTGTCTGCCAAAACCATCACAGATTTTTTGGCTGATACGAAAGGTATATCTCGCGGGCGGATACACACGTGCTAATTGAGATGCAGCGTCTGTCGCCAAGTAAGCATCGTTACTTGGCGACGCAACGGTAAAATTTCCATACTGCATGCTTGTGCAACTCGATAAGAATACAACAAAAACTAAAACACTTAATTTTTTCACGGTTAACACCTCGTGATCGTAATTTTTTCTTGAGAGCGACCGCTTCCGACAACAAGTACAGCTTTGTCGAAAACGCTATC
Organism: Legionella sp.; assembly: GCA_009995425.1. Classification (GTDB taxonomy): domain Bacteria; phylum Pseudomonadota; class Gammaproteobacteria; order Legionellales; family Legionellaceae; genus JAALKW01. Next base: position 4,260 of record JAACPN010000036.1, on the reverse strand, counting down.
AACAATATAGCGACAGCCTTGCAGGCGATAATTGACCATCACAGATTCTGATTTTTTGAATAGACCTTGGCTTCTTAAAACCATCAAGGCTGGGGCTTCGCTTTGCGCCATGGTACTTGGAATTTCAATCATGGTTTTAACACCATCGTTATACACGCGAACCGGTTTAAAACGCGCATGGCCTTGCACGCGATAATTGAAATGAAGATTGCCTAAATATTCATGGGTTTCAGGAAAGGTATTGGCCTCTCTTTTTTCCTGTTGCATATGCTGAATGAATTGCCATTTAGCTTGTGCTTCATCGGGGTAAATAAACGAAACATACGGCATAAACGCGTAGCGTTCTGACTTTAAACGAAAATGGTAGGTTCGTTTGTTGGTGGTGACGACCAGCGAAGAATCAAGCCCCACATCTTTGGGTTTAATGATAAGGTGAATTTGCTGGTTTAAGCCTGAACCTGTGATTGAAGGCTCAATGATAAAGCGTGGATCGCCCACATTCATGTCATTAAACTGCTCACCTGGCTGCAAAGCAACATCACAAACCTGCAACGGCGCACATACAATGCCAATTTGGCCTGTGCCATAAACAAAACTGACCGATCCGTCTGTGGATGCAAAGGGCTTGCTGGTTTTATCGCCTTCTTGCCAACGTTTCGCAAGCTTTAACGCGTGTTGTTCTTGCTGAGACAAGGCGGGTACGCTTTCGGAAAAATAATGCTTCGCTAGATCAGCGTTTTCATGAGCAAAACCTGACAGTGGTACGAACAAACAGATGGCGCACATGATTTTTTTCATACATTTTCTCCATGCGTTAAGTCATAAGACCAGTTAAAATCGCGGACATAAATCAAGTGAGGATTTTTTAACATGGATTCATTTGAGACATCATGGAATGTATTGTCCTGATACATCGTCACCATGGCTTTCATCACGTAGGGCTTTTCTTTGAGGCTACCGTCACGGTTTCTGACCGTTTCAACCCAATCCACCTGCCAGGTATCCCCCGACTCTTGAAGCACCGAGCGTATTTCAATGCTGACCGTTTCATGCATGGCTCTGTCAAAAGGATTGGCATGCTGCTTGTCGTTATAAAATTCCTGTATTTTCGTTAAGGCCGCATCGTTTTGGTTCAAATAGGAGTAAACTTGAAAGACCGCTTTTTTTTGTAATTCAACATCGGTACTCACCATACGGATGTTTTCAACGAAGTGAGTCGCTGCTGCGCGATAGTCATCCAGGCTGGCCTTACCAACCCTGTCAGCTCGTGTCACAGACAACGTATTGCCGCTGGCGTCTTGCTGAAACACCAAAGGGATAAATTTAGACTGGCTACCCATCGCGATAAGCCCACCCACCGCGCCTAACGTCACCAACAGTGAGCTCATGCCAACGAATTGCCATACCTGCAAAGATTTCATAAGCCCCGCGGTATGGACATTCCAGGCGCGTTTGGCATTGAGATAAGGATTAGCTGTTTTCATGCTGTAACTCCTAATTGATTCATATCGACTCCTTTTTCTAAAATCCAGCGAGACACCCACGTGTCCCCATATTGCATCTCAAGTTCTTTCATCCGCGTGATAGAATCGGGATCGGTTGCACCTACAAAGGCTAGTGCCAAAGGCCCTAATGCCAATTGATACAAGCGCTGTCCTTGTTCGCTGACGTAGTAGTAATCACGTTTGGGCTGTGCTTGTGCGATGATGTCAATCTGGCGCGGGTTTAGGCCCATACGCTCATAAACCACGCGGGTTTCAGGATCGTTTGCATACAGATTAGGCAAAAATATTTTAGTCGCGGTCGACTCAACGATGATGTCTAAAATGCCCGAACCTGCCGCGTGAGATAAATGCTGCGTTGCCATAAACACCACACAATTTTTCTTCGCCATGGAATCAAGCCATTCCGCAATTTTGTTTTTAAAGACAGGATGCGCGAGCATAAGCCACGCCTCATCGAGCAAGATTAAGGTTGGACGGCCATCCAACGATGTTTCAATGCGTCGAAACAAATACAACAACACAGGCAAAGCAAATTTTTCACCCAACCCCATGAGATGCTCAATTTCAAAGGTCATGAACGAGGAAAGATCTAAACCATCGCTTTCGGCGTCCAATAAGTGCCCCATCAGGCCATCAATGGTGTACTGTTTTAGCGTTTCACGAATGGGTTCATCCTGAATGGTCATGACAAATTCAGATAAGGTTTTAGAACCACTTTGGTGCATGCTGATAACGGCGTGACCGATTTCATTACGCTGTGCAGGTGTGGTATGTAAACCGTTTAAAGCCAGAATCGTATCAATCCATCCCATAGCCCAGGCTCGGTCGGCTTTGGTCGCTAAAAATTGCAAAGGTGCGAAAGCAAGCCGTGAGTCTTTATCCGCAATGGTGTAGTGTTCACCACCGGTCGCCTTGCAGGTTGGATACATGGACATGCCTTTATCAAAAGAATAAATGCGCGCATCCTTATAGCGACGCCAGGACAGCGCAATTAAGCCAAGGTGGGTTGATTTACCCGAGCGCGTGGGACCAAACATGATCCCATGGCCTAAATCTCTTACATGAAGATTCAAACGAAACGGAGCATTCCCGCTGGTGATGCAATGCATTAAAGGCGGTGACATAGGCGGAAATAACGGACAAGGAGCTTTGTTCTCGCCCGTCCAGATGCTTGATGTAGGTAACAAATCCGCTAAATTCATGGTGTTGATTAAAGGCCGTCGTATGTTTTCAACCCCATGCCCTGGCAGGCTACCCATGAAGGCATCCATGGTATTGATGGTCTCTGTACGCGCGGTAAATCCAAGGGCATTGATATTTTTTTCAATCAACAAAGCAGCTTGTTCAACCTTAGCTCTGTCTTCATCCATCAAAATGACAACCGAGGTGTAATAGCCCTGCCCCACCATGCCTGAATTGGTTTCTGCAATCGCCGATTGCGCATCATTCACCATGTTAAGCGCATCCTCATCAATCACGCCGGAGTGGGTGTTAAATACCTGGTCAAAAAAACCTCTGATTTTCTGTTTCCACTTTTTGCGGTACTGGGTGAAATGCGCCACGGCTTCATGGGGATCCATAAAGATAAAACGCGAGTTCCAACGGTACTCAACCGGCAAGTGCGTGAGCGCGGTTAACATGCCAGGGTAAGACTCCATCGGAAAACCCTCGATGGCCACGCACTGAATAAATTTTCGTCCAATTTTGGGGGTAATGCCCGGGATTAACGCCTGACCGCCGATTAAAGCATCCAGATAAACGGGATTTTTAGGGAGATTAACCGGATGATTAAGCCCTGTTGCACAATACTGGATGTGCCTTAGAAAATTATCGTGCGTTACCGTTTGGCCGTCTTCGGTGATAAGCTTTTCTGATGCCAATCGTTCCAGATGAACCGCCGAGCTCATACGCGACTCAAAGCCTCGACAGGCTTGCTTAAACGAATCAATTAACTGATGCGTTTTGGCTTTGTGACTTAAATGCGCCTGGCTATCATCAAACATTAAGGCGACAAAACGCTTTTGCGCGAGCACAGGTGGGTACCACGTCAAGGTAATCACAAAATAGCCCTCATACAGCGTCCCGATATTTTCAAACAGTTGCCTTCGTTCTTCATCCACCGCCATGGAGACAGGATCGGGAAAATAAGAATACGCTTCATCACTGTAATTAGGCGCCGCACGTCGCATAGCATCTACATGAATCATCCAGCCCGAACCCATGGCTGATAATGCTTGATTGATTTGATACGCCACCATCTCGCGTGCTTTATCCGTGGTATTGGCCTGATCGTCACCCTGATACAGCCACGCCGCCATGAAAGAACCGTTTTTACCGACAATGATCCCCTCATCCACAACGGCCGCATAATTGAGCAAATCAACAAAGCCTGCTTGTTTTTGACGGTGTTTTTTTACATGATGTTCCTGGCTTTTTTGCCGTACCTGGTAAAACAACACACCTAATAAGCTAAGCCCTGTGATGCTGATTAAAAAAAGGATGAACGTCAGCATGAATAACCTCGTTGATTGTTTCTAAAAGGGGTTGAGCGCGGGGGGTAATAGGCTTGGTAAGCGCGTTGTCTGAGATAAATTGCGCGCATATGAGGATCGGCTTTCGCCATTAAGCGAAGTCCTTTCAACGATAAAAACCACAGAACAATACCCGCAAGTGCCGCCAACCAATCTTGAGCGGCGAACACTAAAATGGCTGATAATAATCCTAAAAACATGACCAACTCACGGTCACCGCCCAT
>JAACPN010000070.1 GCA_009995425.1 Legionella sp. | reverse complement strand
AGTTTTTTCCTCGCGCTATATTTAATACGTTCTTTGCGCTAAAATATTCCTGATCGATTTGCGGGATATGGGCGATCAATAAAGGGTATTCATGTTCTTCGATATCATAAACATGAACTCCAACGAGAGTGATATTTTTTTCTTTTATGGTATCTCTGGCGAGGGTGTGACCCGCTTTTGATATTATCTCTAAAATGGTTTTCTTGAACTCAGGGTAGGTTATAATTTGCTCTAATTGAGTTAAGTCAACGCCACCCAGTGTTCCTTGCTGTTTATTACCATTAATATCATGAACAATATATTTGCCACCGTCTTCAGAAGACAAGTATATTTTACCTACTTCTGCTTGATTCTCCTCATTGCTGGGTAACTTTGACATTAAAACAAGCTCATACCCTCTGGCGATCTCTCGGAAGGTTATATTTTTCTTTAATATCGTTTGCAAAACATGTGCAATATCATCTGGATTGTTATGGTACGTTGCAATAGCAAGCGTATGATCGGAGTCTAATTGGATTAATTCTGGAGGTATGGCTTTTTTGGTACTGGTTTGGTCAAAACCAAAAATTCGATAATATTTTGCTGGCATAATATTCACTTTTCTTCAGTAATCATGGATGAATATTACACCAACCCTACATTAAGGTCAAATTAAGCTCACAAGGTTAACTTAATCATCATCGTTCATGCTAAACGATGAACCACAACCGCAGGTGGTTTTTGCATTGGGGTTACGAATCACAAAGCGTTCGCCTTGGATTTCTTGAATGTAATCAATTTCAGCTTGTTTTAAATACTGGATACTCATGGAGTCAATCAAGAGTTTGACGCGTTCGCTGCTGGTCGAGCAATCTTGTTCAACCACAGTGTCGTCTTCATTTTGTTTTTCATCAAACGTAAAGCCGTATTGAAAGCCGGAACAACCACCGCCTGTGATATAAATTCTAAGTTTAAGTTCTGGATTGCCTTCTTCTTGAATAAGCGAAGCAACTTTGTCAGCAGCGCTGACGGAAAAATTAATACCTGATGTCGGTGTCATAGTTTTTCTCTCATGATTAAATTAACGAATGATCTTTTCAATTACCGCGCCGCCTAAACATATATTTTGATCATAAAACACGATGTATTGGCCTACTGTAACCGCACGCTGTGGCGTTGAAAACATAATGGTATGTTGTTTTTCATCTTCTGGTGATATTAAACAAGCTTGATCGTCTTGTCGATAACGAGTTTTAGCCATGCATGTTTTAGGGAATGCGTCATCAGGCATAGGATTGAACCAATGAATTGGGCCACATATTAAACCACTGCTGTATAACATCGGATGTTCCGAGCCTTGAGCAACGAGCAGGGTATTGGTGGTGAGATCTTTATCAACCACATACCAAGGAGCATCCGGTGTGTTGGGCACGCCGCCAATATGAAGACCTTGTCGCTGACCCATGGTATAAAACATGAGACCGTCATGCTCTCCGAGTAGGTCACCTGAGGTTGATTTGATAGGGCCTGGTGTTGCCAGCATAAATTCATTTAAAAAGCTTTTAAACGGTCGTTCGCCAATAAAACAAAGTCCAGTGGAGTCTTTTTTTGCAGCATTAACTAACTGGAGTTTTTCTGCCATCACACGAATCTCGGGTTTTAAATAATCACCAATAGGAAAATGTGTTTTTGCGAGTGCTTCAGATGGGATTGCATGTAAAAAATACGTTTGGTCTTTGTTGCGATCTTTGGCTTTGCATAATCGAACTTGGCCGTCTTTAAAGTCCACGCGTGCGTAATGGCCAGTTGCGATGCCATCGGCGCCTAAACTTAAGGCATGCTCTAAAAATAATTTAAATTTAATTTCTTTATTGCACAGTACATCGGGATTAGGTGTTCGGCCCGCTTCGTATTCTGAAAGTACGTGTTCAAATACATTATTCCAATAGGCTTCTGAGAAATTGATTTGATGCAGCGGAATATTGAGTTGGTCACACACCGCTTGTGCATCAGCGAGATCATTTGCGGCGGCACAATAACCTGGTTTATCATCATGTTCCCAGTTCTTCATGAAAAGGCCTTCAACATCATAACCTTGTTCAATAAGAAGCCAGGCGGCAACCGAAGAATCAACGCCACCGGACATGCCTATTATAATTTTTTTGCTATGTTTACTCATCATGACTCATAAAAAAAATTTTATTTGCTATAAAAAAAGTCTATTTTAGCAAAAAATATGGGTTTACGGGAGAATATCTTTAAGAGATGTGTAAGAAAACTTGGATTTAGTTAAAAAACTCGGTAGAATCCAGGCCCAATGAAATCAAGTTGGTTAGGAGTAAAGCAATGGCAGTCCAGCAAAATCGAAGAACACGTTCAACCCGCGGTATGCGTCGTCAACATGACGCCTTAAAAAAACCTGAACTTTCAGTGAATGCAACAACTGGTGAAACACATCTTCGCCATCACATTACACCCGACGGCTATGATTGTCGTGGCGAGCGTCGTGTGCTTGTGACAGAAACTGTTTACGAAGAAGATCAAGAGTAAACTGGCTTGAAAAAAGTCACGGTCTCAGTTGATGCGATGGGCGGAGATCACGGCCTTTGTGTTGTGATTCCCGCTTGCATCGCCGCTGTAAAAAAAAATAAGAAGTTGCATTTGCTATTGGTGGGTGATGAGCAACAAATCACAGAACATCTTTTGCAAAAGGGAATGTTGAACCATCATCAATTGAGCATTGTTCATGCTCCAGAAGTTGTGGGAATGGATGAGCTTCCGTCTCACGCACTGCGCAATAAAAAAAAATCATCCATGCGTATCGCCGTTAATTTGGTGAAAGAGGGGCGTGCTGAGGCGTGTGTAAGTGCGGGCAATACTGGTGCCTTAATGGGTACAGCGCGGTTTGTGCTCAAAACACTTTCAGGCATTGATAAACCCGCCATTATTGCTGAGGTTCCCACCAAAAAACGAAACAACCGAACACATGTGATTGATTTAGGTGCAAATGTTGATTCAAGTGCTGAGCATTTATTTCAATTTGCGGTGATGGGATCAGCTTTAATCAAAGCATTAGATCACAAAGATAAACCTAAAATTGCTGTGCTCAATGTTGGGGTTGAAGAAATCAAAGGCAATGAGCAAGTCAAACGTACGGCAAACATACTATCGCAATGCGGTGTTATGAATTACGTGGGTTATGTTGAAGGTGATCATTTTTATTCAGGCGATGTTGATCTGATTGTTTGTGATGGCTTTGTAGGTAATGTTGCACTTAAAGCAAGTGAAGGTATTGCGAAACTTATGTTTACAGTACTTAAAGAGTCATTTATGCGTGCGTGGTGGACGCGCATCATTGGATTTATGGCGCGTCCTGTTTTAACGCATCTTAAAACACGCATGGACCCTGCACGTTATAACGGTGCAACGATTTTAGGGCTCAATGGTATTGTCGTCAAAAGCCATGGTGGGGCAACTGAATTAGCATTTGAATTTGCTATTGAACAAGCGTATTTACAAGTTGAGAACCGTGTGGTTGATTTGGTACGTGAGCAAATGGCAAGGTTTATTGATCAAGGACTTTCATTATGAACTCGAAGAGCACAGCATTTGTGTTTCCAGGACAAGGCTCTCAATCGCTAGGTATGTTACGTGATTTAGCAGAACAGCACCCAGTTGTGCTGGATGTTTTTTCAACGGTTTCTGGCGCAGTTCATTATGACCTTTGGGCGTTGGTGCAAACAGACGTTGATAATAAGTTAAATCAAACCGAATTCACGCAAGTGGCTATGTTAGCTGCTGATGTCGCTGTTTATCGTGTTTTGCAAATCAATGGTATCGAAGCCGCGCTTTCTGCAGGTCACAGCTTAGGTGAATACGCTGCATTGGTTTGCGCCGATGCACTCGATTTGGCCGCTGCTGCACGTTTAGTTCAAGCGCGTGGTCAGATTATGCAGCAAACCATTCCTTTAGGGGAGGGGGCCATGGCAGCTATCGTCGGGCTTACTGATGAGCAGGTTCAGCAATTATGCCAAGAAGCATCGACTGATTCACATGTGGTAAGCCCCGCAAATTACAATGCCATTGGACAAGTGGTCATTGCAGGCCATACGGATGCTGTAAAAAAAGCCATCGTACTTGCAGGGGCTATGGGTGCCAGGCTTGCAAAAGAAATCCCTGTCAGCGTGCCTTGTCACTGTGCATTATTACGTGATGCAGCCATAAAGTTTCAAGAAGTTTTAGACAAAACAATGTTTTCTACACCTAAGCGTGCGGTTATTAGTAATGTTGATTTGAGCATACATACGACACCTGAATCGATACGTCATTTGCTTGCCGAGCAGCTATATAAACCTGTACGTTGGGTTGAAACGATTCAAGCCATGAAACGAGCAGGAATAACCCAAATCATCGAGTGCGGGCCAGGAAGTGTGTTAGCAGGGCTTACGAAACGTATCGATCGGTCTATTTCTGCCATGAGTGTTAATAATCCAGCACATCTTTCAAACGTTTTAGCCCTAAAGGAATGATAATCTCATGATTAATCTTAATGAAAAAATCGCGTTGGTTACGGGCGCTAGCCGTGGAATTGGCATGGCTATTGCAAAAAAATTAGCTTCTCAAGGTGCTTATGTTATAGGAACAGCGACAACATCAGAAGGCGCTGAAGCCATAACGGCTTATTTAGAGCAAGAGCATTTAGCAGGGCATGGTGTCGTGCTTAATGTCACCGATAATGATAGCGTTGACGCATTATTAGCTTCGTTGAGTGAGGCTAATAAAACCCCATCCATCCTCGTAAACAATGCAGGCATTACCGCGGATAATTTATTGCTTCGCATGACCGATGATGAGTGGGATCGTGTGATCACGACCAATTTAAGTGCTGTTTTTCGTATGACACGTGCTTGTCTCAAGCCGATGTTTCGTGCTCGTTGGGGACGCATTATTAATATTGGATCAGTTGTTGGTTCAAGTGGTAACCCAGGACAAGCAAATTATACGGCCGCTAAAGCGGGCGTGATAGGTTTTTCAAAATCACTTGCACAAGAAATTGGAAGCCGGGGTATTACGGTCAACACGGTTTCACCAGGGTTTATTAGAACAGATATGACCGATGCATTACCTGATTTAGTGAAATCCGAAATGCTGAAACGTATTCCCGCAAAACGCTTTGGAACACCTGATGATGTTGCTGCCGCTGTTACGTTTTTAGCCTCGGACTTGGCAAATTATATTACAGGTGATACAATTCATGTTAATGGTGGTATGTATATGGATTGATTTATTGAGAAAATACGTGGTCGAGAGACTTGCGTTATTTCAATAATCGAATAAACTACCCATAAGTTCTAAAGCGTTATAAATTATTTAATCAACCGAAAAGAGGAAGTATAGGTTATGAGTACAGTTGGCACGGTAACAGAACGCGTTCGCAAAATTGTCGTTGAACAATTGGGTGTAAAAGAAGATGAATTAAAAAATGATGCTTCTTTTGTTGATGATTTAGGTGCTGATTCGTTAGATACCGTTGAGCTTGTGATGGCTTTGGAAGAAGAGTTTGAAACTGAAATTCCTGATGAAAAAGCAGAGCAAATTACAACAGTTCAAGGTGCAATTGATTACATCGAATCCAATACAACAGTTTAAGATTAATCTATGACAAAACGACGTGTGGTAGTAACGGGTCTTGGCATGTTAACGCCTGTTGGTCTTAATGTAGAAGAGACTTGGAAGAATATTCTATCTGGGGTAAGTGGCGCAGGTCCTGTCGAAGATTTTGATACAACAGACTACCCTTGTAAAATTTGGGCTAAAATTAAAGGCTTTAATCCAGAAGATCACATACCTTTAAAAGACGCTCGAAAAATGGACCCATTCACCCAGTTTGGCGTTGTTGCAGCTACTGAAGCGTTACGTGACTCAAACCTTGATATTGATGAAAAATTATCACGTCGGGCAGGTGTTTGTGTTGGAGCGGGTATTGGTGGAATACAAACCATAACCAACAACCAAGATCGCTTGGTTGAGTCAGGTCCACGTAAAGTATCGCCGTTTTTTATTCCAGCTGGCATTATTAATATGGTAGCTGGACAAATTTCTATTAGACATAATCTTAAAGGTCCTAATCTTTCGATTGTGACCGCATGCACCACAGGCACACACAGTATTGGTATTGCAGGCAGAATGATTGCCTATGGCGATGCCGATGTGATGGTGTGCGGTGGTTCCGAGATGACCTTGAATCCCTTATGCCTTGCTGGCTTTTCAGCTGTTCGAGCTTTATCCAAACGTAATGATGATCCAAAAGCAGCCTCACGTCCTTGGGATAAAGATCGTGATGGTTTTGTCATGGGTGAAGGTGCCGGTATTTTAGTACTCGAAGAGTATGAGCATGCAAAAGCACGAGGCGCTAAAATTTATGCTGAATTAGCCGGTTTTGGTATGTCAGGTGATGCGTATCACATTACGTCTCCTGATGAGGATGCGGCAGGCGCTACAGAAGCCATGGCAGCGGCCTTGAGAGATGCTCATATTCAACCGGAACTAGTGGATTATATTAACGCACATGGAACTTCGACTTATCTGAATGATAAAAACGAGACCCTTGCGATTAAGCGTTTATTTAAAGATCATGCTTATAAATTAGCTGTAAGTTCAACTAAATCCATGACAGGTCATTTATTGGGAGCTGCGGGGGCTGTTGAGGCAATTTTTAGTGTTTTAGCTATTCGAGATCAAATTGCACCACCAACCATCAATTTAGATAATCCTGATGAAGGGTGTGATTTAAACTATGTACCGCATAAACCACAAAAGCGTAAAATTAATTACGTCATGAGTAATTCTTTAGGCTTTGGGGGCACTAACGGTAGTTTATTGTTCAAAAAATTTGAGGAATAGATACCGGTGACTGAACCAGGGCGGTTTATTGTACTTGAAGGATTAGAAGGGGCTGGAAAGTCAACAGCCCTCACAACCATCAAGCGTTTTTTAACTCCTCTTGTTCCAGAACTTATCATCACACGAGAACCTGGTGGCACGCATGTGGGTGAAGTCGTTCGTGATTTAATAAAAGCAGCACCTCTTGATGAACCATTAGAAGCCCGTGCTGAGCTACTCCTGTTTTATGCCGCACGTATTCAGCTGATCGAGCACGTCATTCGTCCTGCGTTGGCACGTGGTGCTTGGGTTTTAGCGGATAGATTTGAGCTTTCGACGTGGGCTTATCAAGGTGGTGGGCGTGGACTTGATCATCAAATCATTGAGCATTTATCGGCGTTCTCTGTGAAAAATATCCAACCTGATCTTGTGATTTACCTCGATCTACAGCCAGAGCTTGGTTTACAGCGTGTTTTGGAGCGAGGAAAAACCGATCGTATTGAGCAAGAAGCCATGGATTTTTTTCATCGTGTTTATAGCGCTTATCATGAGCGACTTCAAACGATGGAACAGGCCGTGCTTATTGATGCAAGTAAGCCACTTGCTATGGTACAGCATTTAATTCGTACCTCGCTTGAACGTTATATGCGTGCATTATGAGTTGGAATAAGCTCACACATCTCCCAATTTCAAATTTTCCGCAATCAGTTTTGTTTTTAGGATCGAACGTTCGGCACACGTTAGAACTGACCCAGCAACTGATCAAGCATTTATTGTGTTCTTCAGAAAATAAGCCTTGTGGGCTATGTCGCTCTTGCAAATTTCTCATGCAAAATACACACCCTGACGTGGTTTATATCACACAAGAAAAGGCGACTTCAGCGATTAAAATTGATCAAATAAGAAGCCTTCAAGATTATATTTATCAAACGCCATTATGCTCTACACACCGCATGATTATTATTTATCCAGCCCATGAATTAAATCGTGCGGCAGCCAATGCATTGTTGAAAATACTTGAAGAGCCACCCAAACATGCTATTTTTGTTTTACTTGCGGAGCATTTAAATACGTTACCTGCAACGATCATGAGCCGCTGCCAACGTTATGATGTTCCTGATAATATTCCTGAATCTCATACTGGATCCGGGTATTTAAGCAGCGCTCGGTATGATTTAGACGACTGTCCGAGAGGAACGTTATTACAACAACAGCAAGATATTATAAATAAACTTTGTGATTTATCTGAAGGAAAAATATCCGTGTGCCAATTGGCATCAACCTTAGGAAAGCATGAATTGCAGGATTGGTTATGGTTTTTTCAGTTATTTACGGCAAGTTTAATAAAATATAAACTGTTGCCAGAAGCATCTGTTGTTGATGATGGTTGCTTGCAAAGCCTAATCGAAGCCTATTCACCCGTGCATTTTTTTAAGCAATTGGATATTATTCAAGAATTAAAAAAAAAGATAAACCAAGACATACCTCTTAATCCAACGTTAGCACTCGAAACGTTGCTCATGGGTTATGTTCGGTAATATTATGCAGAGGAGCACGTAGGTTTGATAACCCCGTTGGTTGATTCACATTGTCATTTAAATCAGTTAGATTTAGCAGGATTTGATGGCAACCTAGATAACGTCATGCAAGAAGCCCGTTCTGTGGGAGTTGAGCATTGCTTATGTGTATGTATTACGTCGGATGATATACCGGTTTTGCACCAACTTACATCACGCTACTCCGATGTGAGTATGTCGATTGGTGTGCATCCTAATGAAGTCGCAAACGATCCCATGACGTATGAAACACTTCATGAGCAGGCACGTGGAAAAGCTTGCATTGCGATAGGCGAAACAGGACTGGACTATTATCGAACTGAATCAGAAGCTGATTGTGAAATACAACGCCAACGATTTCGCGAGCACATTCGTGTAGCACGCGAACTTAAAAAACCGCTGATTATTCATACGCGCCAAGCTGCTGAAGATACATTAAAAATAATGCAAGAAGAGCGGGCGGATGAAATAGGCGGTGTCATGCATTGCTTCTCAGAAAACTGGGATATTGCGCAGCGTGCTTTGGCGCTTAATTTTTATATTTCATTCTCAGGTATTGTAACGTTTAAAAATGCAAAAGTTTTACATGATGTTGCCCAAAGAGTTCCGTTAGACAAAATGTTGATTGAAACCGATTCGCCGTACTTAGCCCCTGTACCCCATCGAGGTAAATCTAATCATCCAGGATGGGTGAAATATGTCGCAAAGGCTATCAGTGAATTACGCAATGTCAGTTATGAAACCATTGCAAACGCAACGACAGAAAATTTTTACCGTTGCTTTCATGTGAAGCGAACATGAGTTTATTTATTGGGCTCATGTCAGGAACCAGTATGGATGGCGTGGATGCCGCTTTAGTTGATTTATCTAATCATACATTGATAGCCGGTATAACGAGGGCTTATTCGCCAGAAGTTCAAAGCAAATTATCCGAAATCACTAAAACCAAACTCATATCACCCATCCAACTGATGCAATTACATCGATTAATTGGTCAGAATTTTGCGAGCGCTGTATTGGATGTTTTAAACAAGGCCAACTGTAAAGCAGAAAATATTATTGCTATTGGGAGTCATGGTCAGACAATATACCATGATCCGTTGGGTGCTATTCCTACAACATTACAATTAGGATGCGCCCATACCATTGCTGCACAAACAGGCATTACAACCGTAGCTGATTTTAGAACGCGAGATTTAGTTTTAGGAGGGCAGGGGGCACCTTTTGCACCTTGCTATCATCATGTTTTATTTGAAAAGCAAGATTTACCCCTTGTATTGGTTAATATTGGCGGAATTGCCAATATGACTATTTTAAGAAAAAATCAGTTACCGGTCGGTTATGATACCGGTCCTGGTAATACACTGATGGACCATTGGATAAATAAAAATCATGGTTGTGCTTATGATGCGAACGGTGAATGGGGAGCAACCGGCCAAATTATCGAACCTTTGCTTTTGCGTTTTCTAAATGATCCCTATTTTAAGCGAGCATCCCCTAAAAGTACTGGAACAGAATATTTTTCTGACACCTGGTTAGCCGCTCACCTTAAATCAATGTATAAACCTGAAGATGTGCAAGCAACGCTCACTCAATTAACGGCATTAACCATTGCTGATGCAATTCGGTCTGATGCTCCTGAATGCAAACGTATCGTATTGTGCGGTGGTGGTGTTCACAATGATTTTTTATATTATCAATTAAAACACGCTTTACCTGGATGTCGTATAGACAGTACGCAGGCATTGGGTGTGGATCCTGATTATCTTGAAGCCATCATGTTTGGATGGTTTGCACAACAAACCATCCAAAACAATCCGGTCGATTTGACTCAAATCACAGGAACAAACAAACCCACGATCTTAGGTTCGATTTATCCCAAATGAATGATATGCGTATGAACATCGACTAAGAAATAACGGCTGAACGTATCAAACGACAGCATTTCAGGCCATTGCTCACGTTGTTCACACATACGCATCATTTCAAGTTTAAATATCGGACGATAAAATTGTCGAACAAAAGGTTTAATATCATCTACCTGATGAAAGTTTTTAATCACAACGGTTGAATTTTCAGTTAGATTGGCCAGCTTTAATTGATCGATAACAAGTATATCGTCATTTTCTGAACCATGATCTATCATTTCTTGCATTTTTTTGAGTAACATGACACGCGGCCTTACGCGCAAAAGTTGCTTTCCATCATGCATAGATGGTTCAAGAAGAACGATATTGGAATGCACTTCAAATTTGAAACAACATAAAAAATCTAGAAACGTCGCTTGTATAGCTAACGTTGCGTCTTTGCCCAACCAGCGTTCGATTTCGTACCGAAACATAGATGAAAAATGATACTCAACGGTATCGAGCAGGGCATCGTCCGTTTCATGCACAGGTATGGTATACGCTGTGGTATTGTTCTGCATAGCATTCAAATCAGGCAGGGGGGTATTAGGTAATTGTTCAGCCAAAAAAGATAGTAACGCTGATGTTGGCTTAAGAAATATAACTTCACGTTGACATTGTTGCATAATGACGCTCCTAGCAAGTAACTCTTATCGTTTTAGTATTGAGTACAACTTGGAAAAGCTACATCTACAGCGACAGCGACATCTTTCTTGACGACCTTGCCCTTTTTTGCAAGGGAAGACTATCAGATTAACACCTTTTGAATTTCTATTGCAAGTAATTTAAGTAATGTTTTAAGCGAGATCGTTTAAATTACACCGTATTGTTTTTGATACAACTTCATGCGATCTAAAAGCTCGTGTTCACCATGTTTTTCTAAATACGTGATCAGATCGTTCAGAGTAATAATGGAAAGTACATCGATGCCTTCGGCTTGTATATCAGCAATCGCAGAGGTATTATTGAGTCCGCGTTCTTGACGGTCTAATGCGATGATGACCCCACCAAGCTTGCCCCCAGCATGATCAATGAGTGCTTTGGATTCACGAAAAGCCGTACCGGCCGTGATCACATCATCAATCATGATCGGATGTGCTCCCTCAAGTGGTGCCCCCATCAATTGTCCTCCTTCACCGTGATGCTTAATTTCTTTTCGGTTAAACGTGACAGCCACATCATAATCTTGACGTGCTAATGCAATAGCCGTTGCGGTCGCAAGCGGGAGGCCTTTATAAGCTGGCCCAAAAAGATGCTTTATGGGGAGGCCATGCTTGATAAGGGTTGCGGCATAAAATTCGCCTAAGCGCATTAAAGCCCGGCCTTGATAAAATAAACCGGCATTAAAAAAGTATGGGCTTCTTCGACCTGATTTAAGCGTGAACTCACCCCACGTTAATACTTTTTCAGCAAGAACAAATTGGATGAAATTTTCTTTAGATAAATCCATAGATAGATGGTTTGATGTATTCATAACTTTAAAAATCCGTAGAAAACAGTTAACAAATGTTAAAAAGCTGGTATGCTAACTAAATAGGGTTTGTGTGCCAACCCTTTTTGTTCACCCATATCTGTTAAAAATACTAAGGGACGATGGTATGTCAGATCGCGAAATAGGCCATGTGAAATGGTTCAATGAAAAAAAAGGATTTGGATTTATTATTAATCAAGCCGGTGAAGATGTTTTTGTACATTACAAAGATATCCAAGGCGTTGGCTTTAAAACCTTACAAGAAAAAGAAGAAGTAAGCTTTTTGCTTGAGCGCGGACCCAAAGGTCTCAAGGCACACGAAGTGATGCACCTTGAAGCCCATGCCGAGGTTGCAGCAGAAGAAGCTTAACTCACACTACGCGACGCACCTATCCAGTCTTGTGCCGGTAAATATGTATGGTAAAGTACCGCTTCAGGACTGTCGCTTTCTGGCGCCCACTGATATGTCCAATTGACCTCAGGAGGTAGTGACATCAGAATGGATTCTGTACGCCCGCCTGATTGTAAACCAAATAACGTGCCACGGTCGTAGATGAGATTAAACTCAACATAGCGACCTCGACGATGGCGTTGAAAGTTTTTTTCTCGCTCACCAAATACGGTGGCTTTACGTCGCGATACGATGGGTGCGTAAGCTTCGATAAATGCATTGCCAATGCTTTGCATAAGCGAAAAGCTATGCTCAAAACTTTGCTCGCAATAATCATCAAAAAACAAACCGCCAATGCCACGGGCTTCGTTACGATGCTTGAGATAAAAATAGCGGTCGCACCATACTTTAAATTCAGAATAAATTTGAGCACCAAATGGATCGCAGGCTTGTTTGGCCGTTTGATGCCATGTGATGCAATCTTCTTTAAAGCCATAATAAGGTGTTAAATCAAAGCCACCGCCAAACCACCATTGAACAGGCTCTCCATCGCGTTCCGCAATAAAAAATCGTACGTTTGCGTGTGAGGTAGGTACATAAGGGTTATCTGGATGAATCACCAAAGAAACACCTAAAGCTCGAAAGCTGCACCCTGCAAGTTCTGGTCGATTATCTGTTGCAGATGCAGGTAGCTTTCCGCCATGAACTTCTGAAAAATTGACGCCTGCTTTTTCAAACACAGCGCCTTTTTCTAAAACTTTTGAGCATCCGCCGCCACCGGCTTCACGTATCCATGCATCTTCGATAAAAACAGCTTGTCCATCTAATCGTTCAAGCGCCAAACAAATCGCATGTTGTAAATTAACTAGATAGTTACGAACTTGCTCCACGGCATGTGTTGGTAAAGGCAGTGTACTCATGCTTTTTTTCCATACAAAGTGAAAAATATAGCATATTTTAAGCTTAAGTTTGGTAAAGTACAATTCTGAATTATTTTTAATTTTAGGTAAGTTATGGTTTTTAATTCTGCACCTTTATTTTCTCCCCTGTCGATTGCGCCCATGATTGATTGGACCCATGTACCGTTTTGTATGCTCATGCGTCTGATCGCGCCCGAAGCGTTACTTTATACCGAAATGCAAACGACGAACGCAATCTTGCATAATCCAACGCGAGCACTTGATTTTCATCCAGCTGAAACACCCGTAGCGATGCAATTAGGTGGATCTGAGCCACAAGCATTGGCTGTTGCTGCAAAACAAGCAGAAGATGCGGGGTTTTCTGAAATAAATTTAAATTTAGGTTGTCCAAGTGATCGCGTGATATCAGGCAATTTTGGCGCGTGTTTGATGCGCTCACCACGGCTGGTTGCTGAGTGTATTGCGGCCATGAAAGCTGCCGTCTGTATTCCTGTGACAGCAAAAACACGGATTGGCATTGATCATGACGATAGCTATGAATTTTTTCAAAATTTTATCGCATATTTAGTTCAAGCAGGTTGTGATAAATTAATCGTTCATGCACGAAAAGCATGGTTAACGGGTTTGAATCCTAAGCAAAACCGTACGATTCCTCCAATTCAGCATGATTATGTTTATCGAATTAAGCAAACCCTGCCTCAGCGTATACCGGTTGTTATTAACGGCCATATCGAAACCATTGAGGCGATACAAGCGCATCTTAAGCACGTGGATGGCGTGATGATCGGGAGATTGGCTTGTCGCGATCCTTATGCGATTGCCAAACTCCATCATGCTTTATATCCAGCTGTTGCCATGCCTTCAAGAGCAAACGTACTGCAAGATTATTTTGCTTACGCACAATCAGAACATGCACGGCATGAAACGATACACCGTATTTTTAAACCTATTCTTAATCTTGTGCATGGTTTACCAGGCGCCCGTGCTTGGAAAGCGGCGTTATTGCAAATATCAGGTATTGAACAAAAACAAGATTTAGAAGCGCTCGTGGCGCGGTTAGCGCATATGGAACAATCTTCGAATGGATTTATGCTTTAAAATCTAGTAAATTAGGCCTCTCTCACATAGCGAGCAAATACAAGGATTATTGGGGCCATGTTAACGACGTTGATTAAAAGTGTATTAGGAAGTCGCAACGAACGAACCTTAAAACGCATGCAAAAAACAGTGCTTGCTATCAATGCATTAGAACCCAGCATGCAAGCCTTAACCGATGCTGAACTTGCAGCTAAAACAGCGGAATTTAGAAAACGTCTCGATGCAAACGAAGGCTTGGATGCCTTGGTTCCTGAAGCATTCGCCGTGGTTCGAGAAGCCTCTGTCCGAACGCTTAATCTGCGTCATTTTGATGTGCAATTAATCGGTGGCATGGTGCTGCATGAAGGTAATATTGCGGAAATGCGAACCGGTGAAGGTAAAACACTGGTGGCAACACTACCGTCGTATCTTAATGCAATCTCGGGTCGTGGCGTGCATGTCGTCACGGTCAATGATTATTTAGCTAAACGTGATAGTCAATGGATGAAACCTGTTTTTGAGTTTTTAGGTTTAACCGTGGGTGTTATTCATGGTGATCTGACGCACGCTGAAAAACAAGAAGCTTACAGCAAAGATATTCTTTATGGTACCAACAATGAATTTGGTTTTGACTATCTACGAGATAATATGGCGTTTAGCCCTGAGGACAAAGTTCAGCGCGAACTCAATTTTGCAGTAGTTGATGAAGTTGATTCGATTTTGATTGATGAAGCGCGTACCCCCTTAATCATCTCAGGAGCAGCAGAAGACAGCTCGGCCTTATATATTAAAATTAATCAGCTCATACCTAAACTGATTCTTCAAAAAACAGATGAAGTTGAAAGCGAAGAAGAAGCCGGTGATTACATGCTGGATGAAAAACAAAAGCAAGTGCATTTGACCGAAACGGGTCACCAAAATATTGAGCGATTACTGAGTAAGGCTGGCTTGCTTGATTCTGGCGATAGCCTTTATCATGCCAGTAATATTATGCTCATGCACCATGTGAATGCAGCATTACGCGCGCATCTTATGTTTCATCGTGATGTGGATTATATTGTTCAAAATAATAAAGTGGTGATTGTTGATGAACATACCGGACGTACCATGCCGGGTCGTCGCTGGTCTGAAGGTTTGCATCAAGCGGTAGAGGCCAAAGAAAACGTGGCTATTGAGCATGAGAACCAAACCCTTGCATCGATTACATTTCAGAACTTTTTTAGACTTTACGAAAAATTATCAGGCATGACGGGTACAGCCGATACCGAGGCTTTTGAGTTTCAAGAAATTTATAATTTAGAAGTGGTGGTTATTCCAACGAATAAAGGTATGAACCGAAGGGATGAAGCTGATTTAGTTTATTTAACACAAGAAGATAAATATCAAGCGGTGATTGAAGATGTTCGAGATTGCGTCAAACGAAAACAACCGGTGTTGGTCGGGACGGCATCCATTGAGGCATCCGAACACCTTCATAAATTATTAAACAAAGCAAAAATTCCTCACCAAGTACTCAATGCAAAATTTCATGAAAAAGAAGCGCATATCATTGCTGAAGCTGGCCGTCCCGGTGTGGTGACCATTGCGACCAATATGGCCGGACGAGGAACCGATATTGTGCTGGGTGGAAGCCTGAAAGCTCAATTAGCCATGCTCCCGGATGATGCAACCGAGGCAGAACGCGATACCGTAAAAGCTGATTGGCAAGCATTGCATGAGGAGGTATTAAAAGCGGGTGGTTTACGTATTATTGCATCCGAGCGCCACGAGTCGCGGCGTATTGATAATCAATTACGCGGGCGTTCAGGTCGTCAGGGCGATCCTGGAAGCAGTCGTTTTTACTTATCACTTGATGATAATTTAATGCGTATTTTTGCATCTGAACGGGTCACATCGATGATGCGACGTTTAGGTATGAAACCAGGCGAGCCAATTGAGCATAAACTTGTGAGTAAAGCGATTGAAAATGCTCAACGAAAGCTTGAAGGTCATCATTTTGATGTCAGAAAACAATTGCTTGGCTATGACAACGTTGCTAACGATCAACGAAAAGTGATGTACTCACAACGTGCTGAAATCATGAATATGGAAGATTCACATGAGACTGTTCTGAACATGATGATGGCGGTGATTGATAAATTAGTGGATGAGTATTTTCCATCGAATAGCTTAGAAGATCAGTGGGATATTCAAGGTTTACAAACGCTACTGACGGATGAGTTTAAGCTTAATGTGTCACTCGCTGATTGGCTTGAAGAAGATCATAGTATTCAGCCGGAACAAATCAAAGAACGTCTTCATACGTTAGCAAAAGCACATTATCAACACAAAGAAGATACCTTGGGTCGAGATATGCTGGTTCAATTTGAAAAATCTATTTTATTGCAAAGCATGGATCATCATTGGCGTGAACATTTGTCTGCGATGGATTATTTAAGGCAAGGCATTCACTTGCGAGGGTATGCTCAAAAAGATCCAAAACAAGAGTATAAACGAGAAGCGTTTGAACTTTTCACAACGTTTTTAGAAAATTTAAAGTTTGATATTGTTAAACTTTTACTTTCGGTTGAAGTATCGTTGCCTGAAGATGTTAATGCAGTTGAAGAACAGCGTCGCGCTGAACATATTGAACCACTGAAGCTTGTTCATCCTCAAGATGAAAATGTATTGGGAGCGAATAAGGTTGGTAGAAACGATCCTTGCCCATGCGGTTCCAATAAAAAATATAAGTTATGCCATGGTCGTTTATCATGATGCATGTAGCCCTTGCGTTCATAACGGATGCCTCTGATCGTATCTTGATCACGAGGCGTTCGTTCAATGTTGATCATGGTGGTATGTGGGAAGTTCCTGGCGGTAAACTTGAAGCAGATGAAACCCCATCAGCAGCACTCAAGCGGGAGGTGTTTGAAGAAGTCGGAATTGTTGTTGAAAAATATAGCTTTCTTGGGAAAGTGATGCACTGCTACCCTAAAAAAACGGTTTGTTTGCATGTATTTAAAGTTGATGAGTACACCGGCCATGCTGGCTGTCATGAATCTCAATTGGATTTACGCTGGGTTACTCGCAAAGAATTTGATACGTTTCAGTTTCCCGAAGCCATGCCTCGGGTTATGTGTCTTGTGGAATCAAACAGCTGTTCATTAAGCGCTTGATAAGCGCATTCAAGCCAATACATAATACCGTAAAACTTGCTAATATTTCTAATATAACGATGAACGATGCTTCATAATGCTGTTTCAGCATCAAAAGAGAGATATCACCTGATGGAATAGCGGTGATCGTCGCAAACTTTCCAGATAAAAATCCACCGATACCTAAAGAAACAAAAAATATTCCCATCATCGTGCTCACCCGATTTCGATTAGCAAGTACCGTGATGGCACACAACCCCACAGGCGACAAAAGCAGTTCAGCCAGCGATATCATAAGATAAGCAGGAATAATCCATAGGGGCGATAATAATCCTTGTTGCTGGGTGCTGATATGAGCGACAAAGACAATCAGTGCATACGCACACGTCATGACAATCATGGATAATAAAAATTTATTGCCTGCCCTAATCGTGTTCTGAAAGGCGTAAGCATCTATTTTTTTTCGTGATAAAAATAAACCGATCATAATCATACCAACACTTTGGATTGCAACGTAAGAAGGCGGTGGAAACGGTAGCCCGAATAAGTTGGGTTGAATAATGCGTGATATAAAGAGCGTGAGTGATAAAAACATCTGAAAATAAAAAGCCCAAAACATGGCTGAAATAACGCAGAGGAGTAATATCACAAGGGTCTTTCGCCCTTGTGATGATTCTTCTTGTCGTACGCAATACACAAGATAGCCTAAAGAAAAAACAGTCACTGCGATAAAAACACTGTCTGCAAGTGAAGGTAGGCGCATAATTAAAACAGAAATACCCCATAAAAATAGAATCATGCAGAATGCCTGAAGCGTTCGTTTGGCGCTGTACTGATAGGGTTTATAGTCTCGAATACGGTAGTATTTAATACCAAAAGAGAAAATAAGAATGCCTAATGAAACGCCAATAGCTGCACTCATAAAAGACACAGACCAACCAAAATGACGACTTAAATAACTGGGGAGTGTTGTTCCTAGGATAATACCGCTTGTAATGCCCATATAAAATATGGTGAAACCACGTTCTCGACTTGCTGAGTGCTCGGGATATTGGTTACCTAGTAACGATGAAATATTAGACTTTAATAAACCCGTCCCCACGGCCATACCGGCCAGAGCATAAGGTAAACTGTTGTCTGAGGCATAAAGACTTAAAAATAAATAACTGAATAATAAAACGTAGGCGCCAAGCAACGTTGCTCTTTTCTGTCCAATTAAATGATCGGCCATCCAACCGCCTAAAACAGGGGATATGTACGTGAGCGCAGTGAATGAGCCAATGAGTGCGTAAATCCGTTTATCGGGCCAGGAAAAGAAGAGAGATAAATAAAGCGCAAGTAACGTTTGAACAACATAAAAGCCATATCTTTCCCACATTTCGGTAGCAAAAAATACATGAAGCGCAGGAGGATGTTGATGTTTCGTTACTTCCACACAATACCTATACCATTAAGTTATTAATAAAACCTAGCATAAATCCTAGCATAAATATTATAGAATAACGAGATTATCCTTAGATGGGATATGGTGATGGGGTATGGTATAATTCCGACCATAGTATTGATCACAGCATTGAGGAACACTATGACTGTCGAAATTTTTACAGATGGTGCATGCCGAGGAAATCCAGGACCGGGTGGCTGGGGTGCCTTACTTCGCTATCATGGTAAAGAAAAAAGAATTTCTGGTAATATGCCACATACGACAAACAATCGTATGGAGCTGCAAGCAGCAATCGAAGGTTTAAATGCTTTAAAGCAACGATGTACCGTAAATTTATACACCGATTCACAATACTTGCGCCAAGGTATGCTGAGCTGGATGGCTCAGTGGAAAAAAAAGGGTTGGCGTAATTCAAAAAAAGAACCTGTTAAGAATGCCGATCTTTGGCAAGCATTAGATAACCTGGCCACGCAACATGAAATTCATTGGCACTGGGTCAAAGGCCACGCGGGTCATCCTGAAAATGAAATAGCTGATCAGCTCGCCACCGGCGCTATTGATGCGCTTTTAGCAAAGGAGGCTTAATCTCATGTTACGCCAAGTTGTGTTAGATACAGAAACCACAGGCATAGGCCATGCTGCAGGTCACCGGATTATTGAGATCGGTTGTTTAGAGCTCATCGATCGTCAACTCACGGGTGAACAATTTCACGTTTATTTAAATCCAGATCGAGCCATTGATGAGGATGCTGCAAAGGTTCACGGTATTCGCAATGAATTTTTACAAGATAAGCCTCGATTTCATGAAATCATGGAAGATTTTATACGTTTTATTGATGGCGCTGAACTGATTATTCACAATGCACCGTTTGATGTCGGTTTTTTAAATGCTGAATTAACGCGTGCATCTTGGGGTAAAACGCTTGAATCGCACTGCTCTATTTTAGATACACTTGTATTAGCCAAGAAAAAACATCCTGGCCAGCGTAATAATTTAGATGCGCTTTGCAAACGTTATGACGTGATGAACAGTCACCGTAAACTCCATGGTGCATTACTTGACTCCGAGCTTTTAGGGTTTGTTTATCTTGCCATGACGGGTGGCCAAGCCATGTTATTTGGCGAAAATGAAGAAAATAATAATACCGGAACAAACCAAAAACTTACCAAGCAATCCCAGGTTTTATCAAGTACCTCACCTGTTCTATTGGCAACAGAGCAAGAACTTACTGAGCATGAAGCGTTTATTACATTACTATCAAAAAAATCAGGCGTTAATCATTGGAGTAAATCATGAGCTTACTGGAAGTTTTAATTGAGGCTTTAATTGAAGATACTAACAAGTATTTAAATACCATCACGGTTCATATACATAAGCAATTAGATGCCGGTTATGATCATGTTAAGAACAATCGCGCACTTGAAGCGCAAAAAGCATTTGCTAACGCAGAAAATCATTGGGTTGCACGTACAGAAGATGTAGAGCAACTTAAAAAAGAGATAAAAGCTATAAACGAGCTCATGACCAAAAAAAATTATGGCTCGTACACGACAAAAATTAAACAAGATATTGCCTGCTTTCATGAGGCTTATGATGATCTTGAAAAGGCCCGTGAGACTTTGGATAAGGTCATAAAACAAACGGTCCAGGCTGCATCTACAAGAGAAGCTGCCGATAGAGCCCAATTAGAAGCAGATGTAGAAAACAAACAGGCGTTTGATGCAATTTCTGCGCTAATTCGTCCAAATACCTTCATCTCTGCTGAAGTATCTGAAACAATTGAGCCACCACATGCTGGGGCTAGCCATGATATGTTTATGCTCAGTGCTTTTATTACAGCATTGGGTATTACCGCGGTTGCGATTGCCTTCGCAGCGCTTAATCTTGCTGGACTTACGATGCCTGGTGTGGTCCTTGGAGGGTTTGGTTTTGCGACAACGCTACTTGGTTGCAGTATGTTTGCCAGTACAGCGACAAACATTGACGAATACATGAGTAACATGACCGCATCGTTTAATTACTAACGTTTGGAGTGTATTAATCATGGCCTTACAGACTTTGGCGTTTTCTAAGATGAAGGGCTGGTTTGCACCTCGGATGCAGGATGCCAACAAGGGTTCGTTTGGTCATGTGCTTGTTATAGGTGGTGATTATGGGATGCCCGGAGCAGCAAGGCTTGCAGCCGAAGCCGCGTTACGCGTTGGAGCAGGGCTTGTCACCGTCGTCACGCGCCCGGAACATGTGGCGGCCGTTGTGAGTGGTCGACCTGAACTTTTATGTTATGGCTTAAACACACCTGATGATGAAGCCTTCCAAACATGTCTTGCACGTGCCACGATGTTGGTTTTAGGTCCAGGTCTTGGAAGCAGTGACTGGTCAGAAAATTTCTATCATGCCGTATGTGAGCAATCGACGTCTACGGTGCCTCTATTAGTACCTCTATTAATCGACGCAGATGGGTTCAATTGGCTTGCTAAAAAACAAGATGACTGGGTTCCACGTCAGTCTTGTGTGTTTACCCCGCACCCAGGTGAGGCTGCACGTTTATTAAAAATAAGTGTTGCAGAGGTTCAGGCAAATCGCGTTCAAACCATACAGGCACTTCAAGCACGCTTCGGCGGCGTATTTGTTTTGAAGGGTTCCGGGAGCTTGGTATACACAGAGAGCGAAGCACCACGTATATGCCACGCAGGAAACCCTGGCATGGCTTCAGCAGGCATGGGCGATGTATTAAGTGGTGTGATTTCAGGCCTTGTGGCGCAAGGTTTAACCCCGTGGCAAGCCGCTCAAATGGGGGTTCTTTTACATGCTGAGGCGGGTGATATGGCACTTAAAAATCAAGGCGGGCCAGGGCTTCTTGCGTCAGATTTAATGCCTGTCATACATAGCCTCATGTCGGTTAAATAAATTCATCATCAACAATACGTTTTTTTCGTGCCGACTCGTGTCGTTCACGTAATTCAATATCAATATATTTATCAGTAATTGCACTCGAGCTATGTCCAGCATCATCACGAACATGTTCACGTGGTCGAGTTTTAACATCATCTGATATGCCCGTATGCCTTAGCCAATGCACCGTTGCTTCATATAACGTTTCTGCCTCTTCTGATAGATTATCATGATGCAATTGCTCGATGGCTGCATCGAAAGCATATTGAACTAATATTCGAATTTGATTGGTGCTGGTAATCGGACCACGTCCACGATTCTTCGGAACAAGCGGGGTATAATCGGCAGGGGATGGCAGGGGGGAGTAACCTAAATATTTCCGCCAGCGCTTGAGCGCCTCAAGCATGGCTTCACTGACGGCTATTTTTCGTTCTTTATTGCCTTTGCCGACCGTAGTAAACCACCAATTACCATCCCCATCACGTGTAAAATGATTCATCTGTGGTGCCCAACGCGGGCTTGCCGTGAGTTCAGAAATTCTAAGATACATCGCGTAAAGAGCCGACAAAATAAACAAGGTTCGTTCGTGTTCGGCAGGGGATGTCTCAGCGAGTTTTCGTGTATTTTCAACAATGTATTGCCACTGCAGCTCAGACAAACGTCTGATCTTGCTCGCACCTTGGATTTTACGAATAAACCGGCTTTTTTGACGTACCAATGCAAAAGGATTAGCACGTGCATGCTCTTCTTGCACAAGGTACTGATAAAAGCTGCTGAGTATCGCAAATAAATCATTGAGTGATGCTTGAGAGAGCTCAAACGTTTTTATATCGGGTGTTTGGCCACGTCTATGTGCTGCTTTTGATACGGTAGCAACAAAAGGGCGCCAAGCAGGATTTGGTATACGTTGACCATCTTTTAATATAAAACGTGCAGGTTTCGAGGTTCCAATCCAGTTTTTAGGTGGTTTTTGGCAGAACTCAATGAATGCCTCAATGTCTTCACGTCCTAATTGACTTAAATTTTTTTCGGCGATTAATACAGCCCAATGCAAAAAACGTTCCACCTCACGTCTGTAAGCATTAAACGTACCTTGGCTGCCTTTGTAAGCTTGTAAAAATCGGGCAGCCATGACGATATCATCGAGGCAATAGGCCGAATCGAGGTAGCGCCAAAACTGAACGTCGTGTGCTTGCTCTTGAAGATGCTCAAGTGTATCAAAAAGTGGTTGTGGTATATTTGTGTGACTCATGTCTTATCTTGCTTATGAAATTAAATAATACTATGATTTAATATGAAATAAATCAAGCAGGAGAGGGCGGGAGAGATTGATAGCATGAATAAACTACAGATTATTTCAACAGATAAAGAACGCGTGTTAAGTAAAGCACTTATCAACATGACATCGTTCTTACACTTATCAGGGAAAGATTTAAGTGAAATTATTGGTATCAGCGAGTCGAGCGCCACACGTCTTCACCAAGGTAAAAAGTTGATATCACCCAACAGCAAAGAAGGGGAGTTAGCGCTTTTACTTTTACGTATCTATAGAAGCTTAAATGCTTTGATTGGAAACCATCATGACAAAGCACGCGCGTGGCTCCAGAGTAAGAATGCGTATTTTAACCATCAAAAACCTATAGATAAGATGAAACGTGTTCAAGGATTGGTTCTTGTGCTTAATTATTTAGATGCCATGCGAGGTAAGCTGTGAGTATTTGGGATGCTTGTGAGGGCGCTCAGTATATTTGTGATCTCAAGCAAGAGCCTTGGAGGGTGGTTGAAGCACAGCATATTTTAAATTCGCGAGATCTTGTTGATACGTTAGAAGAATATGACATACTCGAAGAGCTATTAGATAGCTCTAAACCTACGATTCAGACGAATATCTTAGATCCATTAATATTTACACCTTTTCGTTATCCGCCACTTGAATATGGCTCACGATTTGGGCGAATTTTTGAGCCATCGCTGTGGTATGGTTCGTTGGATATTAAAACAGCACTCACGGAAGTCGCTTATTATCGATTGAAGTTCAATCAAGATACTGAGGCCAATCTTGGTTATGTCGATACATTATTAACTGCATTTAATGTGTGCATAAAAACAAATCAAGGCGTTGATCTGACAAAATTACCGTTTACCAAATATCAACATGATATTTCATCAAAAACATCGTACACGGCCAGTCAGTTACTTGGATCTGATATGAGAGCAGATAACATCGAAGCTTTCGTTTTTTATTCCGCACGAGCCAAGCAAGCTGAAAAAAATATTGGAATTTATTCCATGAATGTTTTTATTCAAAAAAATGAACGTTACAGTTATAACCAACAGACCTGGAAATGCGTTTCAAATCAAGAAGACGTGCAGATAGCTCGAACAGATGGTTTGGGAAAACATGAGGTTATTAGCTACACAAACCGTTATTTTAGCTAATGGTGATAATGGGAGTTATCACCATTAGTGGGCTCCTAGAATCAAGTGCGACAACCCTCGTTGCTGTGTTATACTTAAAACATCAATCTTAATATGAATTATTAATCCATGAAATTATTGTTTGATTTTTTCCCTATTTTAATTTTTTTCTTATGTTACAAATGGTTTGACATTTATACAGCAACCGCTGCTGCCATGGTTCTTTCGGTTATTCAAGTCATATTTTTCCGCTTAAAATACCAGCGTTATGAAAAATTACATCTTATTAGTCTCGTGCTGATTTGTGTTTTAGGTGGTGCAACGCTTATTTTTCATGATCCCTGGTTTATTAAATGGAAACCCACGGTGATTTATTGGTTATCAGCCTTAGTTTTTTTTGGTTCGGTTTTTATTGGGAAAAAACCGGTCATTCAAAAAATTATGGAACATAATATCTTCCTGCCCGTTCAAATTTGGCGTCGCTTAAGTTACGCATGGACCGTTTTTTTTCTGGCTATGGGATTTACGAATCTTTATATCGCTTATCATTTTGATACACCAACATGGGTGAATTTTAAATTATTTGGTGGTGCTGGATTTACGTTCGTGTTTGTCTTGTTCCAAGCCTTATACCTTGCCAAGCATGTCAAAGAACCTGTGGCTTCACATAAAACATTAAAAAAACAAATTCAAGAACGTTCATAAAGCAAATTTAAAGCAAAGGATTGTCATGCGACTGTTGCTTATAGAAGATGATGAGTTGCTGGGTGATGCAGTTAAAACCGGACTTACCCAATTTGGCTACGTGGTTGATTGGCTTAAAGATGGTGAATCTGCGCGCCTAGCTCTAAAAACTGAGTCATTTGAGCTGGTTATTTTGGATTTAAGTTTGCCTACATTACCAGGACTTAGTTTATTAAAAAATATCCGTCAAGCCGGAAACAAGACCCCTGTCATTATTTTAACGGCACGTGAATCTGTCGAAGATCGTATTGCTGGCTTGGATGCTGGCGCCGATGATTACATGTTCAAACCGTTTGATTTGAACGAGCTAAGTGCACGTATTCGAGCGCTTATTCGACGCTCTCAAGGACGCGCTGACCCCCTTCTTAAGTATAAAAATATCACGCTCGATCCATTAGCTCATACCGTTTTACTCAACAACACAGAAATAAATATTTCTCGCCGCGAGTTTGCGTTGCTTCAAAAATTAATTGAAAACGCAGGTCATGCTTTGTCGCGTGAGCAGCTTATGCAAAGCATCTACGGTTGGGATGATGACGTCGATAGCAATGTGCTTGAAGTGCATATTCATAATTTAAGAAAAAAATTGCACGCAGATTTTATTCGTACGATTCGTGGTATAGGATACATCGCCGAAAAAGATACCGATGCTGCTTTATAAGATTAGCTTGGGGGCATGACTTGAAACATTCAATTCGAAAATTTCTTCTGGTTAATTTGTTGTTGGCGATTGCTCTAACAACGTCACTTACCGTGGTGGGTAATTATTATTTAGATCGAAAAGATATTCAGGAACATTTAGATACCCTTGTTTTTAACGCACTCGATAAGCCTTCGGGATCACAATTAATTTTATCCAGACGTGATGAGATACGAAACGAATTAGCGCAACGTATCACACGTGATGATGTATATATCATGTTACTTACGTTCCCTCTATCAGGTCTGCTGATTTGGATTATTATTGGACGTGGATTACTGAGTATTGATCGTGTGACGAAAGAAGTGGCATCTCGGGTCCCTACTCATCTCGACCCCGTTAGTTTAGATGCGATTCCCGAAGAAATTAAACCGATGATTGATGAGCTTAATAAGCTCTTCTTTCGTCTTCAAGAAGGCTTTGAGCGTGAAAAACGATTTGCCTCTGATGCGGCGCATGAACTTAAAACCCCACTTGCAGCTATCAAAACACAAGCTCAAGTTGCACTCAACACGCATGATTTAGAAGAAAAAAACACGGCAATGACCAAACTCATCACCAGCGTGAATCGAAGTACACATATTGTCCAGCAACTTTTAACCATGAGTCGTTTGGTTCCGGATACGCCTAATCTAACAGGTTTTGAGCCGGTTGATTTAATCCGTGTAACACGTGAAATTTTGGCAATGATGACGCCGGTAGCGCTTAAGAAACATGCCGAACTTGAATTTGAGGCTGATCAAACGACACCGAGTTTCCAAGGAAACGTGACAGCCATTTGTATTTTAATCAGAAATCTCATCGACAATGCTATTCGATATACAAATACAGGTGAACAAGGATTGATTTTAGTTCGGGTTCAACCCGCTCCTGATCACCAGCACGTTATACTTGAAGTAACCGATAACGGCCCGGGTATTCCCGAAGCCCTATCGACCCGCGTGTTTGAGCGATTTTTTCGTGTACTGGGCAACAAGACATCAGGAAGTGGGCTCGGACTCGCCATCGTTAAACAGATATGCGAACTGCATCATGCCCGTATCGAGCTTAGTACGCCCGAGCAACATCGTGGCTTAATCGTCAGGGTTTATTTTCCGTGTGGCTCTCCTCATGGCAACGCATTATCGAACAGCCAA
>JAACPN010000069.1 GCA_009995425.1 Legionella sp. | reverse complement strand
CAATCGGGCTTGTGTACAATCGCACGCGCAATACCCACGCGCTGCTGCTCACCACCTGAAAGATGAAGAGGTATCATGCCTTCTTTCGCTAAAAGCCCCACGCGGTCGAGCGCTGCATGCACACGTTTAGCAAGCTGCGCCCCAGCAATACCCTGAATATGTAAAGGCAAGGCGACGTTCTCAAAAACGGTGCGGTTTTGTAATAAATGAGGTGACTGAAACGTCACACCAATGCGCGATCGATGTGCTGCTACATCATTCTTTTTGAACTTAGAAAGCGACGCGCCGTTGATTAAAATATCACCGCCTGAGGGGCGCTCAAGCAAAGCAATAAGCTTCAGCAACGTGCTTTTTCCCGCACCTGAGCAACCGGTCAAAAACGCCATTTCACCTTTGGCTAACGTGAAATTAACGTATTCTAATGCCTGATAACCACCAGGATAACGCTTACTTACTTGCCTGAATTGAATCATCGTTAAAAATAGCCCGCACAAAGTGTTCTGGCTCAAACAGACGCAAATCATCCACCCCTTCACCTACACCAATGTAGCGAAAAGGGAGCCCTAATTCATGAGCAATGGCAAACAAAATACCACCTTTCGCTGTACCATCCAACTTCGTCATCGTAATACCGGTTAATCCAAGCGCTTCGTGAAATTTAGCTGCCTGGCTTAAAGCATTTTGACCAATTCCGGCGTCTAATACCAGCATGGTTTCATGCGGCGCATCGGGATCTATTTTTTGAAGCACGCGTTTTATTTTTTTTAGCTCATCCATCAAATGATGCTGAGTTTGCAAGCGCCCGGCTGTATCGGCAATCAGCACATCGATACCGCGCGCTTTAGCCGCTTGAAATGCATCAAAAATAACCGAGGCACTGTCCGCCCCCGTATGCTGTGCAATCACGGGGATATCACTGCGTGCACCCCAAGCTTGCAACTGCTCAACCGCGGCCGCACGAAAGGTGTCGCCTGCAGCAAGCATGACCCGCTTGCCCATCTGCTGATATTGACGTGCAAGCTTACCGATGGTTGTGGTTTTTCCTGCGCCGTTAATGCCCACCATTAAAATAACAAGTGGCGAGGATTTAGGCATCTCATGCATAAGCGCCGTAGCATCTGAAGATAAAAGAGCCATCATCTTGGTTTGAAGCGCATCAAGCACAGCATCACCATCGGCTAGTTGCTTGCGCTCCAAGCCCTCGGTGAGCTCAGCTAATAAAGTTTGTGTGGTTTTAACACCCACATCAGCGGCAACCAATACATGCTCCAGCTCTTCGAGCAACTCCGCATCAATTTCTTTTTTCCCAAGCAGCAAACGCCCAAGCGCTCCCCCTAAGCCCGCGCGTGTTTTGCCGAGGCCTTGTTGAAAACGCGTCCAAACGCCTTGTTTTTCGAGCTCGTCAGGACGCTGCTTTGCCATTTTGGCTTGATTTCGCTTAAACCACTTCTTCATACGGTATACAAATCCAGTAAAATATGAAATTCTATCATTTTTATCTTGAGGTGAGCCATGCGCACCCGTTTTATTCTGCTCTTGACATTTATCACGCACGTAGCCTTTGGGCAAGTGCAATCGTTTACCCTCGATAATGGACTCAAGGTTTTGGTCAAAGAAGACCATCGCGCGCCCGTTGCCGTTACCATGATTTGGTACAACGTGGGGTCTGCCGACGAACCCGGCGGCCTCACCGGTATTTCACATGCACTTGAACATATTATGTTTAAAGGCACGACCAAGTACCCTCTTGGCATTTTTTCAAAAACGATTGCAGGCCTGGGTGGGCAAGAAAACGCGTTTACCAACACAGACTATACAGCTTATTTTGAAAAAATAGCGGCCGAGCACCTGCCCACAAGCTTAGCTTTGGAAGCGGATCGTATGCAACACCTTCTGCTTGATGAGACCGAATTTAATAAAGAAATTAAAGTCATTCAAGAAGAGCGACGCATGCGAACCGACGACAATCCGCAAGCACTCACGTTTGAACGTTATCTTTCTGCCGCCCATTTGATTTCACCGTATCATCATCCGGTCATTGGCTGGATGGATGATATCCAACACCTTAAAATAAGCGATCTGAAAATCTGGTATCAACGTTTTTACGCCCCCAACAATGCCACACTGGTGGTCGTGGGTGATGTGAATCCTGATCACGTGTATGCTTTAGCACAACAACATTTTGGCGCAATACCTAAAAGCGAAGCGATGAAGCGCAAACCTCAAATCGAACCACCACAGCTCGGTAAAAAAAATATCACGGTCAAAGCACCAGCTCAAGTTCCCATGCTGCTGCAAGGATACATCGTACCTACCGTCAAATCCGTCGATAAAGCGCACGCACAAGACCCTTATACCCTCGAGGTCATTGCCGGTTTACTCGACGCAGGTGACAGCAGCCGTTTTAGCAAGAATTTGGTTCGAGGAACACAGCGCGCCAGCAGTGTAGGCACAGACTATAACCTCTATGCTCGCTACCCAACGCTATTTACGGTCTATGGCACACCCAGCAGCCAACATACCCTCGATGACTTAAGCCAAGATCTTGATGCAGAACTTACGCGCTTAAAAACAACACGTGTTGCCGATGCAGAGCTCAAGCGCGTTCAAGCACAGCTCATCGCACAAAAAACGTTTGAGCGAGATTCCGGCTTTGGACAGGCCATGGAGCTTGGCTTGCTAGAAACCGTCGGTTTAGGCTGGAAGACGACCGAGCTTTACGAACACCAGATTCGCGCAGTGACACCTGACGACATTCAAGCCGTTGCTAACCGTTATTTTAATGAAGACAGCCAGACCGAAGCACGCCTCATACCACAACCAGCACCGCAATCAGGAGCCTCCCAATGAACATCCTGTTGACCCTCATCAGCCTAGGACTCGCGGCTTGCACCACGGCCCACGCAGCAACAAAAACTTTGCAAATTGAACGCTGGAAAACGAGCCAAGGCACGCCCGTTGTATTCTATCAAGCCATGGAAATCCCGATGCTGGATATTAATCTCGCCTTTCGTGCAGGTACCGCCTATGATGGCCCTCGTTTTGGGCTAAGTACGCTCACCGCGCGTTTGATGAATCAAGGCAACGACGGACTGGATGCAACCCTTATCGCCACCCAACTAGAAGACACGGGTGCACAATACAGCTATGAAAATAACCGCGACATGGTGCTCTTACATTTGCGTACACTCACATCACCTGAGCTGTTAAAACAAGCGGTTGACACGTTTTCACGCATAGCCTCACACCCAGACTTTCCTGAAAAAGCCTTTGAACGTGAAAAAAATCAACAACGCATGGCCATCCGACATGCTTTAGAGTCACCTGAGGACATTGCAAATCAAACGTTTTTTCAAGCGCTCTATCAAAACCACCCTTACGCACACCCCGTCAACGGCGAATTAAAAACCCTTGACGCCATCACCGTCGAAGATGTACGGCGCTTTCACCACGCGTTATTTGTCAGCCAAAATGCTACGCTTGTGCTTGTAGGGGCGCTCGAAACAGACCGGGCTAAACAGATCGCGGAGCAGCTCACCCAAGCCTTACCCAAAGGCAAAGCAGCGCCTCATATCAAACAAACCAAAGCTTTGACCGAAGCCATGGACATCAGCGTACCGTTCCCATCGTCACAAACCGTGTTACGCTTAGGCCAACTTGGCATTACGCATCATGACGCACGTTATTTCCCCTTGATGGTTGGAAATTATACGCTGGGCGGAGGTAGCTTGGTTTCACGCCTCGCCGAAGAGTTGCGCGAAAAACGCGGCTTAACCTATGGCGTAAGCAGTCAATTTTTACCTCTGCCTGAGCGCGGTCCGTTTATTATCGGACTTGCGACCCAAGGCGCCCAAGCAAAAACAGCTGAAACACTCACGCGTGAAACGCTCTCAGCGTTTATAAAAACAGGCCCGCGTGATGATGAGCTTAAAGCCGCACAAGAATACCTTGTCGGAAGCTTCCCTTTGTCACTGGCAACCAATCAAAGCATGGCAAGCTTACTGCTTAAAATAACGTTTTATCAATTACCCGATGACTACTTAGATACGTATACAGATAAGATTCGTGCGGTGAATATTGGGCAGATTAAAATGGCCTTTGAAAAAAATATTCAACCCAATCGCTTATTGCAAGTGATGGTTGGAAAAGCATGAAACAAGAAGTTCGCATCATCGGAGGCCATCATCGCGGAAAAAAAATTACGTTTCCAGATGAGCTAGGCCTTCGCCCCACTCCCAGCCGCATTCGTGAAACGCTGTTTAATTGGCTCATGAACACCGTTCGTGGCGCCCGATGCCTCGACGCTTTTGCCGGCAGCGGTGCGCTTGGCTTTGAAGCCTGGTCACGCGGTGCATGTGCTGTGACCTTGCTTGAACAATCGCGTACCACGTCCCAGCATTTAAAAAAACAAGCCATCGCGTTTGATACCAACATGCTCCATGTGATTCACACAGACGCTATCAGTTACTTAAAAAATCAACCACCAGTCTTTGATCTTATTTTTCTTGATCCGCCGTTTGGCAAACCTCAATTATTGCTTGATAGCATCGCCTGTCTTGAGCAATCATCGACACTTCGACCAGGCGGCTTGCTTTACACCGAATCATCCGAAGCGCTTACGCTAAACCCCGCCCTATGGGAAACGCTTAAATTCAAAAAAGCCGGTCACGTGATTTACGGCCTTCATCAAAAACACGAGAACAACACATGCGCATCAACCTCATCGGACCCGGCCGCCTAGGCAAGGCCCTAGCTGCATCACTGATATTGACAGGTGAACACAGACTACTTGGTGTGTATCATCCGACTATTACACGCGCACAACAAGCCGTAGCGACACTAGGTCAAGGCCTAGCTCTATATCAACTAAGCGCACTTCCCCAAGCTGATCTTACATTGATAACATGCCCCGATGATGAGATGCCAGCACTGATTAAAAAACTTGCTGAAGCCGCAATGATTATACCCAATAGCATCGTCATGCATGCAAGCGGCATCTTAAATTCAGATATTCTGATGCCGTTAAAACAGCAGGGGGCGCATACTGCAAGCCTGCACCCTCTCAAAGCCTTTCGAGATGCCAACACACCCAATGCAAACGCATTCCAAGGCGTCCATTGCGCCATCGAGGGCGATAGTGAGGCCATCAATCAATTAACACCGTTATGGCAAGCCATGGGCGCTCAGGTTTTTAAACTCAACCCTGAAAAAAAAGCCGCCTACCATGCTGCCGCGGTGATAGCTTCAAATTATCTCGTTACTTTGGCATCTGAGGCGATCCAGTTATTTGAAACCTCTGGCCTGCCTCCAAAAAACGCTCGCGAAATTTGCTTACAGCTTATGCAAACAAGCTTAGATAATTTAAAACAAACCAATTCGCCCAAACAAGCACTCACCGGCCCGTTGGTCAGAGGTGATGTACAGACCGTTCAAAAACATCTTGATGCGATAACATCCAAACAAACAAAAAAGCTGTACTGCATCGCAGGTCTTGCGACACTACCGCTGGTTGATTTGGCCCATCAAGACCACAAAGTATTAAAATCTATGCTATATATTCAACATGATAAAAATACAAAAAAATAAAAATAGAGGTGATATGCGTCAAAAAATAAGACTTCCGGCCGCCATATTAGGTTTTATATTATTTTTTTATTTAATCCTTTGTATTATCGGCCTGGTGACGCCTTTTGAAATTAAACCTTTAGGCATGTATCTGCTACACTTTATTGGGCAGTGCGCGATGATTTGTTTTTTAATTGCAGCCTGGGGCTATTGGGAGATATAACCTAAGTTTATTAAATTCGAGAATTCATACAAAAAGGATCTGATATGATTAAAGCTTCCGATGTTTTTATACTTCTCGCCATCACGGTGGCCTTTGCCGTTTCCGCTTATTTATGGTTTTCGGGCCATCTGCAAGAAGGCATTTTTACCGCCATCTGGGTTCCGAGCATCCTTGGATTTGGTATTTATTTTAAATTACTGAGCTTCATTGCACTGTACAAAAAAAGGAAAGAAGCATGAATATACTCGGTATCGCGAAAACCATCGCTCCTGATTTTGTACTTCAAGTCGCCATGTTTACTTTTGTGCTTTTAATCATAGGGATCGGTTTAACCTGTTATGAATTCCATAAAGATGCCAAGCACTTTGAGAAAATGAAGCGTAGTCGACGAAGAAAATCATGACGCTTGCCTGGTTGGTCGGTGATGGCGGTATAGGCAGCGCAATTGATGTTGAGCTCACCAACATGGGGTATAACGTTGTTGTGCTCAGCCGAAAACGGGGTATTGATTTATTAAGCCATCAAGCACTCAACCAGGTACTTACCTCACAGAGTGAATTGCCAAGCCTTGTGATCAATACCTGCGGCATGCTACATCAGCCATCACACGGCCCCGAAAAAACCATTCAACAACTGGATTATGCTTGGCTACTCAAGAGTATCGAAGCAAACGTTGCGATCACGATTAACCTAGCGCAAATTTTAAATCCACACCTCTCTAAACATCAAACGCTGCGCTTTTGTGCTTTTTCTGCGCGTATTTCAAGTATTGCAGATAATCGCAAAGGCGGATGGTATAGCTATCGTATGAGTAAAGTCATGCTGAATATGCTGATTAAAAATCTAGCCATCGAGTGGCGCATCAAATCCCCTGCGTCACAGGTTTTTGCTTACCATCCCGGCTCGGTTGACACAAAATTATCCGCGCCGTTTAAGCAATACATTCCTAAAGACCAACTTTTTTCTCCACAACAAGCCGCACATTATTTTTTAAAGATCTTATTCGACGATACTGTTCATAAACATGGTAAACTTATTGATTGGCAGGGAATAGAAATCCCGTAGATATCACATCCATAAAATTATCCGAGATCTTCATGAGTATTTTGTCGTTCAATAAAGTCACGCTGCACTTAGCCAACAACACGATTTTAAATAACGTGGATTGGCAAATTCATCCCAAAGAACGTATTGCACTCGTGGGTCGAAATGGCGCTGGCAAATCAACGCTGATTAAGCTTTTACAAGGCGAGCTCACCCAAGATGGCGGGCAAATTAACAAACAAAGTGGCTTGCGTATTGCAGGACTCATGCAAGATGTACCGATAAGCAAGCACGAAACGGTTTATCATTTTTTAGTTCATCACCTCGGAAAACTGGGTGACGTTTTATCAGAATACCGCGTGACTTCAATTGCCGGCGATCTCGATCGCATGGCCACATGCCAAGAACAGATTGAAGCGCTGAATGCCTGGGATATGCTCCCGCGTGTTGAAAGCATGGCAAGTCACTTAAGCTTACCGATGGACGCCTCCATGAACAACCTCTCCGGCGGTATGCGACGTCGAGCACTCCTAGGGGCTGCATTACTCGCCGATGCCGACTTACTCCTACTCGACGAACCAACCAACCATCTCGATGTCGATACGATTGAATGGCTCGAAGGTTATTTAAAGACTTATCCAGGCAGTGTTTTAGTCGTGACGCATGATCGACAATTTTTAACAAATATAGCCAACTGCATTGTTGAAATTGACCGCGGCGCGCTTTATCGCCATGCCTGCGATTACGACACCTACCTCGACCGACAAGAAGCGAATCGCGTCACGGAACAAACACATAACGCGCTTTTTGATAAACGCCTCAAAGAAGAAGAAGCTTGGTTGCGTCAAGGCGTTAAAGCACGACGCACACGAAACGAAGGCCGGGTGAGACGACTCGAGGCCATGCGCAATGCCCATCGAGAACGACGTAACCAAACAGGACAGGTCAAAAATTTACAGCTCGATGTAAGCTCATCAGGAAAAATGGTGATTGAGGCAAAAAATATTGATTACGCGATCGAACAAAAACACATGATTTCTAATTTTTCATGTGTGCTCATGCGCGGTGATAAACTGGGGATTATTGGGCCCAATGGCTGCGGAAAAACAACGCTTGTACGTTTACTTTTAGGTGATTTAAAGCCATCATCAGGAAGCATACGCCTGGGAACGTCTCTTAAAATCGCCTATTTTGACCAACTACGTCGCGAACTTGATGAAACACAAACGGTGATGGCCAATGTGGGTGAAGGCCGTGACTTTGTTACCATCAACGGCCAAGAAAAACATGTAGCCTCTTATTTACGTGATTTTTTATTTGAACCTGAACGCTTTAATCAACCGGTTTCATCACTATCCGGTGGCGAGCGTAACCGTTTGTTACTGGCCAAGCTTTTTGCTAAACCGGTCAATTTATTGGTCATGGATGAGCCGACCAATGATCTCGATATCGAAACGCTTGAATTATTAGAATCGATGCTTGGTGACTACCCAGGAACGTTAATTTTAATCAGTCACGATCGTAAATTTATTAATAACATCGTCAGCAGCGTACTCGTTTTTGAGGACAACGGGCATTTTAGTGAGTTTTTTGGCGGATATGACGATTATCGTCGCCATCAAAAACAACAAGAGAATATAAAAAAAACAACACCGAAAATAGCAATTCAAACTCAACAAAAAACAGCTTCATCCTTAAGCTCCGCCGAACAGCGCGAGCTTAAACAGCTTCCCAAGCGTATCGAACAACTGGAAGCACGCATCCAAGCCATGCACGCTGAGATGGGCGCCCCTGAATTCTACGAACGTCCGGAGGATGAAATAGCAAAATTAACCGAGGCATGCAATCAAGAAGAAACCGTCCTGTCAGAAGCCTACGCGCGCTGGGAGTGGCTTGAAGAACGTTGAGTAGACCTCCATCTAAAAAATACACAAGCGATACCCGCAATAAACGTACAACCGCAAATGATCAGGTAAATAAGCATGGGGCCTTTACCAAGCCATGCTGCTTGAGACGCAGGATAGCTAGCCGAATTAATCTTTATTTCGACGATACCTATGGTATAAGCACACGGTATAATCAAAAGCATCATAAGCGCAAGATCCCGAGCTCTTAAGGCGATTAAAATAAGCATCATACCTGTGATATAATTCGAAACACCAAAAAGACCCAATAATTGTAATAAATCGGCCGCTTCTGGACTGGCTAAATTAAGTTTTGCAATGTGTAAAGCTGAATTTTCTAAATTAAAGGTATGCATAAACCCACGAATCAAATCATAACATCCAAGCAAAAATGCAACCACGGAAACAAACGCTGGAATTTTTATTTTATTCGTCATTGAGTTATCCTTATGATTTATTTAAATCGCATGCTTATCATCCAGCATGATACAAAGTGAGTTATAGATCAATGTTCCGTTTTATTTTATTCATACTAACACTCTTATCGCTTGCCATGCCAACCTGGGCTGAAGACGTGATGCTTTACCAAGCACCACAGGGTGATAACATTTCATTTAGCTCGCTTAAAGGAAAATGGGTGTATATTCATTACTGGGCAAATTGGTGTCAGCCATGCCTAGAAGAAATTGCAGCGTTTAATCAATTTTATGATCGCTATCAACACAAAAACATTGCTGTATTTGGTGTCAACTACGATGGGCTTCCAATCAACGAACAACTTCGCTTAATACAACAAACAGGTTTACACTACCCAAGCTTAACGACCGATCCATCGATCGTATTAAAGCTGGGTGATATTCGCGCTGTTCCTGTCACCTTTATTTTTGATCCA
The DNA here is from genome assembly GCA_009995425.1 of Legionella sp. Taxonomy (GTDB): domain Bacteria; phylum Pseudomonadota; class Gammaproteobacteria; order Legionellales; family Legionellaceae; genus JAALKW01. The sequence goes on along the minus strand of JAACPN010000069.1, from coordinate 17,787 downwards.
ACAGGAAAATTACACGACGTACGCTACGGAAAACAAACCGTCGAAAGCTTAAGCGACGTGCTGTAAACTATTTAGTCGGCACGACCGTTGAGATGGCGTGCTTATACACCATCTGCGTAATGCCATTTTTAAGTGTGAGCACACGTTCATCCACATGCTCTATCACACCATGCAATTTAATCCCATTGACTAAAAAAACAGATACGGGAGCTTGGCTATCATGCAGCCGTTGAAGAAACGCCATTTCTAAAGCTTGTGAATCCGACATTGCCTTCTCCTTATTATTGATTATTGTTCGGCAAATTTATATTGCTTTGATATCTCTCCTTAAGCGGCAGAACTTAACAAAACTTTAGTTTTTAACTTGCACGCTACCCTATGGGTGACTATCTTCAATATGAAGACGTTGATTTAACCTATAGGCCTTGAACATGATGATAAAAAACATATTAGCCCTCTGTCTTTGTATAAGCTCGATTGGACATGCTGCCCCCATCACGGTTTTTTTACACGGAACGGATGATTCGAACATAAATTATGGAACGCTTGTTTTTAACGATAGCTCTTATGGCCTCGTGATAACACCTCATCTCACACAACTACCACCGGGTGCGCACGGCTTTCATCTGGATGTTTATCAACTTACACTGCAAGCAAAATTTGCAAGAGTAACGTCAAGGTTATGCATATAATTCCAAAAGAAAACCAATAATAATTCGTGAGTCTTGTTGCCGGTAACTCTTCTCGAAATACGTTTAATAAAATAGAGCCCGCCAAAAACGCGAGCATGAATGCTGAAACAAGCACATTCACGGGATCAAAGATAACCGAGCCAAGCCAACCAAAAAATAGAGCAAGCATTAATAAAAACCGCCCTAAATGTTTGAATCGAGCGGTATAGAATCGACAAAATTTACGATCCGTTAACACAAAATGCAAAGCCATCGCAACGGTAAACACGCACGTTGCTGGCATACTTGATTGTGCGCGCAACGACATGGTGTACGTAATTAAAAAATTATACAAACAAAACATACCTAAATGTAAAGCATAAACAAAGACATCATCATGCCCAGCATCACGATAACGTTCAGCAAAGAGATCAAGACCGTAATAAACAAGAAAACCCAGTAAAGCAACGATATAAATGAATAACTCCGTGAACGATGTAAGCCACGCGTTACGGATTAAAAACGCTCCGATAGGTTTATTGTATTCAACTAAATCTGGCAACATGTGTAAAAATACATAGGCAACCGCAACGCCACCAGAAAACGAGACAAAACTTCGTCCTTTCTTAGGTAAGCGATTTGCAAACCAGGGACTTAAATAATGAAAAAACATAAGAAAAATCATGGCTTCAAAAGCAACCCATACATGTGACGCGTCAATCCATAACACGAAACAACCTCCTGGTTAAACTTCTCTTTGTAAGCCATGGCTTACAAAGAGAACCGGCTTTCCCGTCATGACACCACACATGAAACGCGTATAATAACGCTTAAGGGATGACAAGGATTGTCTGACAGGATGTCACCTTACACATCGATATTTTCAGCATTCAGTGCATTAGCTTCAATGAATGCACGCCTTGGTTCGACATGGTCTCCCATCAACGTTGTAAAGATTTGATCGGCTGAAACCGCGTCATCAATCGAAACCTGCAGCATACGTCGTACTTCGGGATCCATGGTGGTTTCCCAAAGTTGATCTGGGTTCATTTCACCCAGACCTTTGTAACGCTGAATGGATTGCCCTCGTTTAGCTTCTTCCATCAACCACGCAACCGCTTCACCAAAGGATCCAACAACCTGAGTTTTTTCACCTCGTTGAATCACGGCGCCTTCTTCAACAAAGCCACCTAATTGCTCACCTAAACCAACTAAGGCTCGATAATCTTTGGATAAGAACCATTCCAAAGGAAGTACAACAACATGATCCACGCCGTGTTTAATCATGGTAATACGAGGTAAAAAAGCATTTCCCCCTTCTTGAGCGACGACATCGACATCATAGCGCTTAACTGCACTTGCTTGTTGATTAAGCTGCGTCGCTAAAGCGTCTGCCCAAGCTTGAACACGATCACGATCGAGCAGAGCTTCATGTAAAAGTGCCGGTGAAAAAACTAATCCCATCAAGATATCTTCATGATAACGACGCGCATGACGCTGAATGATTTTTTCAACATGGCGATACTGCTGAACCAACGTTTCAAGCGCACCGGCTGCAATCGGTGGCGTATGCTTAGATGGCATGAATACTGCTTTATCCAGTGCGGTTTGCGTCAAATGATCATAGAGCGCATCATCGTCTTTAAGATAACGTTCTTGCTTGCCTTGCTTTAGCTTATACAGCGGAGGTTGCGCGATATAAATATACCCTCGCTCGATAAGATCGGGCATTTGGCGATAAAAAAACGTCAGTAATAATGTTCGAATATGTGCACCGTCCACATCAGCATCGGTCATGATAATAATGCGATGATAACGTGTTTTATCAGGATTATATTCTTCCCGACCTATGCCACACCCAAGCGCTGTAATCAACGTTGCAACTTCTTGTGAAGCCAGCATTTTATCAAACCGCGCTTTCTCAACGTTTAAAATTTTTCCTTTGAGAGGCAAGATAGCCTGAAATCTTCGATCACGGCCTTGTTTTGCCGAACCACCCGCCGAATCACCCTCAACTAAATAAATTTCTGAACGTGCCGGATCTTTTTCCTGACAATCAGCAAGCTTGCCTGGCAAACCTGCAATATCTAAAGCGCCTTTACGGCGAGTCATATCGCGCGCTCGGCGTGCCGCCTCGCGGGCTCGCGCCGCATCAATAATTTTAGAAACAATCGCTTTTGCAACCGCAGGCTTTTCCAATAAAAAATCATTCAATTTTTCAGTAACCAATGATTCAACAATGGATTTAACTTCTGAAGACACCAGTTTATCTTTAGTCTGAGATGAAAATTTAGGATCGGGCACTTTGACCGATAAAACGGCTGTTAGACCTTCACGCGCATCATCACCTGATGTGACAACTTTAGCTTTTTTAGCAAAACCTTCACGCTCAATGTATTGATTCAACGTACGCGTTAACGCCGACCTAAAACCCGCTAAATGCGTTCCACCATCACGCTGTGGAATATTATTCGTAAAACATAAGAAATTTTCTTGATACGAATCGTTCCATTGCATCGATAACTCAACCACAACATCATCTTTTTCACCCGACATAGAAAACGCATGCGACATAATCGGTGTTTTATTCAGGCTTAAATATTCAACAAATGCCTCGATCCCACCTTCATAATGAAACGTCTCTTTTTGCGTGGTGCGCTCATCCGTCAAATGAATACACACACCGGAATTAAGAAACGCCAGCTCACGCAAACGACGTGCTAAAATTTCATAATGAAATTCAATGTTGGTAAATGTATCAGGGCTTGGCTTAAACCAAATTTGGGTTCCTGTTTTATCGGCTTTCCCCGTCACAGCAATCGGTGCGTCTGGCACACCACCATGATAATGCTGTTCATAAACTTCACCATGACGACAAATTTTTAAATGTAACTCATCCGACAGTGCATTAACAACCGATACGCCCACGCCATGCAAACCACCTGATACTTTATAAGAGTTATCATCAAATTTACCGCCTGCGTGTAAAACCGTCATGATGACTTCAGCCGCAGAACAACCTTCTTCTTCATGCATGTCAACGGGAATTCCACGCCCGTCATCATTCACAGTAATGGACTCATCGGCATGAATCATCACATTAATTTCGCTACAATGCCCAGCCAGCGCTTCATCGATGGCGTTATCCACAACCTCAAAGACCATATGATGAAGACCCGAACCGTCGTCGGTATCACCAATGTACATCCCGGGTCGTTTTCTAACGGCATCCAGCCCTTTTAAAACTTTAATATTCGTGGAATCGTAATTACTGGCATCAACACTCATGAAGCATCCTTAGGTTACTAAAAAGGGGTTCAAATCAAGCGAACATTGTAACATGGGTGTTATCCGGTTTATATGGAAGAGCCCATCTACACGCAAAAGCTGCCTAAGAAAAACCAGATAATAATCATGGCGCACTCATTTTAGACTTAATCAATATGATACGTTGCGGTTCGAGGGCCTAAATGGTTTATTAAAACGGGTAAAACCTCATGCATTTGTTTGTTTAAAATATAAGGTGGATTTAAAATCCATAATCCACAACCCCTCATGCCGGTGCCCGTATTTTTTTCTAAAATTAATTCAAGTCTTAATTGATTTGGACATACGATGTGATTCATATGACGAATTAATTTTTTATGATCAAAATCTTTAATAATCGGGTACCATAAACAATAGACCCCCGTACTAAATTTCTTGTACGCCTGATGAATCATCTCAGGTATCAGCTGATATTCTTGTTTTAATTCATACGATGGATCAATAAAAATCAACCCCCGTTTTTCGTGGGGTGGCAAGGCCGCTTTTAAATGCTCCATCCCGTCTTTCAATAGAAAGTTTACCTGTTTATTGTGTGTAGGTAACTGCTTCAAAAATTGATATTCTTCTGGGTGTAGTTCGCAAAAATTAAATCGATCATCGCCTCTTAACAATTCAAGAGCAAACAAGGGTGAACCTGGGTAGAGCGAAAGTTCTTGGGAATTATATTTTTCAAGAATGCTTAACCACGTATGACAGGATTCAGGTAAACCATGTTTAATAGCCCACAAGCGTGAAACACCGTCTTGAAACTCACGCGTTTTTTGAGCTATCGCTTGTGTTAAATCATATTGACCACGCCCTGAATGTGTTTCTAAATAAAACAGTGGTTTTTCTTTTTGAATCATGTAATCACATATCAAACACAAGGTTATATGTTTCATAACATCAGCAAAATTGCCGGCATGATACGCATGTTGATAACTAAGCATTAAAACCACCGATCAAAAAAAATATCATAAGAGCCTCTTGCAAAATTGAAATTAATTTGACCACATCACGATGTGATCGCTTTAAAAAAAATAAAATTTTTCTGTCAGGGGTCGAATATACAATTATTGCTCATTTTTAATTCTAAAAATCAATTTTCAAAGCAAGAAAAGGCCAGCTTTCCAAACTTTTATCCTATTTTTGTAAAAATTCTTGTCAAATTTATGTGGCAAACCGCATCAATTGGTCAGCTGTGAGCGCCAAGACACCAAACATCAGGTGCGCCATAATTTTACTATGTCCCCGCACCCGAACGCATAAACCACCGAACTCATCTTTAAGCCTTGCGTTAATCCTTTCCGCGGTTGAGCGCTCTTTGTAGCGCTCTGCTTCATGCGGCGCAAACTGCCGTTCATCTTTCGGGCTACGGTGGTTAAAGTCAATCAATGGTACATGCCCTTGTTGACGACTATGTTCGCGAATGATCTCTGCATCATACGCAGCATCCATAAGGTCATAAAGATTTGTCACACGTTCATGGGTCATGGTTGCCAGGGGTAGCGCCACTTGACTATCGTGCACAGAAGCTGATGTCAGTATACAGCTAATTGGGATCTGTCCATCCGCTGTGTCAATGTGTAATTTGTAGCCCTTCCACGAGACAAGGTAACCCTTGGCATTCTTCTTAGAGCCAACGTCACATGCTTTAGGGAGATCAGCAAGCATTTCGTCTAGACTCATGTTCAGCTGACGTTCCAATCGTTTTTCTTCTTTAGGTGTCGGTGGCGTTCCTTTCTTTGGACGGCCGCGCTTACGCTTTGGCTTGTCAGTCGCTTTATCCTTTGGAGGTTTGGACACTTTTTCACGAGCTTCAATAGCCGTAGCATCTCTCGAAATATGTCCAATAAGCCGATCTGATTGAAATGCAACCACCAGTGCTTCATGAGCTTTTGTTGGAAGTTCAACGCGTGCAAACTCAGCAAATGCACGGGAGAACGTCCATTCTTCCGGAACATCGCGTGCTTTTTCCCATCCACAAATACGGCGTAGGCGAACATCAGTTTGTAATTGATCTAACAACTGCCTGGTGGTTGTGTGCCCATAAATGGCTTTTGCTATAAAAGCGCGTGCCATAGGTAAGCGGTCTTCAGGAGGTCTACCTACACCAACATGGGGTGCAACAAAGTCTTCAATACGGATGACTTCAAGTGCCGTAATCAATTGCTGCTGCTTATTTGTTAATGAACCCACTTCCTCTTCAATCGGAGAAAGCAAAAAATCCTTGATTCGAACCCAATAGCTTGATAGCCTCTCTCTGGTGCTGTGCATCTTGCAAACATCCCTTGTTATTTTTTGACCCGACTCACCGTCGCAAGTGAATTTGATCATAAAATACAAAGGTTGTCGATCTTTTTTTTTAAGATTCAGCACCTCATAAAATCATGCGCTTCTACGAATTTTGCAAGAGGCTCATAATAAACGAATATAACTAAAACTGTTAGGGTTTCACGTGAAACATTCACCGTTTTCTAAACGAAAAAAAACGCTTTGTTCTGAAGGTAATTTTTCTTGAAATATATCCGGTGTAATCGATGTAAAGAAAAATTGTCCTTCTATTGTATCAATCACGTCAAATAAACGCTGAACATGTTCTCCATCCAGCTCCGTAGTCACATCATCAAATAAATAAGTAGCACGTGTCGGTAAAAATTCTGCCTGTGCAAGCTTCATGGCAATAAGTATAATTTTTTGCTGGCCACGCGATAAGGTCTGTTTTGCTTTTGAGCCCGCTGTCTCAAAAAGAATATCAGCTTGATGTGCCCCAGAATGTGTGTATTGACGTGCAGCATCCTTTTCATATTGCTCAACTAAAATACTTGCTAGATCTTGCCCTGTATCTTGTTTATCCCAACCTTTCTCATAATGAATGCGACAAGTTAACGACGTGAGCTTTTCCAGCACACAACAAAAAGCCTCGGACCAAAGATCGAAATATTCTGTTCGAAAAGCATCTAAAACATATGAAAGCTTCACCAATTGCTCATCCCAAGGCACTAAGGCACGCCGGTTGGCTCCTTGCTTAAGCAAAGCATTACGATGTTTTAGAACACGGCGATAATTTTTACATGTCGCGTTGTATTCAGGTTTCACGTGAAACAATCCCCAGTCCAGTAAGTTTCTTCTCACCGCAGGGCCTGCATCCATGATTTCAAAAATATCTTGATAAAAAACCTGACACGGTAAATGCCGTGCCAAGTCACTCGTTCGACGACATGGCAGCTTGTTTAAACGAACTTTCGTGCCTGTGTGTGATTTTTGGATGCTTATCGAATCGCCGGAAAGCATTGCGCCAAATATCGTGAGATTTTCCTGATCGTATGAAACCAAGGCAGAATTTTCTCGTGTTCTAAACGAATGCCCGCAACCCAGTAGATAAAGCGATTCGAGCAATGACGTTTTACCACTACCGTTTTGGCCATAAAAAACATTAAACCGAGCATGTAATACAAGCCGTGCAGATGTTATGTTTCGGACATGATGAATATCGAGGCGTTCAAGCGTCATATTTTCATGGGCATGATAATATATTGATAGTGCTCATTTTCAGGAGATTCTAATAAAATACTGCTATCTGTCGTAGAAAAAGATAGGTAAACCAAACCTTCTGGAATAACCGCTAACGCATCCAATAAATAACTTGCGTTGACGCCAATCTTGAGTTCGTCACCTTCAGTTATCGCTTCGACAGATTCAATCGCTTCTTCTTTTTCTTGATTATTAGCAATTAGGGTCAAAAGATTAGGCTGAAGATGCAACAAAATAGCGCGTGATTTTTCATTCGCAAGGATAATAATGCGCGAAAGCGTACGTTTTAATACATCGCGGTCAATATGAATCGATTTATCTTGTTTTCGTGGAATGGCTTTAATATAAGGAGGAAAACGTGCGTCCACTAACTTCGAAGAAAACGTGTATTGCTCGGTTACAAGCTTAACATGCCGTTCATTGGCTGATAAGATAATATGCTCATCCGAAATGGACTGTAATAAACGTAACATATCTTGGATAGCTTTACGTGGTATCAGTAAGCGATGATGTTGATCCCCTACTTCGAGAGGACAACGCGCAATAGCCATACGATGTCCGTCGGTAGCAACGGCCGTCAAACCATCAGCATTAAATTCCAAATACAGAGCATTTAAAAAAACACGCACATCTTGTTGTGACATGGCAAAATGGGTACATTGCAAAACACGGGCTAAAACAGCTGTTGGTAAAGTAAACTCAACATCACTGACTTCATCTTGCATGTAGGGATAATCATCCGCAGGGAGTGTTGCTAATTTAAATAAACTACGACCTTCAGAAATAGAAACGCTTGCTTCAGAACACGTAAGTTTAGGTGTTGATTTATCATCCAATGAACGAATAATGTCCACCAACTTTTTTGCTGATACCGTTGTTGAAGCTTCATCAACATCAGACTGGCACGCAACACGGGCAGTCATCTCAATTTCAAGATCCGTTGCTGTTAAAATCAACTGGCCTGCATTTAAACGTAATAAAACATGGGATAAAATCGGCAACGCTTGCTTCCTATCCAACGCTGAAGAAACCGTTAAAAGTGGGGATAGTAAATCATTTTTTGCAATGTTTAACTCAAACATAATCACACCATCAGGAAGAAAGAGTACGCATCAGGTTTTTAAAATCTTCTGAAAAATCAGAGCCTTCCTGAATGAGCTCTTTAATTTTTCGACATGCGTGAATTACGGTCGTATGATCACGACCTCCAAAGTGATCACCAATCTCAGGTAAGCTATGGTTCGTTAATTCTTTGGCTAAAGCCATCGCCATTTGACGCGGTCTTGCAATCGAGCGACTACGGCGCTTGGATAATATATCGGCTACTTTTACTTTATAATATTCAGCAACTGTTTTAATAATATTATCCAACGTAACTAATCGATCTTGAAGTGCCAATAAATCACGAAGAGCTTCATTTACAAACTCAATTGTAATAGGCTTTCCTGTAAAATGTGCATTTGCTATCACACGACGCAGCGCACCTTCTAACTCACGTACGTTAGAACGAATGCGTTTAGCAATAAAAAAAGCAACTTCATAAGGAAGATCAATACTTGATCTTTCCGCTTTACTCATCAAAATAGCCACACGCGTTTCTAACTCAGGTGGTTCAACCGCTACGGTTAACCCCCATCCAAAGCGTGATTTAAGTCGTTCTTCTACGCCTTCTATTTCTTTAGGGTAACGATCACTGGTTAAAATAATCTGCTGATGGCCTTCAAGTAATGCATTAAACGTATGAAAAAACTCTTCTTGGGAGCGATCTTTACCTGCAAAAAATTGAATATCATCAATCAATAAAGCATTTAACGAACGATAAAATCGTTTAAATTCATTGATGGTGTTGGTCTGCAAGGCTTTAACCATATCAGCAACAAACCTTTCAGAATGAAGATAAAGCACGCGGGCATCTGGGTTTTTAATCAAGATGTCATTTCCAATCGCATGCATCAAATGTGTTTTACCTAAACCAACCCCGCCGTAAATAAAAAGTGGGTTATAGGCTTCGCCCGGTTTTTCGGCAACCTGAAGCGACGCCGCTCGGGCTAACTGGTTCGAATTACCTTCAACAAATGTAGAGAAAGAAAACTTTTCATTCAAGTGGCTATGTTTAAAATTATCCACCGGGTTTTTAACTTGCTTTACTTGATTGCTGTGTTGCGAAGAAAAGGCCGATGCATTCGCAGGTTCTTTGGGTTTTGCTGCAGGCAAGTTGGATCCAATTTCAATACTGACTATTTTAATTGTATTATCACTAAACTCGCCCGCTAATTCTTGAATTCTGGGATAGAAGTTTTTCTTGACCCACTCAACAACAAAACGATTAGGTGCGAGTAATGTTAATGTACCATCCGTTTGTTCGGGACTAAGCTGCAGTGGTCTTAACCAAGTATGGAATTGTTGGGGGGTAAATTCAGCCTCAAGTGCCCCTAAACATTTTTTCCAAACATCTGAAACCACAACGTACTCCCCACCATCAAGATAATTAGCGCACACACAGACTGATAGAAAAAAAATCTATTAAAAAATTAAGGGTGCATTTATTTTTAAGAAAGCATTAGATATTGCCATTCCCCGACCACATCGGCAAGTAAAAAAAATTTAAGTATCAAAATCTATATTTAATTAAAATTTTACGAATAAAAATAACATCATCTGAAAAACCCGTGAAAAAATAATGGGATAGAACATAAATAACCTACTTTAAGAACTGCTTATCGTCAGTTATCAAGGAAAGACGCCATGCTTAAAACAAAGGTTTTACACATAATAAAAACGAAACTAACCTCTTGATAAATAGGTAATTTAATCGTTTATACATAAAACCAACAAGCATTATAATAAAAATAAGTTAAATATATACTTAATTAATTATTATAATGCTGTACATACCTTCACCTTGGCTATGCTAATAATAATAGTCCTGCGCTTCGGCTTCCATGCGTTTTTCATCCATTAAATCTTCTATGCGTCTTCTTGCATCAAGATTGAGCGTTTGCTTTTCGACTTCACGTTCTTGAAAAAACATATCCAACTCATCAAGCTCAAGATCAAGCTCATCTTCATCATCATAGCCTTCTGTATCGACTTCTTTGTTCATATACCACACTCCAGCATGGGTTCTTAAGATTGTACAATAATTAGCGTTTATAAAAAACGCAACAATTTAGCTATATATCATAATTTTAAAATAAAACAATCATTCTTTTCTAATATAGATAAACTTAGGGGATAACTCGAGGATAATAGGTCTTAAATACACAGGATAAGATCGCATCAACGTATATTTTAGATTTATACCCGATCTACTCTACCCTAAATACAGGGTTTCTCAACATGATAAATTATAAACTAACCTCATGTTTTATATATAAAAAATAAACTTATACATCATATTGCGTTTCTTATAATAAATATAAGTGTATATATACTTAATTAATTATTATTACGACGTGCCTCGATAAATTTCTCTCTGGACCAAGTCAAGTCCAAAAAATACTCAAAATCAAAAAGCTCAGGATAACAACCTAAAAAACCGATGAATACGTGAGGATAACCGCGCTTAAAAACAGATGATGTAACTTATCAAGAACTTAGGTTCTGTCAAAAGCAGGTGTTTTAAACAAGAAAATAAAAACATAAGTTATTTGATAAATAATAAAAATATAAACTTATACATCAATCTAAGGTCTTATATAATTAATATGGGTAATGTATTTAAACTTAATATTTATTAAGCAATGTCTCGTTAAAAATTGCTTTAATCAAACATAAATAATATGTTTGACAGATGACCTGTTTTTTTCTATTATCTCCTGCTTTGAAATCGTAACGAGTTTTAAACATGAAACGTACTTTTCAACCTAGTAATCTTAAGCGTAAACGTGATCACGGTTTTCGTTCTCGCATGGCAACACGATCCGGTCGAAACGTCATTCGACGACGACGAGCAAAAGGTCGTCACCGTTTATCAGCTTAATGTTTAAGTTTTGTAAATCACGGCGCTTATTAACACGGGAAGATTTTGATCGTGTTTTTAAAAACGCACATAAATTAACAACACCTGAGTTTACGGTGTTGTTTTGTGATAACAAACAAGAGCAAGCACGAATCGGGCTAGTATTATCTAAAAAAATGATCCATAAAGCACATGATAGAAATAAAATTAAACGTGTGTTGCGTGAATCATTCCGATTGAATACTAAAATACCCGCCGTTGATGTGGTGGTTTTAGCACGATCAGGTGTTGCTCAAGCAGAGCCAGTGCGCATGAGGTTTAACTTGGATAAGCTATGGAATACATTATCCGTACGACACGTTCCCTAGTTACCGGAGTCATCAAGTTTTATCAATATGTACTGAGCCCTTTTTTAGGACCTCGTTGCCGATTTTATCCTAGTTGTTCTGATTACGCATTGGATTCTTTCCATGAGCATGACGTATTGAAAGCCTGTTGGCTTACAGTACGTCGTTTGCTGCGGTGTCACCCGTGGTCTTCGGGCGGTTATGATCCTGTTTTACCGCAAAAAAAATCTAAAATTAACTCAATTAACTCAAAAGAGAAATCGTAATGGATATTCGACGTACTATGTTAGTAGCTGCTTGTGGCATGCTTTCTTATGCTTTATGGACAGCGTGGCAAAAAGATTACCCAGTCAACGCGCCGACAGAAACACCAGCCGTCATCAGTACACACACGCCCGCATCAATTTTGCCTACATTGAAAAATGATGACTCAACAAGAATAACGGATAATCAGAGTCAAGCAGGTTTTCCTGAGATCCAGGGTGAGCAACAAGAAAATTCACGTTTAGTTTCGATTAAAACAGACGTACTCGACCTTAAAATCGATTTAAATCAAGGTGATGTAATTGGAGCTCAACTTTTAAATTATCCTGAAAGTGTGGAGCAAAAGGAAAAACCTTTTACTTTATTGAATAATCGAGTGAGTACGCGCTACGTTGCCAACAGTAATATTTTGGTTATTGATCAACAAGCACTGAAGCACATGGTTACAGAATTTTCATCTGAAAATAATAATTACACGCTTGAAGCAAATAAAAATCAACTCATTGTAAGCTTAATCGGTAAAACAAATGACGGTATTTCGGTCAAAAAAGAATTTATTTTTAAGCGAGGAAGTTATCTTATTGAAGTTCAGTATGTGCTGAATAACAAAAGCAATGAGACCTGGAAGGGCTACATGAACACACAACTCTTACGTACCCTACCCAAAGAAGACAAATCAAGTCCCTTTCATATCGGTTCGTATACAGGTGCCTCTTATTCTAGCCCCGGTCATCACCGTTATGAAAAAGTAACGTTCAAAGAAATGGACAAACATGCGCTCGATACCGATGTTGAAGGTGGTTGGTTTGCGATGCAGCAGCATTATTTTTTAACAGCCTGGATCCCCTTCGCGAATGAAAAAAATCGTTTTTACACACGTACTGTGGATGGAAGTTATGCCATTGGCTCGATGAGTCAGCCTATTTATCTTAAGCCTGGCGAACAACATACGGTAGGTTCCAAGCTTTATTTAGGCCCTGAAACAGCCGATGTGTTAAAAGCAATTGCACCTGGGCTCGACTTGACGATTGATTACGGTTGGTTATGGTTTATCTCCTCCCTTATTTTCTCTCTTATGAGTATGATCTACCACGTTGTGGGGAACTGGGGCTGGTCGATTGTTTTGGTGACGTTACTGATTAAACTCGCGTTTTATCGTTTGTCGGCCAAAAGTTATCGCTCCATGGCGGGTATGAGGCAATTACAGCCCAAATTACAAGCTTTGCGTGAAAAATTTGGTGATGATAAAGCTAAAATGAGCCAAGCGACGATGGCGCTGTATAAAGCAGAAAAAATCAATCCGCTTTCGGGTTGTTTACCTATGCTTGTTCAAATACCTGTGTTTATTGCTTTGTACTGGGTTTTAGTTGAAAGCGTCGAGTTGCGTCAGGCTCCCTTTATTTTGTGGATTAATGACTTAGCATCACCTGATCCGTGGCATGTATTACCCTTGATTATGGGGGCTACCATGTTTATTCAGCAGCGTTTGAATCCGACACCTCCTGATCCGATGCAAGCAAAATTGATGATGTTATTACCTGTTTTATTCACCGGGCTTTTTTGGAATTTTCCTGCTGGGCTTGTGTTGTACTGGACGGTCAATAATACCCTGACTATTCTGCAACAATGGTATATCACACGTCAGCATGAGCGTCATATCCATGCAAATACTAAAACAGCACGTTTATCGAGTAAATAAGCGTATGGCAACGGATACCATTGTTGCCATAGCAACGCCTCCAGGACGTGGGGGCGTTGGTATACTTAGGTTATCTGGGGCTTTAGCTTCTGCAATAGCTAAGCGCCTAACCCGTCGCGAAGACCTTATTGTTCCTAAGCACGTTTATTATCGTGCTTTTTATCCAGAAGATGCCACTGATCAAGCCTGGATAGATACGGGTTTACTGCTCTATTTTCAAACCCCCCATTCGTTTACGGGGGAAGATGTTGTTGAATTTCAAACGCATGGATCGCCTCGTGTACTCGATCGTTTATTATCAGCATGCGTGGCTTGTGGTGCGAGACTCGCGAGACCGGGTGAGTTTTCGGAGCGTGCTTTTTTAAATAATAAAATCGATCTTGCTCAGGCTGAAGCGATTGCTGATTTGATTCATGCGAATTCTGAAACCGCTGCGCGTTTAGCGGTGCGCTCGTTACAAGGCGATTTTTCAAAAAAAATCAATGCAATCAATGAGCAATTGGTCAATTTGCGTCTGTATGTTGAGGCTGCTATTGATTTTTCAGATGAAGAAATTGATTTTTTGAGCGATGGAAAAGTTGCGGCGTTATTTAATCAAGTTTTTACGGATTTATTAACGGTGCGAACCGGAGCATCTCAAGGCGCATTGCTTCGAGAAAGCTCAGTTGTTGTTATTTCTGGACCACCGAATGCGGGCAAATCCACCCTATTGAATGCATTATCAGGTCAAGATCTTGCTATCGTCACCGATGAAGCAGGTACGACACGCGATCTTATGCGTGAAGATATTTTAATTGATGATATCCCCTTGCAGCTCATTGATACGGCGGGTTTACGCGAAAGTGATCATCGTGTTGAGCAAGAAGGCATTAAGCGCGCTTGGCAAGCCATTAAACGCGCTGATGTCGTTTTAATGATGTTTGATGTGGCTGATGAGGCAGCAGGTATGCTACTAGATACAGCCATTCAAGAGGCTTTGCCTGAACATGTTCCTGTGATTAAAATTTTTAATAAAATAGATAAAACATCAAGCATAACGCCCTACCAAAAAGACTCAAGTATTTACCTTTCAGCAAAACAGGGTGATGGTTTAGATTTATTAAAATCAGCGATAAAAAATGCATTAGGCCACCAACCTGCCGAAGGATTGTTTCTTGCGCGACGTCGGCATCTTGATGCATTAAATCAGGCGCATCAATGTTTGATCTCAGGCCAAAAACAGCTGTTTGAACATCAAGCTGGCGAATTACTTGCAGAAGATTTGCGACAAGCACATGACGCCTTGTGTGAGATAACCGGCGAATTTACAACGGATGATTTATTAGGAAAAATTTTCTCGACGTTTTGTATTGGAAAATAGTCGATATCGTTGTAATTTAAATTATTATCTAGACAAAGGATCCTGTCATGATTTATCCCAATATACTCGAAGTGATTGGTCGTACACCGGTTGTAAAAATAAATCATCTTGCAAAACACCTTGCTTGTGATGTGTATGCTAAGTGTGAGTTTTTAAATCCTGGGGGTTCAGTTAAAGACCGTATTGGCTTTGAAATGATAAAGCATGCCGAGCAACGCGGTACAATAAAACCCGGCGATACGTTGATTGAACCTACATCAGGAAATACGGGTATTGGACTTGCTTTAGCTGGTGCAGTTTTGGGTTATAACATTATTATCACGATGCCAGAAAAAATGAGTCAAGAAAAGCAAGTGGTGCTTGAGCGCCTTGGTGCGACGATTTATCGGACGCCCAGCGACGTCGCTTATGACCATCCAGACAGTCATCTTTCGTTAGCAAAAAAATTACAAAAACAAATACCCAACGCCTATATTTTGGATCAATATGCGAATCCTGATAATCCTTATGCGCATTATCACGGTACCGCTCAAGAAATTATGGATGATTTTGGTGATGATTTAGCGATGCTGGTTGCGGGTGTCGGCACAGGTGGTACGATAACCGGTCTTGCTATGCGCTTAAAAGAGCATAATTCTGCAATAAAAATTATTGGTGTTGATCCGGTTGGCTCGATCCTAGGAGGAGGCACACGTATTGCGCCCTATTTGGTTGAAGGTATTGGTTACGATTTTTTTCCTGAGGTGCTTGATAATAAGCTGATTGATAACTACATCAAAATTCAAGACAAAGATGCGTTTATTATGGCGCGTCGTTTAGTTCGTGAAGAAGGTCTGTTGGTGGGTGGCTCATGCGGTGCCGCCATGTGGGCTGGGTTACAAGCAGCTTCTGAGCTGAAAACAGGGCAAAAATGCTTAGTGATTCTCCCTGATTCCATTCGAAACTACATGTCTAAATATGCTAGTAATGCTTGGATGAAGACGGAAGGCATGCTGTAAGTTTATTTGGATTGCTTGTCATATCCAATTGCTCTCCCAGCGTCAAAAGTCGTGTAATCGTTCCTTTTAAATCATCAGGAATGCCAGAGGCTGCTGCTTGCCTAAAGAACGCTTGGGTGCCATGAAGCGTATCAAAGTATTTGGATGGTTGCTTGAAGCTTTTATTTAAGAAGTCAAAGTAGACGCTAAGTAGATCCCCTTCTGTTTTTTTCTCAGTAGACATGTACTTTGTTAATTTATTTCGTGTCACATGATACACGTCGTTTGTACGCCTTGTTTCTTGCTTTAGATGTTTGATGTAGTGTTCAAGATTATCTAAACGCAAGGGCGTTGTCGGTGGTGGGTTTGTTGTATCGAAATGTTTAAAATAAGTGCCATCCATAATATCGGTAGAAACCAAGCAGTGCCCGTTGTGCCAATGTAGTTTAATAGCCGTGCTGGATGATAACAGAGGTGCTAATTGAGGATGTTGTTTGGGAAGTGTTTTGTTCCCCGATGTGGTTGCTATATAAAACGGTAGATTTGTTAGCTTTGATATAATACTAGGAAGTAAAGGATTAAGGCATTGAGGATTGCTTTGTATATTATTTTCGGAAAGCGTATGTGGCGTTATATTTAAAAAATATGACGTGTAGGCACGTGAATTTTTTAGTATGTGGTTGAGTGTGATTTGATTAAGAACGTCAACAAGGGCTGGTACTAAACTATTAGGATCGGTGTCTAAACACAGTTGTTTTAAATATTTTATCGGTGTCAGGTATCCTGCCGATGGTTTTTTTAATACGTTATATTCTTGAAGCTTTTGGAGCAAAGGATCGAGAATAACCTCGGTTACGCATGGGTTTTTTTGATGTGTCGTTGTTCTTAGATAATCGATAAGCCATAGAGCAACAGCAAAATCAGCCCTAAAATCGACATGCATGTTGATTAAAGCGCTTGCGTTATGGTCCATGGACTTTTTTTTTGGCGTTTTAAAAAAGTTTGGGATATTAGGCATAACCTACCTTACGTAAATAATATTTGATATTGATGTATTGAGTATAATTGAAAAAATGATAAGAATAACACTTGACATACAATAATATTGGACGATACTAGGGGAAGTTTTTTTTCTTAAGCAGCTTAATTTTTGTAAGTGCTTATAAAATAAGCATATATTAAATGTATATGTCGGTAATAAAAGATTTTATGAAGATTTACACGAGATTGTTGACAACAGGGAAAGTAGGCTAGATAATCATTCTAGTGTACGTTTTCGGACAGAGTGATGAGGGCGTGCCGCAGTTAAAGAACGTTGTGGCTTTAAAATGGAAGATTACAATAAAAAAGTGGAGAAAAGCGCATGTTAAATTTAAAGAAAACTGCAGTAGCAGTACTTGCTCTTAGTAGCAGTGCTGTATTTGCTGGATCAATGGGACCTGTTTGCAGTGCTGTAAACGTGACGGTACCTTGTGAAAGCACAGCTTGGGACTTCGGAGCTAAAGCTTTGTATTTGCAACCAGCGTTTTCTGGTGGCGATTACAGCTATTCAGCGGTCAACAATGCTACAGGTGCCTACCAAGACTTCAATCAAACATGGGCTTGGGGATTCTTTATTGAAGGTTCTTACCACTTCAATACCGGTAACGATGCTAATTTGAATTGGTA
>JAACPN010000057.1:7067-7532 GCA_009995425.1 Legionella sp. | reverse complement strand
TTTCTCTTCAAAACCGCCCATTGTTTTTCAATTGGGTTGAGGTCTGGCGAATATGCAGGCTGAAACAAAAGCCTGCAACCGGCTGATTCAATTAGTTCTTTTGTCCTTTTTGACTTGTGAAAAGCGGCATTATCCATAATCACCACCTGTCCTGTTTTTAATTCAGGAAGAAGGCATTTTTCGAGCCACCCATTGAATCTTTTTGAGTCGGTATAGCCATCAAAAACATAGGGAGCTATCATTTCCCTCGCCTCAGAAAGCCATGCGGCAATTACAGAAATGCGACCATATTTTCTACCACAAACCTCTGATATTACTTGCTTTCCACGCGGCGCTCTGGCATAATCACGTTGCAGGAATTCATCAATTCCCGACTCATCTAACCAAACTAAATTTGCGGGATCGACTTGCTCAATCTCCGCCAAAAACTGCTGCCTTCTTTCCTCATTTCGTTCCGCGTATAAC
>JAACPN010000057.1:314-7014 GCA_009995425.1 Legionella sp. | reverse complement strand
GCGCGCGCATTATTTGCTGAAGTTTCCGGTGCGTTGACGGTACTCATCGGCTCGATTCTTTTTTCCATGTTGTATCGCTATCACGTCACCGATCTGCCTGAAAGTAATCTTATGCAATACGCAACGCCGAATTTACTCGATTTAGTGATTGCTATCATCAGTGGTGCTGCGGGTGCTTATGCAACACTCTCAAGACAATTACGGGTTGGCTTGGTTGGCGCAGCATTATCCATTACACTTTTACCACCACTTGCTGCATGCGGTATATTTTTAACTCACGGAAGTTTAGCGCTTGCAAGCAGTTCATTTTTATCGTTTGCGCTTAATTTTGTAGCGATACAATTCACATCGTCCATTGTATTTAGCATTTATGGCTTTCAACGCGACGTAACCGATAAGAAAAGCATGGCTCGTATTTTAGAAAAAAACAAACTCAGCATCCTGGTCATACTATTTTTAGCGACGATATTAACCGTGAACTTAAACCACGTGTTACATAAGCTTCGCTTTGAACAAGATGTTAAGCGTGAAATGCGTCATGGTCTTGCCCAAATACCCGGTGCTGATTTAGCTGATCTACGCTTTCAAAAAAACCATACCATCATTGCTGTTATACGGGCCCCTGAATTATTACAAGCATCACAGATTCATCAATTGCAAAACAACCTACCACGGGTAAAAGGCAAAAAACCTCAATTAAATATTCGTTTGGTTAAAGTCACTGAACTAGCATCCAATTAAATCTCGAACAACCGCTTGATCAGAAAACGGAAACCGTTCATGGCCTATTTCTTGATAGGCCTCATGACCTTTGCCTGCTATTAATATCATATCATCTGCTTCAGCTAACTGAAGCGCGTACTCAATCGCTTGCTTACGATCGCCGATGCGTGAAACCGCTGGATCTGCATTTAATCCCGCTTGTATATCATCAAGAATTTTTTCTGGATTTTCTGTCCGTGGATTATCACTTGTTAAGATCACATAATCAGCATATTGACTTGCAATACGCCCCATCACCGCGCGTTTAGACGCATCTCGATCACCACCACACCCAAACACCACAAACAAACGTGCTTGTTTTAATTCAGCAAGTGTTGAAAGCGCGTTTTCTAACGCATCAGGTGTGTGTGCATAATCCACCAAAACAACCGGAGAATCAGCCACCTGCTCCATCCGCCCGAGTGATGGCACGAGCTTTGGCATAATCGCTAAAACATCAGACAAAGCATAACCATAGGCAAGCAAACTTGTAAGCACGGCCAAACTGTTATAAATATTAAAACGCCCGAGTACCCCCAAGCGCAACTCAAAATTTCCAAAGCATGACGTCACATCCAGCACCGAACCTCTCATATCAAGACGTATGTTCTGACCTCGCACATCACAGGCTTTATCTATGCCATACGTGAGTGCTTTGCATCCAGCTGGAATTTGGGACTGCATCAGGTCTGCATGAGCATCATCTTGATTGATGATGGCATAGTGGAGATCTGGATATGCAAATAATTTAGCTTTTGCAGCCGCATAAGCCTCAAGCGTTTTATGATAATCTAAATGCTCATGACTCAAATTTGTATAAATAGCTTGATTGAACTGAACACCATCGACACGCCCCATACATAATGCATGAGATGAGACCTCCATACATACGGTTTTAATATTATTTTTTACATATTGATAACAAAGCTGTTGAATCTGCAAGGCATCCGGTGTGGTATTCAAGAGCGGCTTCAGTGCATCCACGCGACCCTCACCAATCGTCCCCATATAGGCAGCCTTGGTGTTGAGTAACGCGTGCGCTTGAGCTAATTGATAGGCAATGGTTGTTTTGCCGTTCGTCCCCGTGACGCCAAAAACATCAAGCTTGTGTGTGGGATTTTGATAAAATTCACACGCTAAATCACCAAGAGAAGCAGCTAGATTAGGATAAGCTACACAAGGTATATCACAAGCTGGTGGTGAGTAATTTTCAGGATCATAGATAAGCGCAATCGCACCGGCTTTGATTGCTTGTGGAACAAAGTTTCTTCCGTCTGACGCCGCCCCAGGATAAGCTAAAAATACATCACCTGGACATATTTTTTTGCTGTTATTTTGAAGATTTTTTATTTTAATATCAGGAAATATGTTTAATCTCATGAAGTTTTCGCCTCACCTACATCATCCGGCTCAATATCTAGAATACGTAAAGCAGCTTCCATCACTTTAGCAAATAACGGTGCTGCCACGCGCCCACCATAATAAGACACTTTGCTCGGTTCATGAATCACCACCGCCACGACCAACCGTGGTTTTGAAGCAGGGGCAATGCCTGCAAAACTTGCCACATAACGTTTGATTTTGTAGCCGTCTTTTCCGGCAATACGTGCTGTACCTGTTTTTCCAGCAACATGATAGCCAGGTATCGCGGCCAGTGTTCCAGTTCCGCCGCGCTTCACCACAGCTTCCATCATGTGTAAAACTTGTTTCGCAATATCAGGAGACATCACGCGCTCCCCTGGTTCGTATTTTTCGGTATGCAATAAATGCACCGGTAATAAGCGTCCTTCGTTTGCAAAAATAGCGTACATTTTAGCCAACTGTAACGTCGTCATAGAAAATCCATAGCCAAAACTTAATGTCGCGAGCACAAACGGGCCGGCCTCAAACGCACTCACAATCGAACCATCGCTTTCACCTGGATAACCGCTTGCCGTTCGATTAGCCACACCACAACGTCTCAAAAAATTAATCAGCTGCTCTGGTGGGCTTGCCAGCGCCATTTTACTTACACCGACATTACTTGAATGCTGGAGCACACCTTCCACATCTAAAACACCATAACTTCGTGTATCACGAATAGCATGTCCTTCGACCATCATCCAACTGGGCCGCGTATCAATAACGCTATCCGACTTGAATTTTCCACTTTCTAAAGCACTCGCAATACTAAACGGCTTGATGACCGAGCCTGGTTCAAATAAATCGGTGATGGCACGATTTCGATAAGAATCGCGATCGTAGCGACCACGAGCATTAGGATTAAACGAAGGCCAATTAGCAACAGCAAGCACTTCGCCATTCGTCGTATCAAGCACAACGATTGAGCCTGATTTAGCTCCAAATTCTGTCACCGTATTTTTTAATTCATGATAAGCGAAAAATTGAATGCGGCGATCGATACTCAGCTGAAGTGGTTGGCCGGGTTTAGGTTCTTGAATCACCTCAAGTTCATCAATAATACGCCCTGTTCGGTCTTTAAGAACACGTCGTTTACCTGGCACACCTTTGAGCCAGTTTTGGTATGCAAGCTCAAGCCCCTCTAAGCCATCATCATCAATATTTGTAAATCCTAATAATTGTGATGTACTTTCGGCATCAGGATAATAACGTTTGAACTCTTGTTGAAAATTAACCCCTGGAATGGCTAAGGCTTCAATTTGTTGAGCTACAGCCGGCGTCAATTGACGCTTTAAATAGATAAAACCTCGACGCTCAACACCCGTAAGACGTTCTGAAATTTCTTTTGATGTCATGCCGAGCAAATGTGCTAATTGCTTTTGCTGAACAGGTGTTGGGGCAAATTTTTTCGGATTAAGCCAGAGCGATTGAACCGGGGTACTTGCTGCCAGTGCAGCCCCTTGTCTATCCAGAATCATACCCCGGAAAGCCGGTGTATTAACAACACGAACACTACGTGCGTCACCTTGGCCTTGTAAAAATTGGCGATCTAAAATCATGAGATCAACCATGCGCCAAATTAAGACCAAAAGCAGTAAACTTAAAAAAAATCCGAGCGTGAAGAATCTCGCCCGATGATTAAACGTCTTATGGGCGCTACGGTTCACTCGGCACGCAAAGCAATGGTTTGTCTGTGTGATGGCAACACCATATGTAATTTATGGGTAGCGAGTGCTTCAACTCGGGCAGGTGTTGCCAAGCTTGCCTGCTCAAGTAATAATTGCCCCCATTGTAATTGCAGCTGATGGGTTTGTTGCTCTTCCATTTGCATTTGGCTACACGTCACGCGATGCAAGTTAATCACATAAACCACAGAAAGTGCGCTCAATAAAACCATGAAAAGCAACGCCGTTTGAAAACCCAAGGCTTTAGAAACGTGAAGTTTCGACCATCCTCCTTGAAACAAACGACTTTGATTCATCACTTTCGCTGCCGCATTCATGATGTTTTCTCCCCTACTCTAAGTATTGCGCTTCGAGAACGAATATTCTGTTTAATCTCTTCATCACTGGGTTTGATTGCTTTGCCTACACATTTAAAATTTGTTTTCAGCATTTCATGCATGACTGGAACGCCTTTAGGAAAACGAGGCCCCTCAGATTCCGTTCGCATAAAACCCTTAACCAATCGATCTTCTAACGAATGAAAACTAATCACGGCCAATCGCCCGCCCGGAGCAAGCACTTCAAGACAACGTTTTAAGCCTTTCGTTAAATCGGTGAGTTCTTCGTTGACATAAATTCGAATCGCCTGAAAAACACGCGTCGCAGGGTGCTTGTTTTTAGGCCAAGATGGGTGTGCTAACTTGACGATTTCAGCAAGCGCTGTGGTGGTGGTAATTCGCTCTTCTGTTCGAGCCGTGCCAATCGCACGTGCTATACGTCGTGCATAACGTTCTTCACCGTATTCTTTAAACACATCGGCCATAGCTGACTCAGATGTTTGGTTTACAAAAATTTCAGCGCTCATGTTTTGCGTCACGTCCATACGCATATCCAGCGGCCCTGCTCGCATGAAACTAAACCCGCGCTCGGCTTCATCTAATTGCGGTGAAGATACGCCTAAATCTAATAAAATGCCTGACACTTGACCGTAAACACCCAACTTTTGTGTGACTTCGTTCATATGGGCAAACGAGTCATGAACAATCATAAAGCGTGGATCATCAGCAAAATTTTCGTTTGCATGTTTGATGGCGTCTTCATCTTTATCAAAAGCAATGAGGCGACCATCAGGCCCCAATGCATCAAGAATAGCGCGTGCGTGGCCGCCGCGGCCAAACGTGCCATCAATATAAATGCCGTTCGGCACAATATTTAACGCTTGAAGCGCTTCTTTAAAAAAAACAGGTTGGTGTGTTCCTATCATGTCACGGCCTCATCACAGGAAAAGCGTTTGTAGTTCATCAGGCAACCCTTCGCTTGATGCTTCTTCTTTAAGCCAAATTTCACGTTTGACTTGCCAACTTGCCTCATCCCAAATCTCAAATTTATTACCTTGCCCTATCATCACAACCTTTTTATCTAAATGGGCATAATCCCTTAAAAGTGGCGGAAGTAACGTCCGTCCATTTGCATCTAACGTCATATCGGTCGCATGCCCGATCAACAAACGCTGAATACGTCGTGCTGCTTTATTAAAACTAGGCAAGCGTTGCAGGCTGTCTTCTATTTTTTGCCATTGCAACACGGGGTAGAGTAATAAGCAGGCTTCTTCCGTATCAATCGTCACAACGACCTGCTCACCTAACCCATCACGGTAGCGCGCGGGAATAGCGAGTCGACCTTTGCTGTCGAGATTGATTGCGTTAATTCCACGGAACATAAGCTTGCCCCTTGTGAGGTATCGCCCCACAATCCCCCACTTTTTTGCTATATTAAACCACTTTCTTACACTATAGAACAGCCCTGGAGAAACTCAAGCTAAAAGCCCCACTTTTTAATCAAAACTTGTAAATACATCACAGCTTAACGAAGAACCGTGCGATTTTATCTAAATTTCGATTTCTACAGCATTAGGCGTAGGGCCTAGATACATGGTATCGAGTGCATTGAGTGAGAGCGGAGGGCCAAAAAAACTTTGGATGTGACGAAGTTGATGATCATGTGCGAGTTTATAGGTATCGATGCTCTTCTCGCCAAAGAATAAAGCTATAAAACTTGATGCGGCCAAAAGCAACACGTCTAACACTAAAAATAAACTTAATGTACTGGGTAATAAAATTACAGAAGCAAAACAACCGATCAGAGCGATAGCCGTAATGATGCCGGCTTTAATATACTCATACTTCAGATCATGATGACTTTTATGACGATTTAAATAGGTTTCAAGAAAATTAAGCTCGCCAATAACCTCACTACTTGCGTAATTTTGTATCATACTTTCTTCTATTTTCTTCTTCGCTGCAATCGATAGGTTATGTAACCTTGCATTTAAAACAGCCGCCGGTTCGCCATGCTTACGATTGCATACATGATGGAGCTCTTCAACCGACTTAAGAAAAGCATCAAGTTTCTGCTTATTATGAGCGGACAGAGTGACACCCTGAGAAGCGGTGATTATGGCAGCTCGATCCCGATCTTTTTGAACAGAAACATCTTGATCTATTTGCGAATATAAAAACAAAGGCATAGATTATTTTCTCAAAAACATATTTAAAGAAACATATAATACACCAAGTAAACAAAAAGGTCTACGTGCTCACTTAGTTTACCAAACAAAATAAATCCTGGTAAGCTATTCAATGACGATGTTAATCTACTAAATCTGCTGTATTCATACATATAAAAATCATCGGAGGTTACATGCACGCGATAAAATGCTTATTACCCACCTTGCTGTTATTCACATGCCTAGATTTTATCTGGTTAGGTTTTGTCGGTAAAAATCTGTATATCGATAATATTGGCTCGCTGCTTTTAATGAACGGACAAACCATCACGCCCAGACTGCTTCCCGCCTTAGGCGTGTATATCTT
>JAACPN010000057.1:0-253 GCA_009995425.1 Legionella sp. | reverse complement strand
ACGTTGGCGCTTTTACAAAGCTTGGCATCTACTAACTCATTAATGGCTTGAGCCCCTGTGCCACCACCAAATATAAAAACGGTTGGCAATGACTGATTTAAAATAATCTGATTGGTCGTCGGGGATAGATCGCGAACTGGATTGCCTATCCAACTAGTCTTGGCTGCTGAATAATCCGACAGGGAAGATTCAAAAGCTACTGTGATTTTAATAGCCAAGGGCGCTAGTAGTTTATTAGTTAAACCTGGACGAA
>JAACPN010000003.1 GCA_009995425.1 Legionella sp. | reverse complement strand
CGGGGCTTTTTTTTTAACTTAAATTTATTAATTTATTTGCTCATCTCATATTTAGGATATACTTAGAAATATAATTAAAATATAAAGTGCCATGGCATGAGAATAAGAATAAAAATAAAAAAATATTTTTCAGTATTATTGCTCATAGCACTTGCTGCCTGTGATCAAGGGCATGATGATACATTTCAAGGCTATATCGAAGGAAGCAATGTTTTTTTGTCGGCGCCATTCTCTGGAACGTTAATGCACTTGCCTTTTGAACGAGGGGCAGACGTTCATCAAGGCGATCTTGTTTTTCAGCTTGATCCAAATCCCGAGGCTATGGGACTTAAACAAGCAGAGACTCTTTTGCGAGAAGGTCAGTTTATATTGGAAGATACAAAAAGTTCGAAGCGCGAACCTGAAATTAAGGCAGCTATTGCGCAAGTTAAACAAACGGAAGCACGTTTAAGATTAGCTAATTTACGTGAGCAACGTTATGAATATCTTTATAAAAAAAGGGCAGGAAACTTAGATAGTGCCGATGAAGCACGATCGCAGGTGATCGAGTTAGAAGCATTAAAAATACAGCGTGAAGCTGAGTTGGAACTTGCAAAATTAGGCGGACGAAAAAATAAAATTGAACAGCTTCAAGCACGTGTTGAATTTCTTTTAGAAAAAATTCATTTAGCGAAGTGGGAACTTGATCAAAAAACAGGTTATGCCACAGAAGATGGTAGCGTTTTTGATACCTATTATCGTGAAGGTGAGTGGGTAGCTGCAGGTACACCGGTACTTGCTTTATTGCTTTCGAAGTATATTTATATAGAATTTTTTGTACCTGTTTCGATGCTTTCAAAATTAAAGTTAAATCAAACAATTTATTTTACGTGTGATGGATGCGCAAAAAACAACGAGGCAAAGCTGGATTATATTGCCCGCGAAGCCGAGTACGTACCACCTCTGGTTTATAGTCGCGATAATTATGAAAAATTGGTTTTTCGTATCCGAGCTAAACCATTGAAGCCTAATCTATTTAAACCAGGGCAGCCTGTCACCATCACTGGGTTTAAACATGGCACATGACGTTATTATTGAGGTAAAAGCCTTACGAAAATCTTTTGGTGAGCATGTCGTGGTGCGTGATTTAGATTTACACGTGAACCGAGGTGAGGTTTTTGGTTTTTTAGGTCCTAACGGTAGTGGAAAAACTACGACGATTCGTATGTTATGCGGTTTGCTCGTTCCAGATTCAGGCGAAGGTCGATGTTTAGGGTATAATATTTTGACCCAATCCAGGCAAATTAAGCAGCATGTAGGCTACATGACTCAAAAATACAGCCTGTATACGGATTTGAGTATCGAAGAAAATCTTAATTTTATTGCGAATATTTATCAAGTTAATCAAGCAAAGCAAGCCGTTACGCGTGTTATGGAGCAATTGAATTTACGTGGGCGAAGCAAGCAGTTGACGGGAGAGCTTTCAGGAGGCTGGAAGCAACGGGTGGCCTTGGCGGCCTGCTTATTGCATGACCCTGAATTATTATTGCTGGATGAGCCAACGGCGGGTATCGATCCTATTGCACGGCGTGAATTTTGGGATACCATTCATGCTTTAAGCGAGCAAGGCGTTACAACGCTTATGTCAACTCATTATATGGATGAAGCAGAGCGCTGTACGCGTTTGGCGTACCTTGCGTACGGTGACTTAATGATCACAGGGGCTGTGAATGATGTGATTGAAGCAACCAAACTAAAAACATGGGAAATACAAGGCAAGCTGACAACCCATGTACTTCAAGAAATAAAAAAAATTAAAGGTGTGAAGCAAGCGGCTTTATTTGGTCGCCATATTCATCTTTCAGGGTTTGATCAATCAGAAATAGAATCAGGCCTTGAAGAGCTTGCTAAGTCAACAGCGATAACGTGGAACGTGATAACACCAACACTTGAAGATGCGTTTATTAGCTTGGTTGAACAAACGCAAGGAGAATTGGGATGAATTTTCTTTGGGGACGTCGTCTGAAAGCCATGATGGCGAAAGAATTTGTGCAAATGCGGCGTGATAAAGCGACGTTTGGCATGATGGTCGGCATCCCTTTGATTCAGTTGATTTTATTTGGATTTGCCATCAACATGAATCCGCGTGATTTGCCTACGGCGATTGTCGGAACAGATAATAGCCTGTATACCCGGCGTATATTGTCGGCGATGGAGAATTCCACTTATTTTCGTTTTGTTGCACCGGCTACAACAGAGCAAGAGGCGGAGCATTTATTAAAAACCGCGCAAGTTCAATTTGTTGTTAATATACCTTCTACGTTTTCAAATGATTTGGTTCGTGGGCTTCGTCCTACGTTGCTTTTACAAGTGGACGCGACCGATCCTTCAGCGACATCAGGTGCGGTTAATGTTTTTAAAGAGCTTGCAAATCGAGCCTTAGATCAAGAGTTTGATGGTGTTTTATCTAAGCTTAAAGCGCAGCCACCACCGTATTTTCCTATGGTGCACTCGGTTTATAATCCGTTGGCCATTACGGCGTATAATATTGTTCCTGGATTATTGGGTGTTGTATTAACCATGACGTTGGTGATTATTACGGCTTTGGCGATCACCCGGGAAGTTGAACGGGGAACCATGGAAAATTTACTGGCGACACCGCTGAGGCCGATTGAAGTGATGGTTGGAAAAATCGTGCCTTATATTCTTGTTGGGTATATGCAGGTCGGTTTAATTTTATTATTTGCTAAATTTTTATTTCATGTGCCCATGCAAGGTAGCGTGCTTTTATTGCTTGTTTTGTGTTTACCGTTTATTGCTGCAAACCTTGCGATGGGTTTAACGTTTTCGACGTTGGCAACCAATCAGCTTCAAGCGGTTCAAGGCGCCATGTTTTTCTTTTTGCCGTCGCTTTTATTATCTGGTTTTATGTTTCCATTTCGAGGTATGCCCGAATGGGCCCAAGTGATAGGAAATATGTTACCATTAACGCATTTTTTAATCATTGTTCGTGGTATTTTACTGAAAGGCAGTGGTTTTTTAGACGTCTGGCGTGAGATTATCCCCATTTTAGGCTTTATGTTTGTCGTAATGTTTGTTGGTGTGAAACGTTATCGTCAAACGTTAGATTAGTGTTAGATTCAAGGAAAATACATGCAAGATTTTAAAAATAAACGAATATTACTAGGTATTTGTGGTGGTATTGCTGCCTATAAAATCACCCAACTTGTTCGTGAGCTAACTCAATTAGGCGCCGAGGTCCAAGTGGTGATGACCGCCTCAGCCGAGGCTTTTGTAACACCCATGACACTGCAAGCTTTAAGTGGCCGAGCGGTACGAACAGCGTTGTTTGATGAGACGGCAGAGCAAGCGATGGGGCATATTGAGCTTGCGCGTTGGGCTGATTATTGTGTGATAGCACCGGCAACAGCCAACACGATAGCAAAGCTTGCGCATGGCATCGCTGATGATTTGCTTTCGACCCTAGCACTTGTGCTTAAAATACCGTTGATGATTTGTCCCGCAATGAACCAAAGCATGTGGCATCATCCTGCAACACAGGCCAATATTAAGCTGCTAAGCGATCGTGGTGCATTCATCATAGGCCCGGGGGAAGGCGTGCAAGCGTGTGGTGATGAGGGATTGGGGCGGATGTTTGAAGTGCAGTCTATAATAAACGCATTACGTTTGCAAAACATACATAATTTGCTTGCGGGGCAGCGCGTAGTGATTACGGCGGGCCCAACACGAGAGGCGATTGATCCTGTGCGTTATTTAAGCAATCACAGCTCGGGTAAAATGGGGTATGCTCTGGCTGAAGCCGCGCGTTTTGCCGGTGCCGAGGTGATATTAATCAGTGGTCCTTCGGCATTAACACCACCTGAAGGTATTGTAATAAAACGTGTCAAAACAGCCGTTGAAATGCATCAAGCCGTGATGGGGGCACTTGAGCCTGGATGTATTTTTATTGGAGCCGCTGCGGTATCTGATTATGCGATTGACACACCGTCAGAAACAAAAATTAAAAAACAAGCGAATCATAAGCTTGCATTTGAGTTAAAACAAAATCCCGATATATTAGCAGACGTTGCTGCAAGTAAAAAAGCACGGTTTGTGATGGGATTTGCTGCAGAAACAGATCATTTAATTTCATATGCGCGTAAAAAATTAATTAATAAAAATTTGGATTGCATTGTTGCAAACCAAGTTGGCGAGGGATTGGGCTTTGATGTTGAGCAGCATGAAGTCACGGTGTTAACGCGTACAAAGCAACATAATTTATCTAAAAAACATAAAGTACGTTTGGCTGGGGAATTGGTTGCAATTATTGCTGCAAGCTTGCAGAATAGCGGCACTTTAATTCCTGAGCTTGCTGATGAGCTATCCTATTCAAGTTAAAATTCTGGACCCCCGTGTAGGGAGCAGTATTCCTATGCCTACGTATGCAACGCCTGGTTCTGCTGGGATTGATTTACGCGTTTGCATCGATGAAGCCATGCAAATAAACGCAGGTGAAACCGTATTATTACCCACAGGACTGTCGATTTATATTGCTGATCCTGCTTTGGCTGCGGTGATTTTACCGCGTTCAGGACTGGGGCATAAGCACGGTATTGTGCTCGGTAATTTGGTGGGGTTGATTGATTCTGATTATCAGGGCGAGCTAAAAATTTCGTGTTGGAATCGTGGACAAGAGCATTTTACGATTGAGCCCGGTGAGCGAATAGCACAATTAGTTTTTTTACCTGTGGTGCGAGCAGATTTTAAACTTGTTGAAGCATTTGACGAGACGGATCGTGGAGAAGGTGGATTTGGAAGTTCAGGGAGAAATTAATACCATGGAAGCGTTTAAAACATACACACGTCGTGAAATACCAAGCACGGTTTTTCGGGCCTATGACGTACGGGGCGTGATTGGGTCTGAGTTAGATGAGCATGCATTTTATATGATAGCGCAGGCGATTGCGTATCAGCTGCATGCGCTCGATCGCACGGGTATTTGTGTGGCGCGAGATGGGCGTTTGAGTAGCCCAGAGCTTACGCTAGCTTTAAAGCAAGGCTTACTTGATAGCGGCATTGATGTGTTTGATTTAGGCGAGGTTCCTACGCCTGTGATGTATTATGCCACCCAGACTTCAGGGATTGATAGCGGTCTCATGATTACGGGCAGTCATAATCCAGGGGATTATAATGGCATCAAAATGGTGTTGGCTGGTAAAACTTTGGTAGATGAAGACATTCAGGCTTTACATCAACGTGTACTTCAAGAAAAAATTATTCATGGGAAAGGGCAGGAGATGCCGCTCGCGATTCTTGATGATTATACGCAGCGTATTGTGAGTGATATTAAAGTTGTACGTCCGATACGTGTGGTGGTTGATTGTGGTAACGGTGTTGCTGGGCCCATTATTCCTGAAGTTTTAAGGCAATTAGGTTGCACGGTGATCGAGCTTTATTGTGATGTTGACGGTACTTTTCCGAATCATCATCCTGATCCAACGGTTGAAAAAAATCTGATTGATTTAAAAGCAGCTGTTGCTTCACATCAAGCTGATCTTGGTTTAGCGTTTGATGGCGATGCCGATCGTTTGGGTGTGGTCACAAATCAGGGTGATATTATCTGGCCTGATCGTTTGATGATGTTGTTTGCACAGCAAGTCTTAGCTTCAGAGCCAGGGGCTACGATTGTGTATGACGTGAAATGCTCCAGCCATTTGGCGCAGGTGATTCAAGCGGCCGGTGGTGTTGCGAGCATGTGTCCAACGGGGCATTCAATCGTTAAAGGCGTGATGAAACAGACGCAAGCGGCTTTGGCGGGTGAGATGAGCGGGCATATTTTCTTTAAAAATCGATGGTATGGCTTTGACGATGCGCTCTACAGTGCAGCACGATTGCTTGAAATTGTGAGCGCTTCGGAGCAATCTTTGAGCGAGATATTTGATGCGATTCCAAACAGCGTGAATACGCCAGAAATTAAAATTCCTATTTATGACGCTAAAAAATTTGATTTTATGAAGCGTTTTACCGCCGAAGCGGTTTTTCCTGATGCGGATCTTATTGTAATTGATGGTCTACGTGTTGAGTTTTCACATGGTTGGGGGCTTATTCGAGCATCCAATACAACGCCATGCTTGGTCGCCCGGTTTGAAGCTGAAGATGAAGTAAGTTTAAATAAAATTCAAGCGCTGTTTAAAACGCAACTTCAGGCGGTGGATGAGGATTTAGTGATTCCGTTTTAGTTGGCTTGTTACCTAGGTGTTATTTCAGCTAAGATGGTACATATCATGAGATAATAATGGTGGCGTTGATGAGCGACGATCAGATACATACACAGCATCATCTTTCAGATGAAACAGTGATTCAAACGTTAGAGGCGCAGCGTCAAGCGCTGATCCAAGGTGATGATTTTGATTTTCTGTCTCAGATAGAAATTGTTGCTTTATTATGGTGGCAATATGCTGATTTTCATCTTTATGTAACACACCCGATGCTTGAGCGATTTTCACCGCCTAAAACGATTTTTCCAGAAAAGCTAGAGGACAAGAAGCAACTTGAATTTGTGTATTCTATTACCGATTATGGTGATCAGCTGAGTGCATCCAAAGGCGAAGATTTTTATACAGCAGGCTTTTCGATGTGTAAATTGTATTACACCATCGAAAAAATGATTGCTGTTCTCGTTCAGCGCATCAAAGACGAAGGGATTGGTGAAGAAACCGAAGTTCAGGTTGCTTTTGGGGGGCATGAGTTTGCGCAACGTAAAGCGTTTGAGTCGATTATTAATTTAAAATATAACGTGGTTGTCACCAATTTTGATCCCAGCGAGTGGGGTGAAAGATATTTAGAGAATGTAAAACGTATATCAAAACAAGGTTATGGTTACCCAACAGAAACACCGCGTGATATGTATCGTCATACGACTTCGTTACAAGGAGTCTAAAAATCGGCCATGTGAGTAAACGAAGAAAAAAGCTTGTATGATCGCTCAATCTTTGTTTATTTGTTTATAGAATAAGGATATTGCATGATTATTGATGCCGTGGTAGATGGCCTTAATACTTTTTTAGCCAGCCAGCCAGCCAGCCAGCCAGCCAGCCAGCCAGCCAGCCACAGGTTTTTCCAAATCAAAACCCATCACGACCACGGATTTATTACGCGACCTATCGCCCACGGAGCCTTGGCACAAAGGTATCTTGACGGCAACTAAAACGGTCAATTTTCAACAAACCGCCAGTAGTGGTACAGACGCTACAACGGTATCAAAAATAACCTTAGGGTATTTTACATCAGCTGACTGCACAGGTTCACTGGCAGGCAGTGGTTTTTACACCACACCCGATGGCACGTCATATACGATAAGCGTTGGTACCCCGTTTGGGCTCGTGGCTGCATCCACCTGGAGTGTGGGTAGTGCTAAACTATCCATCGCTGATATGACAACGATTAATTCCGTTGCCATTACCTTAAAAAGCACCAACAACGATGTTCCGCAATCT
>JAACPN010000002.1 GCA_009995425.1 Legionella sp. | reverse complement strand
CTCGCTTTCACGATCCTTGATCTGCGTTTCGTACTTCTCCTTGAGCGACTGCTCAACGAGCTGCTTTTCAAGCTGCATTTGCGTAAAATCGTTTTTTAGTTTGTCGCGCTCTTTTTCGATTGCATTGACCGCATCGGTCATGGCAAGCTTCTGCGTAAGCTCGATAGAGTCGATTTTGGTCTTCAGCTCCTGGATTTCCACATCCTTCATTGCAGCAGTTTTTTGTTGTTCGCTTATAAGCCTTTCTTCGGCAAGTTGGGAATTGGTCTGATTATCATGCTTTGCTTGCTTTAGCTCAAGCGCGAGTGCATCACGCTCTTTTTCCAAGGCGTTTAGCGCTTCAGTCACAGCGAGCTTTTGTTTGACTTCACCGGCATCAAGCTTAGCCTTCAATTCCTTGATCTCAGCGTCCTTGGTTGCTGCGGTTTTTTCTAACTCGCTGGTGACTTTAGTTGTTGCAAGCTCAACGGCATTTATTTTATCCTTTTCGGCAAATTCAAGCCGCTCGTGTAACTGCTGTTCGAAATCTTTGTCACGAACTTGCTTAAGAATCTCTGCGTACCCAGCCTCGTCAATTTTGAATGCTTTCTTGCAGTGTGGGCATATGATGTCATGCATAATGATGTATCCTTCTTAACTTCTGAGGCAATGGTGTGTTGAATTATATTGCATTATTCGGAGAAACCAAACTATCTCCCCATCAGTTCCACCAATGTTATGTAAATATTCGCTCATTTCACCTTGCAGCACGAAGCATTTCACTTCGGGGGTAACTTCGGGGGTAATTTTGGCTACTTGTACGGTGCCAACAAACTTCTTATGTAGTAGTAAAATAACTACGATCTTAATCGAATTCAAACACATTACTCATTTTTTAGTCGTTCATCATCCACTACAAAACCCTTGATAATATATTCATTCAGGTTTTGAGTTGCCCAGATACGGAAACGCGTTGCCACGTGACTTTTTACTCGATAGCCCACTGAAATAATCATATCAAGATTGTAGAAATCAATATTACGCTGTACTTCTCGCTTACCTTCTTCTCGAACTAACAAGAATTTCTTGTTAGTTGAGTTTGGTATCAACTCGGCCTCATCATAAATATTATTGATGTGCTGACTAATGTTTTGTTGTGTCGTTTGAAATAATTCAGCCATTTGTGGCTGAGTTAACCATACAGTCTATCATGCAACAAATTTTCAAGGTATTCGCTCCAGCGAGTTAAAGCTTCTTTACGTTGGGGGAGCATTTCGTTTTTGTTATAGGTTGCCATAATCTTAGGCATTTTATGTCCAAGACATTTTTCAATCACTACAGGATCAATATTTAGGGTTTCGCCTAGCTGGGTAGCAAATGTTCGGCGCAGATCGTGAGCGGTCCATTTAGGGATGCCGATTCTTTCTTGTAAACGATTGACTGCTTTAGGCAGGGCTCTGTCACTAATTAGGGTTAAGCCATCTGAACCACTTATGACATAATCGCCCATGCTGCAATGGTATAATTTCATAAAGAGTGACTTCACCAAGTCCGTTAAATGAACGCGCATGGTGATGTTCGTTTTGGTATTTGCTGCGGGTATGGTCCAGAGTGAGTTTTCAAAGTCAATTTCTTCCCATTTTGCAACGCGTAATTCGCCGGTTCGGACGCCCGTAAGAAGTAAGATTTTAATAGCATTGGTGATTTGCAGGGAAACACCATGCTTGCCTTCACTCAAAAATAACCACAGGTGTTTGATTTCATCAAGGCTTAAAAAACGTTCTCTTGGTTTTTCAACACCTCCAATATCTCTGGCGCGAATATAGATCGCTGGATTTATTTTAAGCTCACCTCGACTAACGGCATAGTTAAAAGCCTGTTTAATAGCACTTAACACTTTGTTTGCATGAACATTTGAGCCTCGAGCAACAATTGCATCTAATGCCTTTGTGATATCTTTGGCTTCCAGTTCCTCAATGATCCTTTGTCCAAGAAGGGGAATAATATCGGCATCAATGATCTGACGGACTTGCAAGGGTTGTTTTCGGTGTTTGGCAATATAATTGGTATACCAGCGATTAACCAATTCTTTAACGGTAATTTTATCGTCCTCTGTATCAGGCATTAAAACTTGTTTGGGATTGATGTTTTGACGTTTCAATTCCTTTAATTCAATAAACTTTCTCTTGGCCTCAGCCAGGCTCATGTTTGGATAATGGCCTAAGCTGACTTTTTCGGTTTTATTGTTTATCTTATAGCGGTAGATCCAGGCTTTCGTTCCTTTGGGGGACACCTTGATGCCAAAGCCCTGGCCTTCGTATTCTTCATACTGTTTATTTGGGCGAGGTTTTAAGTTTTTAATAAAGGTATTGGTGAAGTTACTCATTTAACAAGAATCCGTTTTAAGTACACTTTTAGGTACACTTTTTTGTATTCTTGGATGATATTCGATGTTATCATCTGATACAAGAAGAAGGGGAGTAAACCCAGATTAAATAAGGGTTTTGGTGATAAACGATAGTGAAATGTAATTTCAATTAAAACTTGTTTCAAGAGCATGGGGTGCTAGGGGTCGAAGGTTCAAATCCTTCCGTCCCGACCATAAAAATACTTTTGAAATCAATGACCTACGCCATAAATTAAAAATAAAAATCATAATAATTTATTGGCTTGGTACCTATTTTGGTACCAAAAATGGAATTTGTCTCCATTTATTTTATCCACAATAAATTTTAGTGATATTTTTTCGTGAATGCCCAAGCTCCCTGGTCAAAATCATACGTGCACGGCGATCTAAATCTTTTTCAAGGCCTTGTAAATCTTTAGAACTTACTCCTCCGGCCATCGGGCATAGTAATCCCTGACCTCGTGGATCAAGTGCACGTGTTAACTCATGATAACGGCGCTGTGCATAAGCATGTCGTAGGCCATGTAGCTTAGAAACGCCCATTGCTTTAGTTTGCGTTTGATAGTGACTTAAATGCTGCTTGTAGGTGCGATCGACAGGAATCAACGACTCGCCTGGTTGAATTAGCTTAGATACTTCGATAAGCCACCGGCGTTGCTTTTCATTGGTGATGCTCAGTGTTCGACCGATTCCACCTTTGGTCCAGCTGGGTCTTATTTTCAGGTTTCTTCCATTCCAAGCCTCACTTAATACAAATTTCATGGATTCTTCTCGACGAAGCCCGAACAGCGCTTGGCCCTCAATTGATAAACGAATATGAGGATCGGTGCACTTGCTGAAATCAATGTGATGAATCGCCTTGTTGTGCTTAGGGACGTAGCTTCGTTTTTCAATTTGATAAGCATCGTTCTTTGGTTTTATCAGATTAGGCTTTTCTAGGACTTTTGATGCTTTTCTGAGTTTGGACATATAGTTTTTGATGGTGGCTGTGTTTTTCCCCTGGTTTTTCCAATGGGCTACAAGCACGTGCACATGTTTGGGTTTTAAGCCTTTAATATGCGCCAGCTTGAAACCAAGCTCATGTAAATCTTTCACGCAGCGGTTCAGCATATGTTTCGTGTCAGCTTTACTGGCGTAGGAGTAGCCTTGGATTTGTTTGATGAGCTTATTGATCGAGAACTGTGCGCTACGAAGTTTGGTTTTACTCACGTAAATACCCCCAAAGCGTGGTACGAGACTTCAAACCCATTTCATCCATGATGGTTAACGTGGTTTTGTAGTGATTGAGCGTCGTTATTAATGCTTTTTGACGTGCTTGTGCATACACATAGCGGTAGGCCTTTCGTGCCGGAAAGTCTAAAGCACGCAAAGCGTCGCGCCAGGCAAAACGCACCGCGTCATAACCATGGCTTTCGATTAAGTTCTGGTGGGGTTTTGTTAGCTCAGCTAATACGCAGAGAACCTTTTTTTGTTCCGTCGTATGAAAGGGTACAAACCGGTCTTCGTTATTAAACGTCATTTCGCGGGTGAGCCAAAGTTGCTGTTCTTGAACATGGATTGCCGGCACCAAGCGCATGGCTTCACTGAGCGTTAATCCAAAATGAATTTGAAGCCCTAATAAAACGCGTGCAATAGGGGATTCGGCTTGCTCTAAGCTTATTTGATTCATGGAGGGTTGTTTTTTAGGGTTGCGTTGTTTTGTTAGGCCTAAGTTTGAGTTGTTGAGCGTGCTGGTGTTGTAGCCAATGCTCACCAAAAATTCTCGAATAATGGTCATGTGATTCATGATGGTCGAGGGTTTGATTTTTTTCTTTTGCCAAAGCGCCACGAGTTTATGAAATTGTTCGGGTGGCAGTGCTTCCCAGGTTGAGGGGTTAGATTTTAAGTAAAATAAATCGTCGATGAGTTTATAAATGACATAGCGACGTTGTTTTTTATCACGCAAAGAGCCCGAGCGATTGGTTTGAATGTAACGGTTGGCCGTTTGTCGCAATGATTTTTTCTGCATGATAACGCCTTTAAAAATATTTGCCCTGACGCGGTAAGTGTTGATTGGGCAGTTCACTCAAAGGTGATACTTGGCTTAACACCACAAGGCCCACAGCGGCAAATCAGTTGTAAACATCGAACAACGGTTTTTGGGTTGGTTTCCTCCTTGGTTTTAGGTAAAAAAGTGCATAGCAAAACAACAAGGCTAAGCGCTTAAGTCAATACAGGTTTGCATTGTGAGGTTCAAATTCTTACTTGAATTTGCTCTGACTGGTTACAGAAGGTCCTGAAGAAATCAGGTGATGGTTTAAGGTTCCCGACTAACGCCCGGCCACAGGGTTTGGGAATGAGGGTGGCTTTGCATAAGACCCAAAGGTTTCGCCTGAGTCGCACAGGCTCGTCAGTTACGCTTCAGTTAAAAATTATCAAACCGTTGCTTGCTTCGCAAGGATTTAAGGCATCTATTTTGTTCATTCCCGTTCTGCGGGATTGAATATTGATGGTTAATTGATTGATTTTATGTGGAAAATTTTGAAACGCAGTTCTGCGTCACTGCAGAAAAATGCAGTGACGCAGAATTTATACTGCTGGAGTATCATTTTCAGAAAAATCATCCTTTGGATGAACATCAAGTTTTTTCTTCTCGAATTCTTCTGTGACCTCCGTTTTAGGTGTTTTGAAAAATGTACCCGTAAATCCATGGGTAGATGCGTTGTGAACAATAATAGCCGGAAGAACGAGTAATACAGCAAGAACTCCTAGTATGCCCTTAATGATCGGATTAAGGTTTCGCCATATACCGGGTTCATTTTCTAAGTCATTTTTTACAGTATTTATATGATCCTGCACAGCATCATTTAATTGTGTTGTTAATTCCACGATATCTACATTACTGCCCATTAAATTTTCTTTGAAAAGTATTGCACATTGATCTATTTTTTCATGAAATAGCTCTAATTTGTTTTTATGAATGGAATTCGACGTTTTTTCTTTTAGAGTATCTAGTTTTTTTAGATAGGGGTCAAATTTTGAAAGAAGAATAAATGCAGAATACTTTAAATTAATATAATTATATTTTTCTAAAAGGCTTTTATCTTGCTCTTCAAGGGTAGATTTTATGCTTGTGATAATTTCTTCTTTATTGACTTTTGCTTCTTTATCAATCTTTTCCATGAGTTTATCTAATTGTTTAAATGCTTCATATTCTGAATTTAAGTTTTGGTATTTTTCTTCATCAGTGAGTTGTTCTAAATATATTTCACAAGCTAGTTTGTGTAATGCAGTAACACAAATTATTCGAGAAGGAGTCCCTGTTTTTTGAACCGTATTGGTTATAGTTGTTACTAATTCATTTAACTCTTTGTGCGGTACAGGAGGTCTTGGCATATCAGGTAAGCAATTAACTATTTCACCCCTATCATTTTCGGTCAAAAGTGTGCCAAAGTGATTTTTTAACCCTTGGTCTACAGATGTTGTAATGGATTTTTTGAATTCAGATGTAGTCGTATCATTGTCAGCATCCCAGTTACTCAATATGTGATTTTGTACGTCTAATTCTTTTGTTCGTAATTGTAAACCTACAATAGCCAACGCCATTTCGTTAGCTGCCGGCTTTACTGATTGAGCACCGGTCGTAATCACTACATTGATATGGGCATGATTCAACGCCTCGAGTAACTTATGAATAGAGCCACCAGCGCAGATATCCATGTTCTTGCCGCGTTCTTTATATTCCCTCGATGCTTCAATGAATTTTTCAATAAAGGAGGATTTTTTTGTATTAATAATTTCAGGGGGGGCCACACTTGTACTTGGTTGAAATGTACGTCTGATTTCTTCTGGAAAGACAGCGATATTATTGTCTTTAATGCCCATCCAGACTAAGGCAAGTACTTTTTTAATGGTGTAACCTGTATAACTATGAGTGGTAGTAAATCTGCTTTGTAATAAATTTAAAAATTCTTCCGCGCCATCTTTTTTTTCTTTATTTGCTAATGTATTTAATACCGTAGAGTAATCGTAATCACAAATAAACGCTTTAATTTCTTCGAAACACCGCTCTTCATTTAGCGAACTGCTATAAGTTATATTTAATGCGAGTAAACTGCCTCTTGCTGTTTGAGTAACAGAGGGGTCATGAGTGTTTTGTTGATCTGCGTCAAATTGATTTTCAGTGGCAATAGGTTGTACCGCTGCTTGTATTACTGGAGCTTGTCTTTGTTGGACAGCATTAGTTGGAGGCTGAGTATTTCTATCCCTAAGGTACTGAGTTAAATAATTTGTACATTCATTGCTGGTGACATAAGCTCCGGGACCAAATTGATTTGAAGTTGCTCCTCTCAAGTCAGTATTGATTTGGGCCACTGTTAGTAGTGGCGTACCATCTGCTTTTCTCGCATCAACGAGTGCTCTAACCATGTCTATTTTATTTGAATATACGGCTCTTCTTAATGGGGACCAAAAATGTCCAGGCTCTGCTCCGGCATAAATATTTGCAACCATTTCACCTTGATTTGTTCTTAAATCAAGAACAAGTTGTAACAAATAGATATCATTTAAATCGACTATGGCAGTAATAATATTACCAGCATTACAATGCATGACGTTGGGGTTTGCAATGGGATTTCCGTAGTTATCCCTCAAATTTAATACATACTCGAACATTTCCCTTATTCTTGCTTGTTCTATTCTTGGGCCATAGGTACGCCCACCAAGAAAACAAATTTGGTGCAGTATACTCGGAGTGCCTGCGTTGATGTCAATATGTGGGAAACCATGTGCATCACGATCTTGGAGTATTTCTTGAATTTGATCGAGTTGACCATCATTTATGGCGTTTGATAGAGCATTCAATGTGTTATTTAAAGGCATGTAAGTCTCTAAATGTTCGTTTATTGAATTATTATAGCATGATTTGTCTTTTATTTGCATTCCATGATAGTTGCTCTTTTCGGCATGAGACAATTATTACGTAAATGTTATTTCGCTTAACATCCTATTTATCTTTTTTTGAATACGTCTGATATTAGCGTAGTAATCTTGCTCTGACGTGAAACATCCAGCCAAATAGAGTAACTTGAGCATGGCAATAAGATCATCGTAGATTTTTATGAGGTCCATCAGGCCCATAGCCAATGGACTTTCAGCGACTATTTTGGGGTGAAATGTTGGAGAAATAAATATTTTT
>JAACPN010000001.1 GCA_009995425.1 Legionella sp. | reverse complement strand
TCCAAAATTAAATGAAAATTCTTTCTTGCAGGGTGCGGAATGACCGATATTGCTGTCAGAATTTTATTAGCTACTTCTTCATGTTTTTTTAATTTGGTTTCTGAACCCACAGCACAAGGATATAAATTTACTGCACCACCAGAACTACGAACCACTTTTTGCCATATTCGAACATCATCATCACCTTCAACTAATAAAATTGGGTTTTTATTAAATATACTTGATAAAGGGTGAGCACCAAAAACAGGAAGAATATTTTTATATTCTTCTGAAATTGGATTAAATTTAACTTCAGCTTGTCCTTTTTTTATAAATCCAACATGAACATTCAGCTCATCAGAAAAACCAGCTAATATAGGAGTACTGTGTGTTGCAATAAAAATTTTGATATTTTTAGTTTTAAAAAGATTAATAATAAATTCACACAATTTCACTTGTGAATCTGGATGGAGATGAACATCTAATTCATCAACAAGTAAATAATTTTCTTTATCTGATTCACATTCCATCTCAAAAACCATACATTCTATAGCTAAAGAAATTAATTCTGATTCACCACTACTTATTTCTGTTATAGGTATTGGTTGAACATGGGCGTTATTAGAGTTTTTTTCATATACTTCAAATCCTTTCTTAGAAAAAATTGCCGTACGTCTTATTTCTATATTTTCAAGTAAAGAATTTATTTGTTCCAAATATCGATAAAAATCATAATCATGATCTTTTCTTTTGTCTTTCTCAATTTCTCGAAGAACAATATATTCTAAACGACTATATTGTGCAGCACTTTGTGTACGAAACTCCAAACATTGATTTTTTTTTCTTGAATTAACCATTCTGGCAGGGTTGCTATCTATCGCATCTAATACGCTTGAGTTGTGTTGTAATGCCCCGCCCCTTTCAGGACTAATATAGCGCACAATACCAGGTTTGTTTTGTGGATGATCTGCCATTTCTCTTAAAATACTACTTTTTCCAGAACCATTTTTTCCTAATAGGATATTTATTTGATTATAATTAACTAACTCGGTTTTTGATAATTTCAAAATATTTCTATCATTATTATTCGCCATTTTATTTCACCCGTCGTTTGCCGGTTAGAAGTTGCTGCATTAATGCCTTTTTTTCTTGTTTCAGATAATCCAGCTCTTGTTTTAGCACTTTCATTTCTAGATCAGCGGTAGAAAGTACCGAGGCAATTTCTTGCTGTTCGTCTGGGTCAGGAATTTGGATTTTTAAACTCTTAATGTCACTACTATTTATAGATTCAAAAGTACTACCTTGAGAAAGCGAACCCCATTTGGGCTCAAACCATAGAAACCATTGATATAAAAATTCGTGATGAAAGCCTTTTTTAGCTTTGATACTTGCAATGCCACGCCCAATACATGCTCTATGCTGAGAAATCGCAACAGTCCCAACAGGGGCTCTCACGCTAAGTAGAATATCCCCAATTGCACATTCTTTTATGATTTCTGATGTAAATATCCGCGGAGCTGATTTTCTACCTGCTATATCAGCATTTCCTTGTACCAAAGGAAGACCTATACCATTTTGGTTATAAGCTTGAGAACTTGGTGAGGATCCCATAACAATGTTTGAGATATTTGAAAGATAAATAATAACCCACTCTGCATCAAACCCCGGAAACCGCCTCCTCCCCGTCAGCAACTGCTGCATTAGCGCTTTTTTCTGGTGCTCGCTGTTGGCTAATAATTTTTCGGTGGTAGTGATGGCTTTGTCCCATGCCGATAGGATTTTGGCGATTTTTTTTTGTTCAGGGAGTGGTGGAACATTTATGATTATTTCCCCACAGTCAGGCACTCGCATATGTGCGACCGTACCACCATTACTAAGATCTTCAATCTGCTTTTGGCAGAATCGACTTTGCAACGAATAAAATAGAAAATAATTGTCTGCTATATCGGTATTAGCACGATACATCATAGTACGCTGTCCAAGAAAAACACCCTGTGCGTTTTCAAGAACTCCTACCTCACCGACAGGTGCCTCCCTAGTAAAAATTAAGTCCCCTTTTCTTGGAGCGCCTCTTCTAATCCATTTTTTATATGTTTCTTCTGTTGCAAAACGAACATCAGATGTATTTACGCGCCCATTGCGCACATTTGTAGTACGTATCATTTTGTATGGGGTCTGGTAATCAACAACTGGCGCCGTTTTATTAACGCAGTCGATTATTGTTTCACAGACATTTTTAATAGGCTCACGCATCCACTCCTTAGGCACCATAACCCAACTCCTTCAAATAATCCGACACCTGAAGCTCAAGCCCAGCTCTTTCTTTCTTAAGCATCATTATCCCCACTTTTATAGTCACTCTTTTGAGCAAGCGCCTGAATGGCGCGATCAAAATCTGAGTCAATGGCTTGGCGTTTATTAAATTTATCGTATTCCGCAAAGGCTTTTTGTTCCGCTTGTTTTCGGCTTATTCGCCCATAACCTTCTAGAATTTGGTATTCATTAAATTCCAGAAACTTATTGACGCTTTCGGCGAAACTTTCCATGGTAAATGTGTTTCGCTGCTCAATAATGCGCTCAATGTAATCAAAAAACGCTGACACCGCGCGCTCAAGTTTTTTAATTTCTGTTTCTGACAAGTAATTTTTACCGACGATGGTATCGGATTTTAAAACCCTGCCGTCAGGGGCATTTTTGTACGTCATCATCCCCATGAGCGGTTTGTTGGCATCGGCTTTACTGTAAATAATTTCGGGAGCTGTTTTGCCCGTAATGGCATAATGAAATTTGTTCTGAACGTGCGCGTAGAACTGTCGTGTTGTCTCAGAATCTCGGTCGTAGTCACGACTGCATTCGGAAAAAATATCGGTGATTTTTTGATAAACTCTTCTTTCACTGGCTCGAATGGAACGAACCCGTTCCAACAATTCTTGGAAGTAATCCTTTCCAAAATAGCGGCCATTTTTTAAACGATCGTCATCCAGAACATGCCCTTTGATAATATACTCTTTAAGCAATTGGGTGGCCCAAATACGGAACTGTGTGGCTTGACTTGAATTAACGCGATAACCCACAGAAATCACGGCATCAAGATTGTAATATTTCGTCGGATAGATTTTACCGTCGTCAGCAGTTGTTTCCAAAATGGAAATAACTGCATTAGGATCTAATTCCTTGCTTTCGAATATATTCTTCAAATGTTTTGATATCGCCGGAACACCCACACCAAAAAGCTCGGCAATCCGCTTTTGAGTTAGCCATAAGGTCTCATGATTCAATAGTACTTCGACTTTAATTTTGCCGTTTGGCGTGGTATAGAGCAAAAAATCGGTTATTTCATCTTGAACGCTTAAGGTATGTTTTGGCGTGTCATTCATAACCCAGCTCCTTCAAATAACCTTCCATCTGAAGCTCAAGCTCAGCCAATTCTTTTTTTAGCACCATGCGTTCAGCGCGAACCGCCATCAAGTCAATCTCTTCTTCTTCTTCAAAGGTATCGACATAGCGGGGAATATTAAGGTTGTAATCGTTTTCTTTAATCTCATCGAGCTTTGCTAGGTACGCATATTTATCAACAGATTGACGCTGCTTATATGTCTCAATGATTTTATCAATGTTTGCTTGAGATAACTGATTTTGATTTTTACCCGATTTAAATTCTTTGGATGCATCAATAAAAAGAACGTTATCATCTGACTTTTGCTTTTTGAAAATAAGAATGGCTGCTGGAATGCCTGTGCCATAAAAAAGTTTTTCAGGTAAGCCAAT
The DNA here is from genome assembly GCA_009995425.1 of Legionella sp. Lineage (GTDB taxonomy): Bacteria > Pseudomonadota > Gammaproteobacteria > Legionellales > Legionellaceae > JAALKW01. The sequence continues at coordinate 3,851 of JAACPN010000001.1, read as the reverse complement.
TACGGTATCTAATAAATTTTCTTCTATCAATTTTTGCCTAATTTTCCCTTCACTTGAACCTCTAAATAAAACACCATGTGGAACAACAACCCCCATACGGCCCGACTTAGGTTTTAGGGTTTCAATCATATGCAAAATAAATGCATAATCACCCTTGGTTTTAGGTGGTATACCACGACGAAAACGCCCAAAATGATCCGCCCCAGCTTCATCATGCCCCCACTTATCTAATGAGAACGGAGGATTAGCGGTTACAATATCAAATAACAGCAAGTGTCCTTTGTTATCTAATAATTTGGGACTTCTTATGGTATCGCCCCATTCAATTTTATGATTATCCTCGCCATGCAAAAACATATTCATCTTGGCGAGTGACCAAGTAGACCCAATTGCTTCTTGGCCAAAAAGAGCATAATTTTTTTGACCTGTGTTTTTACGAATTAATCGTCCACACTTCATTAATAATGAACCCGAGCCACAAGCGGGATCACATATGCTGTCACCGGGTTGAGGATCGAGTAGTGTTGCCATCAAGCTTGATACTTCAGGAGGTGTATAAAACTCGCCGGCTTTTTGGCCTCCACTCGCAGCAAAATTTTTGATGAGGTATTCGTAGGCGTTACCAATAATATCAAGTCCCGCCACACGTGAAGGTCTTAAGTTCAAAGCAGGCTTTGCAAAGTCTTCCAACAAGTGTCTTAAAATAGTATTTTTTTGTTTTTCTTCACCGAGTTTATCGGTATTAAAACTGATGTCTTGGAAAACACTTTTGGCATTATCACGCAACTTCCTACCGTTTGCTTCTTCAATGGCATGTAAGCACATATCAATACGCTCACCATTTCCGGGCTCATGGCGTCGTTCCCATAGATTTTGAAACGTTGCCTGAAATTTTTCTTTGGTTGAACCATCATCATTTTTTAGTGAAATTTCAGGAATCACGAATCGTTCATTTTTCATCATTTCATGAATGAGCTCTGGTTCATCACCATACTGTTTTTGGTATTCATCAAAATGATCTTGCCAAACGTCTGATATATATTTCAAAAAAAGCATGGTCAAAATAAAATCTTTATAGGTATCGGCACTGATTGTTCCTCGAAAAGTATCACATGCAGCCATGAGCGCTTTATTAATAGCATCTTGATTAACTGGATCGGCATTGATGTCTTTCGTATTTGGCGCATGGCTGTTTAACATGGTGTGACTTCCTCTAGGTTTAATTGAGTTTGACTGATTTCATTAAGCAGGCATTGCATGAGCTGTTCGCCATTTGCAATTATCTTCTTAGCAAGCTGCTTTTCTTTGTTGATCGTTTTAGCTAATTCTATGATGATTTTCTGTTGTTTTAATGAAGGCAGAATAACAGGTGTAGCCTCTAATACTTGCCTACGAATACTCAGTGTCGTACTACCCTCTGCATGACTTAGAAAATATCGCTGTGCAATAGATTGATTTAAAAACCACGTTAAGTACTCCGGTAGGATGTCAGGTTGATTCAAACGAATAACAAAAAATTGCGGTGCAGCTAAGGCGATGCGTTCCTTGAGTCCATCATCTATTAATGCAGCATAGTTACGTTGGCCACGAGCTGCAAATAAAATATCTCCTGGCCGTAACCAGTTTGCAGACTGTCGAGCAGCTAATTGCGTTTCAATGACGACGTCCCAATTTACAGAATATTCAGCATTAATATCTTTCATTTGCACAACATAAATACCTGAGCTTTTTACCTCTGGTATTTTTCCGCGAAATGAGTGGCCTGCTGTGACTGAGGCAAAATTGATTAAATCCAAAATTATTGCATCCATAGTTATGATGCTTGTAATTATTGACGATAAAATGATTCTTGTCAAATAAAAATTTGCTTCATCAATGATGATGCTATTTATTTTGATTGGAAAAGACTTATTTAAGCATGCATTGCCATGCTTCAACGATCATAAGCATCGCCAATGTGTCCAGTTCACAGTATTTGAGTAAGGCCTTTCTCAACTCCTCTCGCTCAAAATCACTCATGTGTGTGAACTGTAATTTTGCATAGGCTATCGTGGCGGCACCTCCCTCCTTGAGGTATTCATCATCAAACAGCCGTTCAGTATTATCATCAGGCATATCTTGATTGATAGGCTCTAACAGCGAATAGGGATCTTTAATCATACCGTTTTCATAAACAATCCACTGCTGACGTTTAAAATTTTTACTGCTTATCCCCCCTTCACAACCGTAACTTGGCTGACCATATTTTTGTTGCAGATACTTAGAGCGATTCAAAATAGCCGGTAATACCTTCTTAATTGAATTTGAACCGTTGGTCTCAGGATCATAATAAAAGCGTTTCACCAGCTCCAATAAATCCACCATGCACCGATTGCCTACCCATTTTTCTTGGCTATCCTTTGATGATTTGGTGATTGATTTAATAAATAAGATTAGCTCGTTCAGATCTGGCGGAGGTTCTGGCGGATCAAGCAATTGTCGCAAGCTCATGTTTAAATAAGTATTCTCATGGTTGCTGTAACGAAAAATAGTTCCAGAATCTTTTTCAAGTTCAGCTTTTAGTGCGCGAATAAAATCAAACGTTGGATCAACGCCGGGTTCAGTATTCAAATATTCACCCACATGCGCCACACAACCTTTTTCATCCATGATGTGATGTGAAAATTGAAAGGCTATCCCTTGGTATGGATGCGCACCTTTTTTAAAGGGAATCGGTAACATTGCTGTTTCAAAATCAATAAAATGCAGGGGATACACCCATGATTGCATGTCATCACGTAGCCCGACTTCGTCTATCCAAACGGTATCATCGTCATTTTTAACCTTTTCAATCTGCAACCATTGGCGCTGACTTGAAGATAAACCCGGCTTCTCATCATCTTTGATTGATAAATCAGCTTCATCAAAATCACGTAGTTTTATCAAACCGCCTTGAATGCACTTCTCTTTTTTACCAAAACCCCACAAATCTAAAATAATAGGATCAAGAAAATCTTTATCACGATAGCCAAGCGCCTCACGCCAACACTCCTTGAACCCTGACAGCAAACCATGTGCTTCATCATGTGGTAGGGCTTTAAATTGGCATTGAGCGCATGCTTTTTTAGGAATAGGTGCTGACTTTAAGCCTTGAAAATACTGTTGGCTAACCGCGTTAAAGCTATCTCTGAAGGTGCGCCCTGATGCATCACACTCAGACCAAATTTTATCCGTTAAATGATCAACGTTAAGTTCTTTGAGTAGAGGCACTGATAAATCTTCAGCAGATAATGGCTCTAAAATTTTAACCTTTTGTTTGCCTGATGGATCTTTAGTCAGTAGAAATTTGCGGTTCAATCCATCCGTAGGGCAAATACTCTCCTTATCAAGCAGCATCAAATAACTTGAGATGCGGCAATTCGAATAAGCGTGCTGAAGAACCCATTTTTGAAAAGCAACGTCTGCAATATAAGTTTTCCATTTTTCGCTGATGGTTCCATCTCTTTTTTCAACTTTTTGAAGGCCTTCACTGCCGATGGCTTTGGCTTTAATTTCAATCAACTTCAAGTGATTTTTATGTTTAACCAGGATATCTGTGCGAATCAAATATTGCTGGTACTCAATTTCAGCTTCAAACAAGATAATAGAATCAGACTTGAGCAATCGTTGGGTTACATCAAGTGCTGATTCATTCGGATTAGCTTCAACAAGTATGCCTTCTGGATAATAACAACGAGCAAGCGCCTCAACTTGATAACCACCTTCAGCCAGCGCTTTTAAAAATGAATCGTCTTTCTGCTGGTTGGCATACTGAGGTTTATCGATATAGTAAAGCTTTGTGGGACATTCTAGTACGCCATTCCATTAATTCT